>JAFAXZ010000125.1 GCA_019240665.1 Pseudonocardiales bacterium | reverse complement strand
GGGCATCTCGTGGCCGACGTGCTGGGGGCGCCTTACCTGCATTCCACTCGCCGCGCGGTCCCCGGTGGCCTGGTGACGGCGGCGTTCACCGAACCGCACTCGCACGCGCCGGGGCATCTGTTGCTGCCGGCCCACCCGGACATGCTCGGCGGAGGCGGGCCGTTGGTGTTGGTTGACGATGAATTGTCGACCGGAACCACCGCCGCGAACACGATCGAGGCGGTGCACGCGCGTTACCCGCGCCATCGCTATGTCGTCGCTTCTCTCATGGACGTGCGTTCCCTGGCGGACAGCGAATCGATGGCCGCCCGGGTGGCCGCACTCGGTGCGCACGTCGAGGTTGTCTCGCTCGCACGCGGGGCGGTCGAACTGCCCGACGACATGTTGTCCCGCAGCGCCCGGCTCGTCGCCGCGCAAGCGCGCCGCGCTCCCGCCCCACACGCACGCCATCCGAATGCTCGGCTGTCCGGGCTGCGTCCGGCCTGGCCCGCGGGCCTGCCCGACGGCGGCCGTCACGGCTTCACACCGGTGCATCGTTTCTCGCTGGAGGCCGTGGTGGCGGACATCGCGGCAGGGCTGACCACCATGGTGCGTGGGCGTCGGGTCCTCGTTCTTGGTTGTGAGGAGTTCATGTACGTACCGCTGCGGGTGGCGCAGGCGCTGCAGCGGTGTCTCGCGCGGGGCAGCGAGGTGCACTATGCGAGCACAGCCCGCTCCCCGGTACTCGCCGTCGATGACTCGACGTACCCGATCCGCACCCGGTTGGCGTTCCCGGCCCACGACCGCGATGCCGGGAGCGGGTGGCGTTTCGTCTACAACGTGGCCCCCGGCAACGATCCCGCCCGGCGGTTCGATGACGTGGTCTGCGTGCTCGACGATGCGATGAACACACCCGCGTTACGCGCTGCCGGTGGGCTGCTCGACATCCTGCGCGGGGTGTGTGATCGGGTGAGCGTGGTCGTGGTGCCGTCCTACCGACCGGGCCGAGATGCCGCTGGCGCGCAGACCGGGTCGTGCTGATGGTCGCCCTGCCCGAACCGCTGGTGGGGCCGCGCTTCTCCACGTACGCCCCCGACGAGGTCAGCTGGTTGGTCACCGACCTGTCCGGCGCCGAGTTGGAAATGCCGGTCGCGCAGCGCGATGAACGCATTCGTTCCGGCGTGCACTACGCCGAGTCACTTCCCGTGGAGTACCGGCCATCAGCGGACTACCTGGCATTGTTCCAGGTGCTGTTGGGGCAGTCGGCCCGCCGCATCGCGTACCTGGTCGGTGTCATCACCGAGACGGTGCTGGCCGCCCGCGGCCTTGACGTCGTCCTGGTGTCGCTGGCTCGCGCGGGAACCCCGGTGGGGATCCTGATGCGGCGGTGGGGCCAGCAGATCCACCAGCTCAGCTCGCCCCATTACACGATGTCCGTCGTGCGCGGACGGGGTGCGGACATGGTGGCCCTGCGATACCTGGCCCACCACCACAACCCCGCGCGGGTCATCTTCGTCGATGGGTGGACGGGCAAGGGCACGATCACCCTTGAGCTGCGTCGCGCGCTGGCGCACGCTGCGACCGATGGTCTGCGTTTCCCCGCCCAGCTGGCGGTATTGGCCGATCCCGGCTGCTGTGCGCACATTTACGGAACCCGTCGCGACGCCCTCATCCCCTCCGCGTGCCTGAACTCCACCATCTCCGGACTCGTCTCCCGCACCGTCCTGCACTCCACGCTGATCGGTCCCCAGAACTTCCACGGCGCCAAGTTCTACCCGCACCTGGCGCAGGCCGACCTGTCGAACCATTACCTCGACGCGATCAGCGCCCGCTTCGGCGAGGTCGCCGGCGCGGCCGCCCGCAGCGCCCGACGGCTTGCCGCATCGTCCCGGCCGCCGGACCACACGGGGTGGGCCGCCGCCCGGCGCATCGGTAGCACCCACGGCGTCGACGACATGAACTTCGTCAAACCCGGCGTCGGCGAGACCACCCGAGCCTTGCTGCGCAGGGTGCCCTGGAAAATACTGATCGACCGCACCAGCCCACCATTGCCGCACATCCGGCTGCTGGCCACCCAACGCCGCGCTCACCTCGTCGACGTCGGCGACCTGCCGTTCTCCTGTGTCGCTCTGATCCACCCGCGCGGCGGTGCCCGATGAGCACCGACATCCTTGGAGGTGTCCTGGCCGCCTGCGATCTTGACGGCACCCTGATCTACTCCAGTGCCGCGCTGCACCGCTACGGGAACCGTCAGCACCACATCGGTCCGCTGGTCTGCGTGGAGTACCACCGCAACAGGCCGTCCTATCTGACCGCCCGCGCAGCACACCACGTCGCAGAACTTGCCAACACCGCCCTGCTCGTCCCCGCTACGACCCGCACCCCCCACCAGTACGCCCGGGTCCAACTGCCCGGCCCGTCGCCGCGGTACGCGGTCTGCAGCAACGGGGCCCACCTGCTCTGCAACGGCGTCCCCGATCCCGAATGGCACCGGGAGACCCGCCGCCGGGTGAATGCGAGCGCCGCACCCCTGCCCGAGGTCTCCGCGCACCTCCAGCACGCCCTGCACCGGAACTGGCCGATCACGGTGCGGGTCACCGAGCAGATGTTCCTCTACGTCGTGACCAGCCCCGGCTGGTCACTACCCACCGGCTGGATCAACGACCTCACCCACTGGGCACACGCACACGGTTGGCAACTCTCCACAACGGGACGCAAGGTGCACCTCGTGCCCGCCGCTCTCAGCAAGTCCGCCGCCATCACCGAACTCGCCAGCCGGACCCGGGCTCGGCTCGTCCTGGCCGCCGGAGACTCCCTCCTCGATGTCGACATGCTCCGCCATGCCGACATCGCCATCCACCCAGCCCATGGTGAGCTGGCCGCGACCGGCTGGTCCCACCCCACCGTCACCCGCACCCGGACGACCGGCGTCCGCGCCGGTGAGGAAATCCTCCGCTGGCTGCACGCAACAGCAACGCCGTACGGCCGGGGCCGATCATGATCCGGCCGGCGGGTCGTTATCCTGCTGCCTGCTACCCGGGAGTGCGCATCGATCGTCCATCCATCGATGGAGTCAGCCTTGACGACTTCAGCCGAGTCACCGTCGATGAGCTCAACTCGCGCGGCAAAGCTTTCTGGACTCGACAAAGTCTCGTTCGCTCCACAGGAACCATGTGTACTTGCCGTACCTCCGAATTCCAGGCCGACGAAGGCCAGCGATAGGCCGTCGCACCCGCGCCGTAAAATAGCTGAATGCTCACAACGGGCGCTAGACCGATCCCACATGAGGCGGGGCCTTGGCCGCAGTGAATGATCAGCTTCGGGCGGCGCGGCAGCGCACCGCCTCCCTCACTCACCCGGATGAGTGCCTGTCCCGGCAGGAACTCGCCGAGCTGGTCAACTCCTGGGTATGGGAGCACCACCGCACGAGGGTGGAGGCCAGCGCGAATTATATAGGCCAGCTCGAACGTGGAAAAATTCGCTGGCCGGGTAAGTTGTATCGAGAAGCGCTCCGGGCGATCTTTAGTGTCTCCACAGATTCCGCGCTGGGATTCGTCAACGCCCGTTCCCGCCGCACGGTAGTGAAGTTGGACAATGTGAAGCGTAGACAGTTATTCGAAACCGGCGCCTTGGGCATGGGCACTCTCGCCCTGGACGGGCCGATGGCGGCACTCCTGGAGGGCAGTAGCGAACCTACCCCGATCCCTCATCGGATCGGCGTCACCGAGATCGAACAGACCCGCAGCGCCACGCAGGTGTTCGTCTCGTGGAGCGGCACCTACGGTGGCGGGTTGGCCCGGGAGACCGTCATGGCTCAATTGCGCTACTCGGCCGGCCTGCTGGAGGCCACCTGCCCGGCCCGGCTGCGTCCCGAGTTGTTCTCCGCAGTCGGTTACCTCGCCGATGTGGCGGGGTTCATGGCCGTGGACGCCAACGCCCACGAGGAGGGCCGTCGGGTGTACCGCTTCGCGTTGGCCTGCGCCGAGCAGGCCAAGAACTGGAACCTGCGCGCCGAGGTCCTGTCGAGCATGGCGAAGCAGGCGATCTGGACCGGGCAGCCCGATGAAGGCCTCACGCTGGCCGGACAGGGTCTGATCCGCCCTGACCGGCTCACCGCGATCGGACGGTCGCTGCTGCACACCGACCGGGCCCGCGCGCTGGCCAAGATGCGCCGTACCAGCGAGACCCTGACTGCGGTCGGCACCGCCGATGACCACTTCGCGCACGCCACCCCGGCCGATGAATCGCCGTACATGCCCTACTACAGCGACGCGCGCCATGCCCAGCTCACCGGGCAAGCCCTGTTCGACCTGGCGATATTAGGCCGCGACCATGGCAAAGCCACCGACCAACTCGCGGTGGCAGTGGCCGGGCAACCCCATGACGCCCTCTCTCAGGCGATCTGCCTAGCCAAGCTAGCCAGTCTCGCCATGGTCACCGGCGACCCGCTCCAGGCCGCCGCCCTCGGACACGCGGCCATGAACGCCGCCGGCACCATCCGCTCCCACCGCGCCACCGAGGAACTGCGCGAACTGGCTCGTTACGCCGCCGCGCACCAGAACCTCGATGAGGTCGCTCACCTGCGGCAACGGATTTACACACTGGTGCGTACCTACAGCCCGTAGGCAGGGTGCGAATTCACCCCCGATCCACCCTTGACATACACATGATCACGACATCCGTGTGCGTGTCTTGGGTCGGGAGGATCACTCCACGCCGTCACTCTTCACCTCGATCTCAGAGTGGCGGTCAGTGGCGGCGGCCCCGCTTCTCGGGCGACACACCGCGCGGGGCCGCCGCCTTCCACACGACAGACCGGGGGAAGCACCACTGTGGACCGGAACCCCACCCTCCCGCGGCAAGCGGGTCCGCGGGTGCTGATCCTGCACCACCGCCCCCTAGATCGCTGGCCGGCCGCCGGTCGAGCCACTGACCCTCGGCTTCGGCTCCCGGCGGCCGGCCAGCCACCCAGCAACCCCGAGGTGACACCCACATGCCCACTCCAGCACCACGACCCGACCCCGGCACCTCACGCGACGCCGAGGGCACCCGCACTCCCCTGTGTGACATTCCCCTTCGCGACGCCGAGGGCACCGACATTCCCCTGCAGAGCCGGGTCGAGCAGATCACGGTGGACAAGACCCACGGAGCCCTCCCCTGCCGGCTGCACCAGCAAGGCCAGGTCATCGGCCGGGACGCCCACCTGCTGTACGTCCGCTTCGAGTGCGACAACCAAATGATCGCCCTACGGCCCCACCTCGTGCGCCTGATCAACGCTCCGGACGGGTACTGATGCCCCTCCACCGGCCACCCAGCACGGGATCAACCCGGTGGCCTTCACCATCCTCACGGCGAGACACGACACCATGGTCCGGCATGCTCCGGCGACCGGCACCCGGCCCGCGGACCGGGCCGTGATAAGCCCGCGTTGGGTAGCCCCAGCTACCCAACGCGCCGCGAGGGCCATCGGGTCATCCCCACCCATCCGGACGACCCGATGGCCCTCACCTTTAGGGTTAGCTCACGCCGCCAGACGCATCGGCTGCTGATCGGTCCATGCGCTGGTTTCGGTCTGCCCGTAGGGGATAGTCAGTCTTCTCTGGTCATTCCGCGAATGGCGCAGCGACCCTGGAAGTCCTCTTTAACGGCGTCCATGATGAGCTCGTCGCAGACCTCGCCGAGCCAGTAGCCGGACTGTCGGAGCCGTCCGGCGGGTTTGAACCCGGCGCTGGTATAGGCGCGGATCCCGGCGGTGTTGGGTTCGAGGACTTTCAGCCAGATCATGCGCAGGGCGGTGACGTGGAAGCCGTAGTCGAGGGTGAGCAGGGTCGCTTCGGTGGCCAGGCCCCGGTCCCGCGCGGCGGCGGCAAGCACGATGATGAACTCGGCGGTACGGACTTGGTGGTCCACCAGCAGGGTGGACAGTCCCACCGGACTGGACTCGCCCTCCAGGTCGTAGACGGTGAAGCGGACCTGGTTGAGGGCGCTGCGGGCTTGGTGGCCGTAGCCTTCGGTCCGATTCTCCAGGGAGTCGGGGACCTGGCGGCCATAACCGAGAATCGCGCCGGGGTCGTTCTCCCATTACCAATAGGCGGGCACCAGGTCGGCGCGCAGCGGTCCGATGCCCACGCGCTTGCCCCGCAGCCAGATCACGGGTTCTCCCACAGTGTGCCTCCTTGCTGCGGTGCCTGTTCAGGGCAGGCGGATCAGCGGCGTGTAGCGCCTGGTCGACGGTGGTTCGCCGACGGGTTGTCCGTCCACCTCGATCCATGCGTGCATCCGCACCGGGTCACTGACGATCCCGTGCCTCCAGCCGGCGTGACGGCCGCTGAGGGCCAGGGCGACGGCCGCGCTAGTCGATTCCTCGAAGCATGCCACGTTGGCGGGGATGCAGCGCGCCACCCGCCGCAGCGAGCAAGGCGAACTCGGCGGCCAACCGGGAGTAGGTGACGGTCGACGGCGCGGGTTCGTCGGTGGCGGGCACCCTATCCAAGCCCGAGTACGGCAGGTGCTCGTTAGTCAGGGGCAGCGGCCTGTGCGCGATGTGGCCGCTGGCGTGCCGGACGGCGGCCTGGGCGTAGCCAAGGTCTCCGCCACCGTGAGGTTGCCCGTCCGGGTGCACGGTCACTGCGGTGACCGCCCTGGTGGATGGGAGGTGTTCGCACGCGAGGAAGCACAGCGATGTGGAGTCCAGGCCTCCACTGAGATCGCACGTCGGAATACTGGCGACAGTGACACGGGTCGCGACGCCACCCTCAAGCGCGTGGCGCAGGCGCTGGGCGGCCCCTGCCACGGTGTCGGAGCGGATGAGCCGCAGCGGCGCTGTCACTGGACTGCGGCCAGGTCGTAAGGTAATCCGCGCGCCGGGAGGGATGGCGCGGACACCAGTGAACGGCGACCTGGACCTGTTGGTCGGGGCCGCCGGGTCGGTGAGCGCACTGGCCAGCCACATGACGTCGACGTCTGCGCCAGTCAGCTCCGCCAGGGCCCGCGCGCTAGAACCCCACACGGTCCCGCCGCCGAATGCGGTGGTGTAGAGCGGGCAGGTGCTGCCGAGGTCGGTGAACACCATGAGCTGCCGGTTATCTGCCCGGATGACGGTGTAGGCGCCAGGGCGGGCGGTAACCGTATCCGCTGACGCATCCACCGCGAAGGCGATGTCGGTGCCACCGCACGGACCGATCACCGCAGCCCGCGAGCCGCCCCGGTCGATGGCGCGTGCCTCGTGGTCAAGCCAATGTGGCCTAGGACCCACAGCGGGAACGGGTCGTCCCACAGCAGCCGCGCCCCGACCGGTCGTGGCGATGGGGAACGGGGTGTGGCGCAGTTCCCCACCCCCGAAAGGAGCGGACGGCTGCATACCGACCTGGCGAGGGCATGGTGGCAGTGGGAAAACCCGAGCAGGCCGCGCGCGCGTTGCTGGCCGCGCATCGGCAGGCGCCCGCCGAGGTCCGCGGCAGGCCATCCATCCTCATGATCGTCACAGACCTAGCCGGGCGGCATCCCCGGGTGACTGAAGTGCGCGAACTCGCCGCCGCCGTGGGCGAGCAGGCTTGGATCAGTCGATGATCCGCAGCAGGGGCCGCCGTTCGGATCAAGGATCAGCACAGGAGTTCGCCACCGCAGCCCTGTCGTGACTCGTCGAGTTCCTGGTGATGTAACTCTTACCCAGCGCGATCAGCGCGGCGACCAACCCCCTGATGCGGGTCGATTTTCACTCCATGTAGTGATGGGAACTGCGTGCTGAGGCGAGTCTTCAGTATGGTCCGCGGCCGAGCATGGCAGTACGTTTCTTGATGTTTCTCGCCAGGGGTTTCTTGCCAAGCAAGAGAGGATATCTGTGCACGTTCCCGCATGGGTGTGGCTGGCGACCATTGTAGGCATATTAATCATCATGGCCCTCGACCTCATCATCGCCGAGCGGCGCCGGCTCCGGTTCACGCCGCGCGTCGCCGCCCGCTGGATCTTCCTGTCGGTACTTTTCGCCACGCTCTTTTGCTTGGTCATCTGGGCGATCTGGGGTAGTCAATACGCGAGTCAATTCCTGGGTGTCTACCTGGCCGAGTACTCGCTGAGCGCCGACAACCTATTCGTCATTATGCTCATCGTGTCAACTTTCACAGTGCCCAAGATCCACCATCATCGAGTACTGGTGACCGGGATGGTGCTGGCGCTATTTTTACGGGGAGCGGCGATCGCGCTGGGGGCCACCGCTATCCATCTGTTCAGTTGGGTCTTCTACCTATTCGGCGCTTTCCTCATCTACACGGCGTGGAAGCTGATCACCACCGGCAGCGAGCCGGACGCGAAGTCCACCGAGAACGTCATGCTCCGCGCGGTCCGCGCGGTGCTGCCCGTGACTGGCGACTACCACGGATCCCGGCTGGTCCTCCGGCGGAGCACGAAGGTCTGGGGCACTCCGCTGCTCATCGTCATCATTGCAATCGGCACCACCGACCTGCTGTTCGCCATGGACTCCATTCCGGCGGCCTTCGGGCTCACCACGGAACCCTTCCTCATCCTCACCGCCAACGCTTTCGCGATGACCGGACTCCGGCAACTGTACTTCCTGATCGGCGGCCTCGTGAACAAGCTGGCCTACCTCCCCCACGGCCTGGCGGTGATCCTGGGCTTCATCGGCAGCAAGCTCATCCTGGACACCCTGCACGACAATGACCTCCCCTTCCTCAATAATGGTCAACCTGTGCCGGTACCGACGGTGAGCAGCGGAATTAGCCTGATAGTGATCGTCGGCACGCTGCTGGCGGCCGCCCTGGCCAGCGCATGGAAAGCCAGCCACGACCGCCACCGGCAACTAACCTCAGTCTCCTTCGTCCGGGCGTTGCTCGACGCGGACAACACCCACAACGGCGCCGAGGGCGGCAGTGGCATGGGTGGCGCCGGACCCCGACAGTTCCAGCGTGACGGTGATCAGGCGCCGCGGCACGGCATCGTCTGCCCCGATCAAAGCCTGGGCATCGGCAGGGACAGTGCTGCCCTCGGCGGTCAGCAAGGTAATCAACCAGCCTCGGGTAATGCAGGTGGTCAGCAGGTCCCGTAGTTACGGTGCGATACTCCGGAAGTGTCAAACACGGGGGTTCAGGAGGCGCTGACCGCGGGCGGCACCGCCGATGACCACCTTGCGCACGCCACCCCGGCCGATGAATCGCCGTACATGGCCTACTACAGCGCCGCACGCCATGCCCAGCTCAGCGGCCTAGTTGGGAAATCTCGGCGGCCTGACCTCCGCTGCGCAGTGGTCCTGGGGACCACCAGCCGCTGCGCACGACGGTGCCGGTCTTCAAGGTGGGTGCCTCGGCAGCGGGTACCCGGGGCTGGATGACCATGAGCTTGCCCCAGTCAGTGTCCCAGTTCTCCTTGAGGTAGGTCGGCACCTCCTGCTGGGTGGCCAGGATCTGCAGCCAGCCAATGGGGCCACCGGCCTCCCTCGAAGACCAGCTCTTGCTGTAGTCAGCCAGCAGTTCGTTGGGGAGCAGCCGATACTGAGGCACCTCGGCGATGCCGTTGCGGATCGCGAACGGGCGCACGCACGGGTGCACGAACCCCACCGGCCAGTCCAGGAACACCGGGGGCGTCGGGGACACCAGGTCGGTCAGCGAGCTCAGCACGGGCACCCGGGGGGCGGAGAACGCCAACCATCCCTCATCGGTGACGTCAGCATCGATGGCGATCAGCCGCACGGCGTCCGCCCCGGCAGCGGGCCGACCGGCCAGTCCAAGGCGGTAGTCCCGCCATCCCGGCGCGTTGGCGGTAGCCCGCCCACCGATCGGGATCTGGTCGACGACGCGGAACCCGCGCTCGGTGCGGTGGGCGAACTCGGCGACCAGCGGTGTGGTGGGAGACAGCTTTCCGGCGACCGAGATCACCACCGGCGCCCGGCCCTGGCGAGCCGCCGCGGGCAGCGCGTACCAGGTGGTGCGTACGTTCCCGGTGCCGGGGCCGTCGAGGGAGAAGCTGCTCCAGAGGGGGATCTCGGCGCCACCCAATCCCGACGGCGGCGCGTCAACGGGATTGTCCCCGTCGCTGCCCGGCTTCGGAATGCGGTCACCCCGGCCGCCAACACCTTGTTTGTTCGCTCTGTCGGAATCGGCAGAGGGTGGCTGGTTGAATGGGAACGAGTTGAGTTCGAAGCCGCGCTGCAGCGGGATATCCGCGAGCAGCGTTCCGCGCAACGGGCGCAACGCGCCAGCGCGCCGGTCAGGCTCGACGGACACCGCGTCGGTGAGATTGCAACTGTGCCCGGTGATATGGGCGATGTTGGCTGCGGCCATGCTGTAGCCGTCACGCTGCTTGTGCATCGCTTTGACCATGGCGCCGACCTCGGCGAGCACCAGCAGGCCGCAGAACACCGCCAGCGGGGCCGACCCGATTCGCAATGCCCGCCGCCGCCCGTGGCGCCGGTCCGGCGAAGAGCGCGCCGGTGGGGGTGGCGGCGGCGCGCCCGGCTCGTGCCGCAACCCCTCGACCACCGCGATCAACCCCGCCAACGCGGCGCCCACGATCAACAGCGTGCTCGCTTGGAAGCCCTCCACCGACGGGGGCTTGTCGAACCAGGGCACCCCGTACTGCGAGACATACCACGGCGCGTTGGGCCCGGTCGAGGACATCGCCAGGATCACCAGCAAACCGGACAGGAACCACCACCGGTTGCGCGCCGAGCGCAGCACCGTGGAGCTGGTGGCCAGCGCGGTGAGCGCAGCCAGCGCAGCGCCGATCGAAGCGAACGCGCCAAAGTGGTGAGTCCACTTGGTCGGCGTCAGCGCCAGCAGCACCAGCGACGCCCCCGCGGTGCCGATCAGCCGCCGGCTCGGACCCAGCCCGGCACCCGGGATGCCGCCGCGGCGCAACA
>JAFAXZ010000354.1 GCA_019240665.1 Pseudonocardiales bacterium | reverse complement strand
CGGGACCTTGCCACGCACCTGGTCCGCACCCGGATGCTGCAGGCCGGCTACCCGCTGTCCGTGGTCACCGCGGCACTGTGCGATCGGTGGCGACCCGGCGTGCGGCTGTTGCCGGCCACCGACGATCGCTGCGAAACTCACGTCGTGGTCACCGACACCCTCGATGGTCGAGAATCACAGGGCCGCCGCGCGATGCACTTCCAGGAGTGGTGGATCCGGCACCGCGCAGCGCTGCCGGCCAGCGAGTTCGTGCCGGTGGGTGCCGAGGACGCCGAGCCGGCCGCCGGGGTGCGCGAGGCGATCGCCGGGGCGGACGCTGTGCTGCTCGCGCCGTCCAATCCGGTGGTGTCAATCGGCAGTGTGCTGGCCGTGCCAGGGATCCGGTACGCGCTGCGCAGCGCGCCCGCCAGGGTGATCGGGCTCTCTCCTCTCGTCGGGGGCCGCGCGGTGCGCGGGATGGCAGAAGCGTGCCTGGCCGCCATCGGCGTGCCCTGCGAAGCGAACGCGGTCGCCGCGCACTACGGAGCCCGCTGCGCGGGTGGAATCCTGGACGGGTGGCTGGTGCACACCGGGGACGGGACCACCGGGGACGGCGCGACAGTGCCCGGGGTGCAGGTACGGGAAGTCCCACTGATGATGACGAACGTAGCGGCGACCGCGGCGATGGCCAGGGCGGCCTTGGACCTCGCCGGGCTCGCAGTGTGACTATTTCCGGCCCAGCCGGAGTGAACGATCACGCCGCGCCGGGTGAGGTCCGCATTCTGCCGGTCCAGGGGCTGCCCGAGTTCCGGCCGGGGGATGATCTGATCGGCGCACTGGTCGCCGCCGCACCGTGGGTGATCGACGGCGACATCGTGGTCATCACCAGCAAGGTGGTGTCCAAGGTGGAGGGACGGCTGATCACGGTGCCGGCCGACCCGCCGGCTCGGGACGCGGCCCGCCGCAAGCTGGTCGCCGCCGAGGCCCGGCGCGTGCTCGCCCGCCGCGGCCGCACCTTGATCACGGAGAACTCGTTAGGCGTGGTGCAGGCCGCGTCGGGAGTGGACACGTCCAACGTGGCGCTCCACGAGGTGGCGCTGCTGCCCGTCGACCCGGACGCCAGCGCTGCGCGGCTGCGGGCCGGGCTGGCCGCGGGGCTAGGGGTCGACATCGCCGTAGTGATCACCGACACGATGGGCCGGGCGTGGCGAGTCGGGCAGACCGACGCGGCGATCGGGGCCGCGGGGCTAGGAGTACTGCACCGCTACCCAGGCGCCGTCGACCGTCACGGCAACGAACTGGTGAGCACCGAAGTTGCTGTCGCCGACGAGGTCGCCGCGGCCGCGGACCTGGTCAAGGGCAAGCTGGCTGGGGTGCCGGTGGCGGTACTGCGCGGATTGTCGCGGGGCGACGACGGCAGCACCGCGGCGGACCTGATCCGCCCGCTGGCCGACGATCTGTTCTGGCTGGGCGCCGACGAGGCGATCGACCAGGGGCGGGCTGCGGGCCGGGCGGATGCGGTGCTGCTGCGCCGATCGGTGCGCTCGTTTCGTCCCGATCCCGTGGATCCGGGGGCGCTGCGTCGCGCGGTGGGGGTCGCGCTGCGTGCACCAGCACCGCACCACACCCGGCCGGTTCGATTCGTCTGGCTGGCCGACCGGCGCCTCCGGCGGCGGCTGCTCGACGCGATGGCGCAGGCATGGCGGGCTGACCTGCGCCGTGACGGGTTGACCGAGGACCGCATCGAACGCCGGGTGCGGCGTGGGGAGCTGCTCTACGACGCGCCGGAGGTGCTGGTGCCCTGCGCCGTGCCCGACGGCGCGCACACCTATCCCGACGCGCGCCGGCAAGCCGCCGAGGAGGCGATGTTCACTGTGGCCGCGGGTGCCGCGGTGCAGGGCCTGCTGGTGGCGCTGGCCACCGAGGGCCTGGGCTCGTGCTGGGTAGGTTCGACGCTGTTCTGTCCGGATCTGGTGCGCGCCGAACTCGCCCTGCCGGTGGACTGGCGGCCGCTCGGCGCGATCGCCGTCGGCTACCCGACGCAACCGCTGCACCCGCGCCCACCACGCGATCCGGAGGAGGGACTGGTACGGCGATAATTCCCGTGATGATCACTGCTTCGAATATGACCGTTCCGAATGCTGCTGTGCACGCCGATGCGGTACAGACGCTGTCCAACTGGGAACCCGGCGAGTACGGGCAGCGGGCGCTGCGCGAGGCTTTCCTCGGGTTCCTGGCCGCCCGCCCGGATGCCTGCGCCCGCTCCTGCGTACCCGGCCACCTGACCGCCTCAGCCGTGATCCTCTCGCACGATGGCGCCCGGGTGCTGCTCACCCTGCACCCCCGGGTCGGGCGCTGGGTGCAGCTCGGCGGGCACTGCGAGGAGGGTGACACCGGACTCGCGGCGGCGGCGTTGCGGGAGGCGGTCGAGGAATCCGGCATCGGTGACCTGGAGATCGACCCGCGGCCGCTGCATGTGGACGTACACCTGATCACCTGCTCGCTGGGCTTGCCCACCCGGCACTTCGACGTGCGGTTCCTGCTGCGCGCCCCGGCGGACGCCACGCCAGTGCGCAGTTCGGAGTCCGTTGACTTGGCCTGGTGGCCGGTGGACGCACTACCGCCCGACGTGGCGCCCGCACTGGGCGGCCATCACCTTCGCCCAGACACGTGGATCAACTCAGCGAGTGCGGAACCGCCTCCACGAGGCTGACCGTGCCAGAACTCGGCACAATGCGAGTCAATCGAAGTCCGGCACGGCCAAGCAACGCGCCGAACTCCGCCGCGGTGCGCTGGCGACCACCAGCGGTCATCACCAACATACTCAAATCCACAAATTTTCCCATCGACGGCGCCACGCCCTCTGGTAACACTATTTCAGCAAGCAGCAGACAGGCGGTGTCGGCCATCGCGGTCCGGCACGTACTCAGGATTTCCACCGCGTGGTCGTCGTCCCAGTCGTGGATGACGTTGCTCAGCAGATAGGCATCGCCACCTTCCGGTACCGAGTCGAAGAAGTCCCCACTCACCACCTCGCAGCGGTCGATAATCTCGGTGCCGGACAGTTCCTCATCAGCACCGGCCACGACTGTCGGCACGTCGAACAACACTCCCCGAAGGTGCGGGTTGGCGGACAGGATCGCGACGAGCAGGCCACCCCGTCCACCGCCAACATCCACTATCGTGCTGAACTGGCTGAAATCGTACGATTTGATGATGCTGACAGTTTCATTCGTAGAGATGGAGGCCATGGCGGCATCAAAGACCGCTGCATCCTCGGGATGCTCCGCCAAGTAGTCGAAAAGCTTAGTGCTGTGCACCCGGTCAAACGCCGATTCCCCAGTCTGGACCGTCTCGTAGAGATCGGTCCACGGGTAACGGTGGAACGGCATCCCGACCATCGTCGCCCACCCCCGCAGCGAGCCGGGGACATCACTGCGTAGGAGCTCACCCAGCGGGGTCAAGGCGAACCGTTGATTCTCCAACTCCGCCACGACTCCCACGTCGCCCAGCGCTCGCAGCACCCGATACAACGTCGAGCCGTGCGCGCCTACCAGCTCCGCGATCTCTGCTACCTGCCGCGGTCCGTCGGCCAGCACGTCCGCAACTCCGAGCCGGGCGAACACGCTGATCATCTGCGAGACGGCAGCTCCCTGAATCAACTGAAGCAGCGTGGCAGCAGGTGGCTCCGCTGCTGTACGTGCCGCGACCGGTGTCTCGTCAACTGCCATCGTGACCTCCCCGTAGGCCGCCCGTGACCACCTTGATTCCACGGTAGTGGTGCGGGCAGGTCACCAGGAAGCGGCTACCAGCAGCTGCTTCCAGACCGGGTGACGCAAGAGCAGCGCCGCCAACGCCAACGGCGTCGAGATCAACCTCGCTCATCCCGACCTCGTCCACGTCCGGGACAGCAAGAACCACGGGATCGGCCCGACGATCACCGCAACCGGACGCCAGTGGGCCATGCTCCTTGACCAGATCACGTGCACCGCCGGGTCAACGACGCCATAGTGGTGAACACCACAGGACAGTCACCACCCGGTGTTGGTCGGAGCCTGGTCTGGGGTTAGCGTGACCGGCTGTGCAGGTACGTTCGTGTTTCGCGGGCTTGGCCAGGGCCTTGCAGGGGCACTTGGTCAAGGGCTGTGAGCTCCGCGATTTATTCGAGTATCACCGTGGCCGGATTGAGGCGGTGTTTGCCAGCCAGCCGGACCTGCCGCTGCATCAAGACACGGTGGCCGGGTTCGTGCAGGGGTTCGTGGTCATTGCGACGTACTTCGTGCCCGATGACAGCGTGGAGCAGCAGTCCATGTTCCCAGCGCTGGGCGGTGCGTTGCTGCTCGCCCAGGATCTGCCCATCGACACGAGCCCCACCAACATCACCGCCGGGCGTGGCTTCATCGAGCGGACCGCCTTGGTGCTGGACGGTTCTGGCCACCCGAGTGGCCTCTACGAGCTGGTGCAGCGAGCGTTCACCCTGGTTCCCGACGTGCCGATGAGCTGCGCCTCATTGGGTGGATTCTGTCTCGGGGTGCTCTACGCCACCCCCTACCTATCCGGGTCGGCTGTCGATCAGATGGCGTTGATCAGCGCTGCTTGCCAGCATGCCCACGACCTGCCCCAGCGACCTTGACCGGCCCTGTGGATGGAGACAGTTTTGCACCGTCTCCATCCACTCCGTATCACGGTGCTGAGCTTCATCACGGTGCTGAGCTTCATCACGACGGTACTGGCGTCATCACGGTACGGGGCTTCGCCGAGGCGGCGCCTTTGTGGCGGGACCTGATGCGTGAAGTTCTTGCATCCGCATTACACATGCATTGACCTGTGCAGGAGCACGTGCTAGGTTAACTCCTTCGAATGCGCGCACGGAGACACCCACAAGAGTGAAAGGCGCACATGAGAATGGCGTCGAGCAATGACGGGGACGGTTCACGTCGGCGTGTCGGTCATGCGACCTGCCGACGTGGCGCGGCGCAAAGCGCAGCGGTTAGCCCGTCAATTGCCCCGAGGCTGCAACACTACAAAGCAGCCACGTTGCCTTGCGCGGATTCTCACGACCTGAGTGGTCCAGCGCTGGTTCTAGCCGCGACGATATAGTCAGAATAGTTCGGTTGCAGGACCGATGACATCGGCAAATATAAGGACGCGTAGAAATGAACCACGCGAGAACCCGAGCGCCATTCGTGACCTGGTTTACCTGTGGCTTCGAAAATATAGACCATGCAATTAGCGAAGACGACATAGCAACTGGTATATCGGCCGGCTCCGGCCGATATACGGCTCTCTGTGGCGCGACGGTGTGTGTCGCATCCATGGTCTGCCCACCGGGCCGACGTTGTCCCTCGTGTGAAGCCGCTGTTACGCTACTCGTCGAGCGCGACGCGCCGTCCCGGGACACCGGATTTCTCAGTCAGTTGTTTGGCCGTGGCCGGCACCGCGACGACTCCGCGAACTCCCAGGTTGGAGGGGGATACCGGTTGTTCGGACGGCGGAAATGAATTCAGAAGAGCTAGGTCCAACAGGAATAAGTCCAGGCCGCCGCCAGCCATTGCCCAGAACGACACGGCCCACGGTCTCCCGACGTGGATAGTCGTTGCGCTTACATCGCGCGGTAGTCGCGGGGACCGAGCCGGGGGCCGAAGCGGGGACGCCGGAACCCAGAGGCCTCGACGTAGCGCACGGCCCGGTGCCGTTGTGGTGCGTAGGGCGCGAGGACTTCGAGCATGCCTGCATCGTCCAGTGGTCTTCCCACGAGCGCGTAACCGACGACGGACGGGATGTGGTAGTCACCGACGCTCACTGCATCGGCATCCGCCCAGGCCCGCTGCGCCACCTCGGCGGCCGTCCAGAGCCCGATCCCAGGAACCTGGCACAGCAGGTCACGACCGGCCTGTCCGGCTAACGCCACCGCACCCTCCAGCCGGGGCGCCACCGCGGCCGCCGCCAGGAGGGCCCGGCGTCGGGATCGGTCCACCCCGGCGCGGTGCCACTCCCAATCCGGGATCGCGCGCACCGCCGCCGGACCGGGCGGCACCCATAGCTCAACCGGACCCGGCGCCCGCGCTCCGAAGCGCCAGCACAGCTCGCGCCAGGATCGTCGTGCCTCGACGCCAGTGACCTTCTGTTCCAGCACCGCAGGAACCAGCACATCCCACACCCGGCGGGTGGCGCCCAGGCGCAGGCCGGGTATCCGGTGCCGGACTTGCGCGATCAGCGGGTGGTGCGGCACGAAGGCGCTGTCGTCGTCGGCGGCACCGAGCAGCACGGGAAGCCCGTCCAAAGCCCAGGCAGCGCCCGGCCCCCATCCGGTGGCGTGCACCGTTCCGCGGGTGTCGCGCCGAAGCGCCAGGGTTGCGGCGCCGGCTGGAGTGCTGCCTGCGCGCCACACAGTACCGTCGGCGTCCACCCGCATCGTGGGGTCACCCCGGCCGCGGCGCAGCGGAGCCAGCACCGCACGAAGATCCAGCGGGCGCTGCGGAGTCCAGGACCGCGAGCAGGTCTCAGACATCGGCGGAGAAACACACGCCACTATCGGGCAGCACGATACCCCTGATCTCCCTGCCCCCGTTGGGCTGCGCGACGCGCCAACCGCAACCGGCCGGCCAACCCAGCTCGCAACGCCAGCCGCAGCGGCGCATACAGCGGACCGGGATGTCGGTCAGCGAGGTAACGGTAGGTGCTGCGGTGGTGCTCAGCGAGCATCTGCTCCGGCACTCGACGGGTGGCGTGCCCACCGAGATGGGTGACTTCCGCAGTGGGCACGTAAACGTTGAGCCACCCGGCCCGACCCAGGCGCTCGCCGAGGTCGACGTCCTCGAAGTACATGAAGTAGCGGGAGTCGAACCCGCCGACGGACTCGAATGCGGCCCGGCGGAGCAGCAGGCACGACCCGGACAGCCACTGGGCTGTCCGCTCCCCGAGGGCGGTGTCGGACTGCCGGTAAGCCGTGGTCCACGGATTTTCCGGCCAGATCGGGCCGAGCACCGCGTGCCCGATACCACGGCCCAGTGCGGGCAGCAACCGCGCCGACGAGTACACCGTCCCGTCCGGTTGCCGGATCAGCGGCCCCAACGCCCCCGCTCTGGGCCACCGCTGCGCGGCAGCGAGCAACTCGTCGAGGCTACCGGGGTGCCACTCGATGTCCGGGTTGGCCACCACCACCCAGCCCACGTCGGGTCCCCACTCGACGACCCCCCGGTTGGCGGCACTGCCGTATCCGACGTTCTCCCCGATGCGCAGCAGCCGCACACCACTGCGGCGCACCGCGCGTTCCGGGGCTCCGTCGGTGGATCCGTTATCGGCCAGCAGCACCCGCAGCGGCCGGGTGGTGGCCTTGACGACCGAATCCAGGAACGTCTCGAGCGTGTCGCCGGGCGAGTAGGTGACCGTGACCACAGCCAGTTCCTGGCCATAGGACCGGCCATAGGAGTCACGAGGGGGCACGGCGCTCGATTCTGCACCCGGCGTGCGCAGCGAGCCTAGCGGGACCACCGGCGCATCACTGCGGCACGGCGGTAAGCCGCACGATGCAGCGCCGCACTCGCCTCCCAAGAGAAATCCTTGGCGCGCCGCTGCGCGGCGGTCGACAGCTCCGCCCGGCGAGCCGGGTCATCGAGAAGTTCGACGAGCCCGGCAGCGATGTCCGTGGCGTCGATGCCGCAGTAGGCCACCGCGTCCCCACCCACCTCTGGAATCGCGAGCCGTCGGGTAGTCAGCACCGCTGCTCCGGCCGCCATCGCCTCCAGCACCGGCAGCCCGAACCCCTCCCCCAGCGACGGGTAGGCCACCACGGCCGCGCCACCGAGAAACCCGGACAGCTCTGCGAGCGGAAGGTAGCCGGCCCGGATCACCCGAACCCGGTGCGGCACGGCCCGCAGTTCGCGCTCCACCTGGCTGTCCCAGCCCGGCTGCCCGGCCAGGACCAGCGCCGGCGGATCAGACCGGCCCGCAAGGATCTGGCTGGCCCGGGCGAATCCACGAATCAGCGCCGGCACGTTCTTGCGCGGCTCGAGCGCGCCGAGAAAAGCCACATAGGGGCTCCTGCCCAGACGCAGGCGGTGCCGTACCGCGACCATCTCCTCTGGCGACGGTGGGTGGAAGCGGTCGCCATCCACCCCGTGGTGCACCACATGCAGGCGCTCACCACCAGCGCCGCCGACGTCAGCACCGGCGACGCGCCCCAGCTCCCGAGCCGTCGATTCACTGGGCACCACGCACACATCAGCCCTACGCAGCGAGGTCCGTGTCCAGGCTCGGAAGAAGCGCGCCTTGACCGGCGAGTGCACCCCCGGGTCAGTGAAAAACGTGGCGTCGTGCAGCGTGACCACCGTGGCCACCGGGCAGGCCAGCGGCATCGTGTAGTGCGGGCAGTGCAGCACGTCGACCCGCGCCCGCCGGAGGAGCCAGGGCAGTCTGGTCTGCTCCCAGGTCAGTCGCGCGGTGCGGGTGACGAGCCGCTCCAGAGCAGGCAGCACATCGGCGTGCGGGGCCAGTGCGGCATACAGTTCTGCGTCCCGCGGCTGGCACACCACCATGGGCGCGGCACCGTCGGCTTCCAGCGCCGCGACCAGGCAGTCCACGTAGCGACCGACGCCCCCACGGTTGGCCGGCACCGCCGTCGCGTCGATGAGCACCCGCGGCTCGGTGAACACGCAGAGAGCTTACGAGGTAACGCGGCGTGTTCGGCAATGGCGTAGCTCGACGTGCATCGACCACACCCGGCGGGCAGTGCGCTCCCAGCTGAACTGCTGCGCCCGGCGCCGACCCGCGGCGCTCATGGCCTGCGCCGCGCCGGGGTCGGACAGCACCGCGCGCAAGGCGGCCGCCAGTGCGCCAACGTCGTTGCGCTGGACCGTCACCCCGACGCCCCCGGCCACTTCGACCAGCGCGGGAACGTCGGAGTGCACCACCGGCACCCCGGCCGCCATCGCCTCCAGCAGCGGCAGGCCGAAGCCCTCCGCCAGGCTCGGTGCCGCGAGCACCGCCGCGCCGTGCAGCACGACGGCCAGTTCCTGGTCGGTGATCCGGCCCAGCAGGTGCACCCGGGCCGGATCCAACCCGGACCGCCTGGCCAACGCGGCCGGTTCGAGGCGCCCCCAACCCGGCTGACCAACCAGCACCACCGGCAGATCCGGGGCATGCGGCGCGGCCAGCGCGGCGAGCAACGTCTCGATCCCCTTGCGCGGTTCGAGGGTGCCGACCGCTAGCACGTAACGCGGTGGCAAGCCCAACCGGGTGGCGATGCCGGCAGCCTGCACCGGCAGGTGAGTCACGGCTGCGGTGACACCCTCGCCGACCACGTACACCCGGGCCGGGCAGGGCACGTGCCGCGGCAAGTCCTGGGCAACCGCGGCGGTGGGCACCACCAGAGCATCCGCCCGGCGGGCCGCTCGCTCGACCATCCGGCGATGCCAGCCGACCCCGCGCCGGGTCAACCCGTCGGGATAGGTCCAGGGCACCGTGTCATGCACCGTGACCACCAGCTCGCAGCCGCGGCGGGGACCGGGTGGGGCCAGCGGGGTGGGGGCGTGCACGGCGTCACCGCCCGGCCACAGCGGGACGCCGGAGTCCCAGGCCGCGACGAGCGCCTGACGGGGCAACGGCAGCAGGCGCGGGCCCTCCACTCCGGGGATGATCGCCGGGGTGGGGTCGGCGTGCCGGGCCACCGCGCTGCCCACCGTCCAGCCGGCCGGCGCGGTGGCGGCCAGGGCCGCCGTGAGCTCGCGGGAGTACCGCCCGGTACCTCCCGGCACCGGCGCGAGCAACTGCTCTAACAGGACCACCAGCTTGGGCACGTGGGCAGTGTGGCACGAGTACCGTCACGCCCCGTGTCAGCAGGAACCCGAACCACGGTGGTCGTGGTCACGTGGCGCGGTCGCGGTCTGATCGGGCGCTGCCTGGACGCGCTGGCCGCCCAAACCCGTCCGCACCGGGTGCTGGTGGTCGACAACGCCTCGACCGACGGCACCGCTGATGAGCTGGCCGCGCACCCGCTTCGCCCCCGGACGCTGCGGATGACCCGCAACATCGGTTACGCGGGCGCCCTCGCAGCCACCTTGCCCCACGTCCAGACCCCGTTCATGGGATGGCTCAACGATGACGCCGAGCCGGAACCGGGGTGGCTGGCCGCTCTGGAGGCCACCCTGGACAGCGACGCCACGGTGGCTGCCGCCGCCTCGGTGCTGTACGACGGCCATCGCGGGGTGATCTCGACCGGCGTGGCGCTCACCCAGATCGGGTACGGTCGCGACACGACGGGGGCGTCGCCATTCGGCTTCTGCGGCGGGGCCGCCCTGCTGCGCACCGACGCGCTGCGGCGTCTCGGTGGCGTGCCGCGCTCGCTGTTCTGCTACTACGAGGATACCGACGTCTCCTGGCGGCTGCGGCTGGCCGGCTACCGGGTATGCACCGCTCCGGACGCCTGGGTTCGTCACGCCGGTGGTGCCTCCGCCGGACACGGCACGCCTGCCTTCCACCGCTGGAACGAGCGTAACCACCTGCTGGTGCTGCTGCGCTGCGCCCCCGCTGGGGTGGCCGCCCGAGAGCTGGCCCGCTTCGCCGGGCTGACCCTGGTGCTGCCTTGGCGTCGGAACCATCCCCGCACCCCCAACTTCACGCCACGGCTGCGCCTCCAGGTACTCGCAGAACTGACGGCCCACCTGCCCGCAACTCTCATCGCCCGCCACCGGATCACCCGCCACATCACCGTGCCCCGCGCGGCCGTCTGGTCCACCTGGGCCGGTAAACGCTGAGCGCATCCACCGGCTGATCCCGACGGGGCGTTTCACGAGCAGACAGCAGATATCTGCGCGCAGAGCCCAGTATCTCTGTACCCTCATCTCGGTGCCCTCGGGTGCTCCACAAGCGCACCGTGACTATCCCCAGCCTTAGCTTGGGCATACGTCACCACGATGCGGGAGCTGTCCACAGCTTCCAGCGCGAACTTCCACGTTTATCCCCATGCAGCGGCCTGTTGTGCACGTAGCGCTCCCCAAACAGGCATGACTAGAGTACACCTGCTTCCTTAGTAGCTGTAACCAAATAACTAACCCAAATAACTAACCCCAAATAACTAACACAGTCGAGTGAATCTCTTGCTGTGTCGTGTGTCGTTTTAATCGACGCAATGAGCCCGTGAAATGATCGCTAGAATAAAGGCCTGCCGCTACGACCATTTGAGCCCAAGGCGCGTTGCTGATGCAGCGACTGTGTCAGGTGGCGGTCGAGCATGAGTGCAGTCGTGTCGAGTGGACCACTGACCAGGACAACCCCCTTCCGGAAGCGTTTTACGAACAGCTGGGAATGCCGAAGAACCAGGAAAAGATCTGCTACCGGCTGGAGGGTGATGACCTTCGACGGATGGCGCCGTAGCCCCTGCCGTAGGGAGTCGCGAGCGATGCGGCAGGCTACCCGCGGACCGAAGGAGGACCGAGCGTGGGTGAGCGCGCGCTGCCGAAGGTGTCGGTGATCGTGGTGAACTACCGCGGCGCCGAGGACACCGTGACCTGCCTGCGCGCGCTGCGCGATGAGCTGGACTGGGCCGCCGAGGCGCTGGAGCTGATCTGCGTGGACAACGCCTCGGGCGACGCCAGCGCGCAGCGGATCGCCGCCGCGGTACCGCAGGCCCGGCTGATCCGCTCGGCCACCAACACGGGGTTCGCCGGCGGCTGCAACCTCGGGGTCAGCAAAGCCACCGGCTCGATTGTCGCTTTTCTCAACAGCGACGCGCGGCCGCACCGTGCCTGGGTACGCGCCGCGGTCGAGGCACTCAGCGAAAGCCCCGACATCGCCGCGGTGGCCAGCAAGGTGCTGGACTGGGACGGCGCGCGGATCGACTACGTCGACGGCGGCCTGACCTGGTACGGGATGGGCTACAAGCCACACGTGGGCAAGCTCGACGACGGTGCCCACGACACCGCCCGCGACGTACTGTTCGGCACCGGCGCGGCGCTGCTGGTCCGGCGCGAGGTCTTCACCCAGCTCGGCGGGTTCGACGAGCGGTTCTTCATGTTCTGCGAGGACGTCGACCTCGGCTGGCGGCTCAACCTGCGCGGGTACCGGGTGCGTTACGAGCCGCGGTCGATCGCTTACCACCGCCACCACGCCTCGCTGCACGGTGCGGACCCGGCCCGCGAGACCTACCTGCTGGAACGCAACGCGCTCGCCGCGCTGTACAAGAACGTCTCCGACGAGACCCTGGCCACCGTGCTCCCCGCGGCGCTCGCGCTGGCCGTGCGGCGGGCCACCGCCCGCGGCGAGTGCGACCCGACCGAGCTGGAGATGACCCGCCGCAGCCCCGAGGCGGAGGCGCCCGGGCCGATGGCCGTGTCCCGGGCGACCATGGCCGGGATCTACGCCATCGACCGCTTCGTCGAGATGTTGCCCGCGCTGACCACGTCGAGACAGATTGAGCAGGCCGCTCGGGTCCGCACCGACGCCGACCTGCTCCCCCTGATGCGTAACGCCCTGGAGCGCACCTCCCCGGAGATCCCCTACCTGCTCGCGCACGACGCGATCGTTGAGGCACTCGGCGTGGCGCGGGTGTACGGGGCCCGTCGGCGGATCCTCGTCATCACCGCGGATGCGGTGTCCGAGCGGATGGCCGGGCCAGCGATCCGAGCCTGGAACATGGCCGAGGTGCTCTCCGGCGAGCACGACGTACGCCTGATCAGCCTCAACCACCACTGCTCGCCACCACCCGCCGACTTTGAGGTGCGGCACGCCACGCCCGCCTCGATCGGCCCCGAGCTGGACTGGGCGCAGTTGATCGTGCTCCAAGGCCACGTGCTCGAGCAGATACCGTCAGTGAAGACGTCCAACCAGATCGTCATTGTCGATATCTACGACCCGATGCACCTCGAGCAACTCGAACAGGCCCGTGATCTGGGCGACGAGGCGCGCGCGCAGATCGTCAGCGCGGTGACCGCCGTGTTGACGACCCAGCTACGCCGCGGCGACTTCTTCCTGTGCGCCTCGGAACGGCAGCGGCATTTCTGGCTCGGGCATCTGGCCGCGATCGGACGGCTCTCCCCCACCGTCTACGACGTTGATCCGACGACTCGCTCGCTGCTCGCGGTGGCCCCCTTCGGATTGTCCGGCAAGCCGCCGCAGCGCACTGGTCCGGGGTTGCGCGACACGCTAGGGCTCGGGCCGCGGGAGAAAGTCGTGCTCTGGGCGGGCGGCGTCTACTCCTGGTTTGACCCGTTGACCCTGCTGCACGCCGTGCGCGCGTTGCGCGCCGAGCATCCGGACCTGCGGCTGGTGTTCCTCGGGATGCGCCACCCGAATCCTGACGTGCCCGAGATGGGTATGGCCGGGCAGACCCGCCGGCTCTCCGAGGCCCTCGGGCTCACCGGTGAGCAGGTGTTCTTCAATGAGACCTGGGTGCCTTACGCCGACCGGCAGAACTGGCTGCTCGACGCCGACGCTGGCGTCACCACACACTTCGAGCACGTCGAGACCACGTTCGCCTTCCGGACCCGGGTACTGGACTACCTGTGGGCGCACCTGCCCATCGTCACCACCAGCGGCGACGCCTTCGCCGAGCTCGTCGCGGCCGAGGAGCTCGGCGTGGTAGTGCCCACTGGAGATCCGGCGGCGCTGGCCACGGCGCTGCAGCGGGTGCTCTACGACGACGCCTTCGCCGCCGGCTGCCGGGAGCGGATCGCGGCGGTGGCCCAGCGCTACACCTGGGAAGCGGTGCTGGCGCCGCTAGTGGAGTTCTGCCGGCACCCACGGCCCGCACCTGACCGCCTGCGCGGCACCCCGCTCGCCGCGCCCGACCGCCGGACCGGGGTGGCCAGCGCGCTGTGCCGGGACGCCGCACTGGCCCGCTCTTACCTCGTGGCCGGCGGGCCCGGTGAGGTGGCCCGACGAGCCGCAGGCCGGCTGCGCAGATTGTGGGTAACTCGTGAGCGGCGATACGAGCGATAACTCGCCTTGCCACTCACAGAGTGTCCGGGTGTTACTGGACGCCACGCCACTGCTCGGGCAGCGCAGCGGGGTCGGGCGCTACACCGCCGCGCTGCTGGACGAGCTGGCGACGCGGACCGATGTGGACGTCACGGTTACTGCGTTCACTGCGCGCGGCCAGGTCGCGCTGCGCGCCGCGGTGCCCCCCGGAGTGGCGGTACGCGGTGGACCGGTTCCGGCCCGGGCGCTGCGAATGTTGTGGCACCGCGTGAGCTGGCCCCCGACCGAACTGCTCGCCACCGAGGCTGACGTGCTGCACGCCACCAACTTCGTGCTGCCGCCGTCCACGCGCGCCCGCGGTGTCGTCACCGTGCACGACCTGGCGTTCCTGGACCGCCCAGAATTCCTGGCTCCGCCACAGCGTGATCTGCCCCACCTGGTCCGGCGCTCGGTGGCCCGCGCGGCAATGGTGTGCACCCCCAGCAGCGCGGTGGCACAGCAGGTGGCTCACCAACTTGACCTCCCCGCCGAGCGGATCGTGGTCACCCCGCTGGGCGTGGATCCCGCATGGTCGAGCACTGCCCCGCCGTCCCTGGCGCTGCGGGCGACACTGGGGTTGCCGCCGCACTACCTGCTGTTCGTCGGTGCGGCACAGCCGCGCAAGGGCCTGGACGTACTACTCGACGCCCACGCCGCACAACGTGATCTCGCGCCGCTGGTGCTCGCCGGGCCAGCAGGCTGGGGTCCGACGCTGACGACCTCATCCCGAGTACACACCCTGGGCTACCTCGACGAGGCTGATTTGCGCCGGGTAGTAGCCGGCGCGGCGGCGCTGGCGCTGCCATCGCGCGACGAGGGTTTCGGCCTACCGGTCCTGGAGGCGATGGCGGCCGGTGTACCCGTGGTGTGCTCCGACCTGCCGGCGCTGCGGGAGGTCGCCGGCGGACTCGCCACCCTCGTGCCGCCTGGGGATTCCGCTGCCCTGGCCACCGCACTGGCCAGCGTCGACAGTGCTGGCCACGATCCGGTAGGTGCGGCCGCCCGGCAGGCGCACGCAGCCCGCTACACCTGGCAAGCCTGTGCGCAGGCAACGGTCCATGCGTACCGGAAAGCCTGTGGTTGATCGGCGACCATCTGTGAGAAACACCCGGGACACCAGTGATGAACACACGGGATACCTGTGACGGGTACACCGGGATAGGTTTCACCCACGGGAAGTAGTGGTCCGGACGTTATGCTGTATCGGGTCGCAGAAAGCTACCGAATGCGCTAGAGAGGGCTGTTCCTTCCCCCTTCGAGTGCCGGGGGACATCGCTTGCAGCGACAGAACGCTGGCGCACAACTGCGCCCGCGCGAGCGCGCGTTCACACATAAGGGGGAGGATGATGATGCTCACTCACCGAGCTCGAGCCGGGGCAGCCCTCACGGCCCTCAGCGCGGCGACTGTAGCAGTCACGGTCAGCGCGGCGGCGCCCGGGGTGGCGCAAACGGCGCCGCTGGGCGGGGCAAACCCGGTAGCCGTGCTCACCGGTGCTACGTCCATCAATGCAACCGAGGCCCGTTACCAGGTGAAGGGCACCGATCTGGGAATCATGTGGACTGACGATCGCGGGCAGATCCTGGCCGCCTTCGGCGACACCTTCGGCCCCAGGTGGGCCGGCCCCAGCAGCGGGTTCGCGAATCCCACCACGATCGATTGGCGCTCGAACACCCTAGCCCGCAGCACGGAGCACAACCCGGCGGGCGGCATGTCGTTCACCTTCGTCACCGACCGTCCCGGCCATGCCAAGGAATTGCTGCCCTCGCGCAAGCAGGACGGCGTCGAGATGACCAAAATCCCCACCGGCGGGATCAACGTCGGCGGGCGCAATTACCTGGCCTACATGTCGGTGCGCAGCTTCACCCGGCCTGGGCATTGGATCACGAACCACAGTGGCATCGCGTACTCCGACGACGGCGGGCAGACCTGGAAGGACGCCCCCAGCGCACGCCAGCCCAACACTCCAGCCTTGGACGAGAAATTCCAGATGACCGCCTATGCCCGGCGAGACGGCTTCGTCTATGCCTTCGGCACGCCGAACGGCCGCTTCGGTGACGCCCACGTGGCCCGAGTGCCCGAACAGCAACTGCTCGACAAGTCCGCCTACGAATACTGGAATGGGAAAACCTGGCAGCGGGGCGGCAGCGCGATCGCAGTCCCCATCGTACCGGGACCCGTCGGGGAAATATCGGCCCGCTACGACGAGATCCTCAAGAGCTGGGAAATGATGTACCTCGACGAGTCGCGTGAAGCGATCGTGGTCCGGCTGGCGCCGCAGCCGATGGGGCCGTGGGGCGCGCCGATGCCGGTCGCCACGTCGAGCGAATACCCGAAACTCTACGGCGGATTCCTGTACCCGGATTCGAAGGGGTGCGACCTGTACTTCACGATGACCCAATACGACCGCTACAACGTCTCAATGATGCACGCCAAGCTACCGGGCAACGCGGTAAACAGCACCCAACCGCACGGGGACCCTCGAACGCATTAACCGGCCTAACCGGCGGGTGAGTTCTGGCCAGCCAGTGCCGAGAGAATACCCTCGGCTCTGCAGCGGACGCGGTCCTCGAAGTCTCCATGCGTCAACGCATACAGCCGATCGGCTTCAACCGCGGCGAGGATGCGCTCGGCCGCGACGTCCGGCTCCATCATGCCGGCCATCCCATGCTCGACGCTCGCCCTTGCCTGGTCCACCTGGTCCACCGATAGGCCTGCCGGCAGGTGCTCGGCCAGCTGCGCCTCATCGCCAGCCTGGAGCAGGGTGAACATGGCCTCGGTCAGCGGCGTACGCACGTATCCCGGACAGGCTACGGTCACCCCGATGGGCAGCCCCGCCATGTCCAGTTCGGCGCGCAGCGTCTCGGAGACCGCGACCACCGCGTGCTTGCTGGCGCAGTAGGCACTCCCGAACGGCATCGGCGTCAGTCCGGCCAACGAGGCGATGTTGACCACGTGCCCGGCACCGGCCGTCACCAGGTGCGGCACGAACGCCTGGATCCCGTGCACCACACCGAGTAGGTTCACCGCCAGGACGCGTTGCCAGTCTTCCGGGTCTGTCTGCCACAGCGGCCGGCCGTGGCCGGCGGTGATGCCGGCGTTGTTCACCACCACGTCCACCCGGCCGAAATGCTCGAGCGTTCGGGAAGCCAGGACGGCGACCGCCGCCGCATCGCTCACGTCGGTCACCACCGGCAGCACCTGTCTGCCGCGCGCGGTGAATGCCTCGGCTGTATCCCGCAGCCGTTCCTGCGCCGTGTCCGCCAGCGCGACTGACACGCCCCGGTCGAGGAGCCCAGCGGCCAGAGCGCGTCCCAGTCCCTGCGCCGCCCCCGTCACCACCGCGACCTGTCCCGCCTCAATGATCATGTGGCCGGCTCCAGGCCTGGCGGGGCGGGGGCGGGGTGGGTGCAGAACTCGGCGAGGTCATCGCGCAGGGCGGTCATGGTGCCGGAGGCGAGGTCAGTGCGCTGAGTCAGCAGGGTGTGCAGGGACCGGGCGCGGCTGATTACTGTCACGGTGCGGTACTCGGCGCTGGTGGAGCGCAGCACCGGGGCGAGGTGCTCGCGGACCGCTTCCAGGTCACCTCGGGCCAGGTGGGCGCTGGCGAGAACGAAGCGGGCGGTGGCGAGGTACAGGGCTTTGGGCTGGGGCTCGGCGGTGAGCTCGTCTAGAGCGATGTGCGCCCAGTCCACAGCGGCGTCCACATGGTCGGTGCCGCCGAGTGCGTAATGGGCTTCGCTGGCGTAATAGGCGGCGCTCCAGGTATCGAAGCCGAACATGCCCGGTTCGTCGGGGGTGCGTTCGCTGGGGGCAGTCGTGGCGAGCACCAAGGCCCGGTTGACCTCGCTGGGTTGACGGCGGGCGGCGTTGATGCGGGCCTGCTGACTGGCCAGCCGCAGCAAGGCAGTTCCGCTGGTGGTGTCCGGTAGGGCGGACTCGACGAGTTGAGCGGCGTCATCGTAGCGGCCGTCCCAGTAGGCGAAGTTGGACTGCACACAGCGGACGAAGGCCCGAAGCGGGGTGTAGCCGGACACCTCGGCGCAATGCAGCGCGGTCCGGGCGTGGGTGGTGGCGGCGTGCGGGTACCCCAGGTCAAAGGTGGCGATGGACAGCAGACCAGACAGCTGCCCAGCGATCTTGTACAGACCGGTGGTGTGACGGGGCTGCTGGCGTCCGGCGATCAGGGTGAACACGGCATCACGGGCACCGAGCAAGCTGGAGAATACCGTGGCGGGCGGGTCAATGAGGCAGCGCCGGGCGAGTTCGGCGACGTCGGCGCTCATCTGCTCGAGCACGTCGTCATCGACGTTGGTGGACGCGCTCCAGCGATGGAACTGGGCGGATTCCTCGGCCGCCACCATGACCTCCTCGCGGACCGGCAGGCCCCGTGCGTCGCAGCGCACACTGCGTCGGTTCCCCCCGATGACACCAGTGTCACCGCCTCCGCGCGCCACCACACGACCGGGGTCAGCGTGCTCACGTCCCGCGGCGTGGATGGCGGAGTTCAGCACCCCCGTGATGGCGGGTGCAGGTGAGTGGCCAGTGGTGAGCAGACAGCGGTCGGCGGGGGTGAGGTGTTCCAGATCCTCGGCGTCGACGAGCTGAGCCGGGGTACACCCGTGCCCGAAGGTGGCCGCGAGTTGGGCCAGGTAGCGCAGGCTGGGTGGGCTGCCACCGTGCGGCCAGTTCTCGAACTCGCTGACCCGGTTGTCCGCCAGCCTGGCCCCGGGGTGGGCGGTGTTGTACCGCTGGGCCAGCTTCCACTGCGGCCACCCCAGCGCGTGCCGCCAGGCCGTACGGGCAGGGCCAGGCGCCGTCGAGGGGATCGGCTCGATCGGGTACCGAGCCAGTGCCGTGTTGTACACGCTGCTGCTCGATCACCCCATAGATCGGCGGGGCCGCTGCTGGTCCTGCCGACACCCCAGCGCGATGATCGGGCTCCGACGCTGCCAGATCCACATCACCGCGAGCTACTGGCTGCTACTCCAACCCGATAAGGCCATGCTGCTCTCCCACCTTGCCTGCGAACTCGGGCTGGGCACCGCCCCACCACCCGGCGCGGGACGTCCACCCGACCGATCCCTGCTGACCATCACGGCCCGGATCGCTCCCCGCGACACCGACGTGCTGCCGCGCACCGAGCCCACACCGTGCGACCCACCCACCGCATGACATCAGATCCCGGCCCAGGCAGGGCACGCCAAGTGACCACCCGACCTTTCCTTACCCGCCTGAACAACCAGACTGATGGGCAGACGCACAAGATCGGAGTTAAATACTCGACTGTGGTGAGGTGATCTTGAGGTGATCCCGAGAATCCTGGGCTCCTGCGGGCTGGAGGTATCTCCACTAGGGGTGGGCTGTTGGGCGATCGGCGGCCCCGACGTCAATCTTGGCCTGCCGATGGGCTGGGGCCCGATCGACGAGAACAACGCGCGGGCTGGGCTTGAACTAGCGTACACGCTCGGGGCCACGCTGTTCGACACCGCCGATGTTTACGGACACGGCCGCTCCGAGCGGCTGCTGGGGCGACTGGTTGAGCAGGTGCCCCGTGACTCGTTGGTGCTGTCGTCAAAAGTCGGTTATTTCGCCGGCACCGCCCCGCACGGATACCATCCGGTCCATATGCGCCACCAGTTGGAACAGACTCTGGACAACCTGCGCACCGATTACCTGGATTTGTACTTCTTCCACCACGCCGGATTCGGCGAGAACGACCAATTCCTGGAACCGGCGATCGAGACAATGCGGGCCTTCCAAGCACAAGGATTGGTGCGGGTCATCGGGATGCGCGGGCCGCACCGCTTCGCCCTGCACCGACTGAACAACAGCGGGCCGTGCACGGACAAGGTCGCCCGCTTCCAGGCACTGTTCGAGCGCATCCAACCGGACGTGCTGGCGGTGCGGGACAACTTGCTCACCCCGAAGGACCGGTCGGAGGGGATCTTTGCTTTTGCTGCCGCGCGGAACTGTGGAGTCCTGATTAATAAGCCGCTGGCGCAAGGGCTACTGACCGGCAGCTATGACCCTGCCGCGCCCCGAGTGTTCGGCGAGGGTGACCATCGCTGTCGGAAACGGTGGTTCACTGCCGACGCCTTGGCTATCCTCACCACCGGGCTGGATGAGCTGCGCAAGCAGGTTGGCTCGACCACCGCGCATCTGGTGCGAATCGCGTTGTGGTCCTGCCTGCAGCGTTATGAGCACGCCGCTGTCCTGGTCGGCTTCACCAGCCCAGACCAGATCAAAGTGAACCTTACCTGCCTCGGGGTGGCCCCCACCGATGAGCAACTTGCCACGGCACGCGAGATCATAGCCCACGTGCAGGCCCAACTCGATGCTTCGGGTGAGGTGTTCCTCGACGAGCGCACAGTGCAGGTCGCGCCATGACCCTGTTGCAGGTGCTGACCTGGAACGTTCAGCACGCCGCCGCATCCCGCACCCGCCAGCAGGCCGGGTGGCTGGCCACCACCGATTCATCCGACATCCTTGTCCTCACCGAGGTCGCCGCTGGCGAAACCGGACGGCTGTGGGCCCGGCTGCTAGGCGAGCTCGGCTACACCGTCCACCTGCCCGAAGCGGGCCTGGACAACTACCGGGTGCTGCTGGCCTGCCGCGCCGGTGTCCTGGACGTGGTCTCCGAGACCGGAGTGCAGTTCCTGCCCCACCGGTGTCTGGCCGCCCGCATCAAGCTGCCCGAGACCGTGGTCGGTGTAGTAGGGCTGTATGTGCCTTCCCGCGGTCCCCGGGAGCAACGCAACGTCGCTAAACGCGGCTTCCAGGACGCCGTGGCCGCCGCGCTACCCTGCCTGGTCGGCGGTCTGGACGTGACCGGGCCCGTGGTGGTCACTGGGGACCTCAACGTCGTCGAGCCCGACCACGACCCGCACTATCCGGTGTTCGGATCGTGGGAATACGACTTCTACCGCTCCTTCACCAGGGCAGGATTCACCGACGCCTTCCGCATTACCCACCCCACCGGCATGGACTACTCGTGGTTCGGCCGTCCGTCCGGCACTGGTCAGCGCAATGGCTACCGGTTCGACCACACCTTCGTCACCACCGCCCACACGGCGACCATCCGGGACTGCCGCTACCTGCACGCCCTCCGCGAGACCGGCCTCAGCGACCACGCGGCGATGACCTTGACCCTCTCCCTCTAAGCACTCGCCGAGCACGAGCCGCGTTCAGTGCCCGGACACCATGCCGGTCCGTGCTGCGACCCCGCACGAACCCAACGGTTGGAACAGGAGACACCGCCATGCTGACCCCTACCACCGCCACGACTGTCCATGATCGGATCGTTGAGGTCGTGCGTCGTCTCGGCAGCGACGCCGACGTCTGTCGCACGACGATCGAAGTAATCCCGGCCAGCGAGCCCAACCGGCTCGCCGACGCTCTGGCTGCCATCGTGCCAGCGCGGACCATCCTGACCAGTACGATCGAAAGGCGTCTGCTCCTCGCCGAGCATCACGGCGCCATCGGTTGGACAGTCGCGGACCTCGCCGGCCAGCCCCACCGCACCCGAGCATGGCCACCCTGGGCAGCCACCGCCATCGAGTTCGACGACCTCTCGAGTTGGATCAGTACCGCCCACATCAGCAGGGCCGCATCTACCGGCTGACCCAGCCAAGCGTGCTGCCTGCTCGACGCCGTCGGCGAGCTTCTCGAGCCGCCACGGGTCCTGGCCGGTGGTAGCCTCACCGCCCGCAACGAACGACTATTGCTGCGGAGCTATCCGTGGCTGCTGATCGCCCGAGGCGCTGGCGAGCCAACCATCGCTGACGTCCTCGCCTACTGGCATGGCGACCTGGACCTCACCCAAGTACGGGGTATTGGCTACGCCGGTACAGCACCCGGAACGGGCGCGCTGGCGGTCGACCGCTACCGCAAGACGGCCACTGTGGCCAACCACGCGCAGACTGACATCTTCCCCGAGCTCGACCTGCTGGCCACCACGTTCGACCACCGAGGCGTGGCTCAGCTGGAATCCTCCCCCGGGGCTGCACCAACTACTGTTCGTTCTGCCCACGGGGCCACAAGGGCACCTGGTCGGGCACCGATCCTGGAGCATTGCCGTGGATCACCCGCGCGATGGCCGAGGTGTTTGACCGCTATCCCGGGGTCTCCCGCACCCTTTACCTGGTCGATGAAGAGTTCATTGGTCGGGGACCCGACGCTGTCCCCAGGGCGCTAGCCGTGGCCGACGTGCTCTACGAGGCGGGCTTCGAGTGGGAAACGTCTTGCCGAATCGACCAAGTCGTCCGGCTCGACGCCGACCGGATCTGGCACCTCGACCGCGCCCGCATGTGGCGGCGCCTCTGCCGTCAGGGCTTGCGGCGCTGTCTGTTCCTTGCGGCGCTGTCTGTTCGGTGTGGAATCCGGCGTCACTTCGATCCTCCAACGGTTCAACAAGGAAACCACCAGTGCGCAAAACGTGCTAGCGATCCGGACACTCTCGGCGCTGGGGGTGCCGACGCGGTTCACTTACATCACCTTCGACCACCTCATGACCGCCGAAGAGCTCCAAGCAAGCTGCGCCTTCCAAAACCGCCGGGACCTGCTGTTGCAGCCGATGCCACACCTGAACATCGAGGAGATCGTTGACGGCGTGCGCGATGAGAATTGGGTCGCCACACACCGCACCGGAAGACCCTTCTACACCGGCATCTCCTACCTGCTGGTGTCGATGGAATGCCTGATCGGTGCCGCCTACACCAATCAAGTCCACGCCGCCGGACTAGCCGGTGCACCGCAGCCGTCGATGGGTCGGCGGGACGCAGAGTTCGCCGACTGGCGCATCGGCCGGTTATCCCATCACGCACAACTATGGGTTGATCGTCACTTCATCCTGGATTACACACGGCGGTTTCAATCGGTCATGGCGACACAGTGCTTCTCGATAAGCTCTTCGAAGACCTCGACCGGCTTTCGCCAGTTGAGCGTCTTGCGTGGTCTGCCATTCAGTTCTGCTGCTACTCTATCAAGTTCTTCCTGGGTGTGCAAGGAC
>JAFAXZ010000139.1 GCA_019240665.1 Pseudonocardiales bacterium | reverse complement strand
TCGCCTCCGCGAGCGGCACGTCAGCGGCGTATCGGTAGCGTTCGGGAACTGCCTTGTACCGCCCGCCACCGGCACCTTCCGCGGTGAACAGCAGGGCGCAGGGACGGCAGGTGCACATCAGACCGCGGTTCTCGACGTCGACCACGTGCCCATGCCACTCGCTGATCGGCTCAGCACACATCTCGCACCGCTCGACCTGTTCGGTCGGAGGCGATGAGGGAGCGGCGCCCCCGACGAAGCGCCGCAGCCCCCCTTTCACGACACCGCCTGAGCGGGGACCGCAATCCGGACCCCGCCATTCTCAGCCAGCAGCGGCAGCGGGTCGAGGTGCACCCCGGCCGCCTCGTCGCTGCCCCCAAATCCGCGGCCAGCCCGCACCACGTCATAACGCTGCCCGCAGCCGGGACAGGCTAGTAAGGCTCCCCGCAGCTCCGCGCCGGTCAGTCCAGAGCCGCACAGGGGGCAGCGATCGGTGTAGGCATACAAGCTGCCTGCCACGTTGCACACTACCGCCGCGGTATCGGCGACCAGCATGGGAACCACCTGCCCCTGACCGAGATCCGCGATTCCCTCGACCTGTACCCAGGTCGCAGCCGGTGGCTCCGGCTGCCGGCTCACCTGGTGCAGCGGGAGCAGGGTGTGTCCCTCAGCCGTCGGTCCCGCGATGAGCCGCGAAGCCGGATCGGGCGCCACCCCCTCCACCTCGACCTTGGTGACCTCCGGAGCGACGTCCTCAATCCCTTTCTCGATGGCCATCTTCACCGTGAGCGCGGAGGACGGGCAGCCGTCACAGCTGCCCGCCAACCGCAACCGCACGGTGCCATCAGTGTCCAGCCCGAGGTACTCGACGTCGCCGGAGTGCGAGCCGAGGTAGGGCCGGACCCGCTCCAGTGCGGCGAGGACGCGCTGCTCGGTGCTCTGCGGGTGCAGATCGTGCAGCACGAGCAAGCCCGCCACCGCCTTGTCGGCGAGCAGCGGAGTGATGGCCTGCTCATCGAGCAACTCTACGATGCGAGCCAGGCCCGCACCATAGAACTCGACGAGCAGACCGACCAGCTCCTCGGCTCGCCCGGCGATCACGGGGTCGGAGGTCGAGGCGAACTCCGCGAGCAGCGCCTCGACCCGTTCCCCAACCGCCTGGATATCCGATGTGTTACTAGTGGGCACGATTCAGCCGCCAGTCGTGCTGAACGCGTGTGGCGTGTGCAGTCGCTGCAATTCCTTGCCTTCTCCCAGATACATGTGCACACCACAGGGCAGGCACGGGTCGAAGCTACGCACCGCTCGCATGATGTCGATGCCCTTGAAGTTCGCCGGTGGGTTCTCCTCGAAGATCGGCGTGTTCTGCACGGCGTCCTCGTAGGGGCCCGGCGTTCCGTAGATATCGCGGACGCTGCCGTTCCACGGGGTGGGCGGGTACGGGTGGTAATTGGCAATCTTCCCGTCCCGGATCACCATGTGGTGCGACAGCACGCCCCGGACCGCCTCGGTGAACCCGCAGCTGATCGCTTCCTTGGGCACCTTGAACGGCTCCCAGGTCTTGGTGCGGCCAGCACGCACCTCGGCCAGGGCCTTCTCCACGAAATGCAGCGCAAGGGCGGCGGAGTAGGCCTGGAAGTAGGTCCGAGCCCGGTTGCGCTCGATCGCGTTGGACAGCGGCTTGCCAGCCTTGTCGTACGGGATATTCCACTCGAACGTGACTTCGGGCTTCGTCATCGTCCTCGGCAGGTTAATGATGACGCTCTTGCCGGTGGCCTTGACGGTGCCGGTGTCCACCAGTCCGGACAGAGCCGTTGGCCACAACCGGGCGATCGGTCCACCGCCGGTGTCCAGGGCGAGGTAGTCCTTGCCGTCGAACCACCGTGGCGACATGGTCCAGCTGTAAGCGCCGGAGAAGTCGCGCTTGGCCGGCCGCGGAATGGTGTGCTGGTTCCACGGGTGCTTCCGATCGACCGGGTTACCCAGCGGGTCCCTGTCGACGAAGATCTCCTGACCGTCCCAGTCCTCGTAGTACGAGGAGCCGAGCAGGATCCGCAATCCCAGGTTGATCTTCACCAGGTCGTTGGTGACGAGCTTGCCGTCTACTACCACACCGGGGGTGACGAACATCTTGCGACCCCAGTTGGTCATGTTCTTGTAGTTGAAGTCGCAGTGCTCCGGGTCGTTGAGGCTGCCCCAGCAACCCAGCAGCACTCGACGCCTACCGACCTCCTCGTAACCAGGTATCGCGTCGTAGAAGAAGTTGAACAGGTCGTCGTGCAGCGGCACGACCCGCTTCATGAACTCCACATAGCGCATGAGGCGGGTGTAGTAGTCGGTGAACAATTGATGGGTGGCGACACAGCCGATGCCGCCTGGGTACAGCGTGGAGGGATGTACGTGCCGGCCCTCCATCAGGCAGAACATCTCTCGCGTGTACCTGGATGTCTGCAGCGCCTCGCGGTAGAACTCCCCCGCTAGCGGGTTGAGTGCCCGCATGATGTCGCCGATGTACTTATACCCGTGAGCTTCGGCGTTCGGCGCCGGAGTGCGGTTGGCCAAATCGAGCACGCCGGGATTGGTCTCGGCAACCATTTTCTCGCAGTAGTCGACCCCGACCAGGTTCTCCTGGAAGATGTTGTGGTCGAACATGTACTCGGCGGCTTCGCCGAGGTTGATGCACCATTCACCGAGATGTGGTGGAGCGACACCGTATGCCATGTTCTGGTTATATACCGAACAGGTGGCGTGGTTGTCCCCGCAGATACCACAGATACGACTGGTAATGAAGTGTGCGTCGCGAGGATCCTTGCCCTTCATGAAAATGGAGTACCCGCGGAAGACCGAGGAAGTGCTGTGACACTCGGCAACTCTTCCCGCCGCGAAATCGATCTTCGTGTAAATACCGAGACTGCCGACGATCCGGGTGACCGGATCCCACACCATCTCGGTGAGTTGTCCCCTTGCAGCGCCTGCACTGCCGTGCCTTGGTGCGGTGGTTGTCATCGTCCAGATGCCTTTCTCAGCCGATCAGCGGTCACCAGGAGGGCTTGTAGCCGGTGAGCAGTTGGTTACCCTTCTTGCGCCACTTGGGCTCACTGTCAGTCTTCTTGAGCGTGATATTGCGCAGCGACCGGATGACCGAGCCGTAGGCCAGACTCGCGGTCCCTGACACCAGAGAGCCCGGAGGCGCGTCCATGAAGGGCATAAACTTGTCCGGGAAGCCGGGCATGGTGCAGCCGATACAAATGCCACCCACGTTCGGGCAGCCTCCCACACCGTTGATCCAACCCCGCTTGGGCACGTTGCACTTCACGACCGGACCCCAACAGCCGATCTTCACCAAGCACTTCGGTGAGTCGTAGCTCTTGGCGAATTCGCCCTGCTCGTAGTAGCCGGCCCGGTCACAACCCTCATGCACCGTCTTGCCGTACAGCCACTGCGGGCGCAGGTGCTCATCCAGTGGAATCATCGGCGCTAGACCGGCGGCCTGGTAAAGCAGGTAGAGGATCGTCTCGGAACAGTTGTCCGGGTGAACCGGGCAACCGGGTACGCAGACGATCGGAATCCCGGCCTTGGACTTCCAGTCCCAGCCTAGATAGTCGGGCACACCCATAGCACCGGTCGGGTTCCCCGCCATGCCGTGAATACCGCCGTAGGTGGCGCAGGTGCCGACCGCGAGCACGATCGTCGCCTTGGGAGCCAATCGGTCGATCCACTCGTTGATGGTGACCGGCTGGTTGGTGTCGGGGTGCCTCCCGAAACCGGTGAAGTATCCCTCACCGTTGATCGACTCGTTCGGGATGGAACCCTCGAGGACAAGCACGAACGGTTCCAACTCGCCCCGGTCGGCCTTCCAGAACCACTCGATAAAGTTGTCCGCGCCCTGTTCGGGACCGCATTCGTAATCGATCAGCGGCCAGTGCACCGCGATCTTGGGCAGTCCCGGAAGAGCCCCCAGTGCGATCTCCTCGATGCTGGGCTGGGTCGCCGCAGTCAGGGCTACCGAGTCACCATCGCAGGACAGCCCACAGTTGATCCACAGAATATGGATCGGGCTTTCTTCTTCCTTGGTGGGAGTGGCTTGTGCAGTTGGTCTTGTCATGATCCCCTACTCCACGAGCGACCTCCGGCCGCTCTCTCGTTCCGGATGTCGACTTCTGCTGATCAGCTCGTCAAGCGTGAGCTCCCACAGCGTGTGGTAAATCGTGGTCTGTGCCTCCTGGATCCGGTGCACAGAGTCAGAAGGAACCACGAACAGATGGTCGATGCTGCCCAACTCGGCCATTGCGCCGCCCTCATAGCCCGCCAGACCGATGGTGAGTAGGCCACGCCTACCCGCCTCCTCGAAGCCGCGTACGAGGTTGGTGGAATTACCCGAGGTGGACAACCCGACGACGACGTCACCGCGCCGCCCGAAAGCTGCGATCTGGCGGGCGAAGACGACATCAAATGAGACGTCGTTCGAGAGCGCCGTCAGCACCGCGATGTCACCGGTGAGCGCGAAGGCGGGCAGTGCCCGCCGCCCCGGACCCGGGTGCAGGAACAGGCTAGCGAGGTCGGCTGCGTCGGTGCAGCTCCCCCCGTTGCCAATAGCGAACAATCGCCCGCCGGTGGCGAACGCCGCCGCCATTGCCGAGGCGCACGCGGCCAGCCGCTGACTATCGCGAGCCAGGACCTCCCGCCGGAGCGCCACGATCTGGTGCGCTTTGTCCACCGTGGAACGGCGCACCTCGGCCAAGACCGTCTCGAGATTTCCCACTTCAGGAGTGTCATGGCCGACGTTGTCAGGGTGGGCGTACAGGAACGGGTACAGCGACGCCAGATCATCGGACCGGGATTCGGCAGCCGACCGGGCCGCTGGTCCCGTGCTGCTGTGGCCGTTGGTTCTAGGATTCATTCTGGCCGCCCGAGGACTGCGATCGCTTCCCTGGCATGGACAAGGATCTCGTCTCCAACTCCCGCCGTGACCAACGCAACGCTCACTTCTTCCCTCCCGGACCCGGTGTCCACCACGGCCAAGCCGTCAGGGAGCAACTCGACGACGCGGACCGCGATGGCCTGATCCGAGCACGTGATGCACACCTCGCCATGACATTCCGGAACGGTCATGCGACGGCCCTCGGCTCCAGCAGGTCCGGATGCTGAAAGAACACGTGAACCAGTTCCCACAGCACGTGGTATGCGGTGACGTGGACTTCTTTGATCACTCGCGGGTCGTCGGAGTGGGCTATCACGATGTGCTCAGCGGCCTGCAGCGACGCGATGCGGCCGCCGTCGCTGCCGACGAGCGCGATCGTGAGCATGCCCAGCTCCCGGGCGGCGTTCAACCCGCGCAGCACATTGCTGCAGTTGCCATCGGGGGAGATGCCCAGCGCGATGTCCGAGGCGGAGGCGAGGTGGCGCAGTTGGTGGGCGAAGATCTCGTCGAAGCCCTCCGCGCCGGCAATACCGGTCACCGTCGCGACATCAGCGGTCAGCGAGATCGCCGGCAACGCACGCTTGCCCATGATCACCGGGTGGACAAACTCGACCGCAACGTGCTGCGCGTCCGTGCTGGCTGTCCCGTTGCCGAAGACGACAAGGGTGCCGCCACGGTGGAAGCGAACGGCCATGGCGTGGCATGCGGTGGCGATCACCGAGGCATCGTCAGCTAGGTGATAAAGGGGTAGTACCCGCCGCTCGAACAGTTCCGCGGCGGTGGCGGTCCCGGCTGGTGCCCCGGACACGCCGCACACCTCCCGACCCTGGTTGGCTATGCACGTGAGTCACATCACGATAAAGGTGGCCTGTTCGATGGGGCAAGGCCCCACGTCCAGATGGGTTACCTCGATTTCACCTGGCAGCCTTGTTGGATGCACCCAGACCCCCTGCTCTGCCCCCACATGGCGACATACCGGGGAAATCAGACACCCCATATCCCTTACGCCTCCAGGCCGGGAGCGGAACGCCTCCAGGCCGCGATGGTGAGATTGACGATCGCCGAGTTCGACAGTGGAGCTGCTCGGGCAGGCTTCGACAGCTCTGCTGTCGAACTCGGCGCAGTGAGTGCACTCGGGAGTGAAGTTGCCGCTTCGGGCGTTAGCACGGCAAAGGGAGTGTGCACCGCACTGCATCCATCCGATTCGAGGACCTACCAGATCCGAGGGAGCGCCGCGCCATGCCAGTCCTGCTGGTCCTACTCGCCGCCGCCATCGTCGAGTTGACGGTGCTCGTCGCTGTGGGGCGCGTGATCGGGGTCCTGGCCACCATCGGGCTGTTGGTTCTCGCGTCGCTGTTCGGGGTGGCCTTGCTGCGGCGTGAGAGTGCCCGCACGCTGGGAGCGTTCGTCGAGGCACTACGCACCCGCAAACTTCCGCACCGAGAACTGCTCGACGGCATGCTGATCGCCGCAGCCGGAGTGCTGATCGTCGTGCCGGGCTTCGTGTCCGATGTCCTGGGCCTACTGCTTCTCCTGGCGCCCACCCGCGCACTGATCCGACGCCGGATACTGCGCTCAGCAGCACGGCGCGCTGCGGTGCGCTTTGCGCCAGGCGCCGTGGTCGAGGGCGAGGTCGTCGACGAGCCGGCGCCCCGCTCCGCGAGCGGCGAGCTTCGCTGAGCGCGATTCTGCAGACCATCAGGGCAGCCACCTGGGTGTTTTGGGTGGGGGTGCAGTTGGTGATCGGGATCCTCCTGCCGTCCTCCTCACGATTTACTCCCCATGTCCACAGTTCCGGAGTTCGGGCGGGGGAACCGATCGACGACGGGGGAACCGATCGACGAGGTGACCCGGATCAGCGGGAATCGGGAATACTGCCGAGCCATGAGCACCACGTTGCTGCTGGGCGGGCACATCCCGTCGGTCGCCGGGGCCACCGCGCTGGCCGTCGTAAACGGGACAGTGGCCTGGGCAGGGGACGACAGCACCGGCCGGGTTTGCTTCGGCGGCGCGGACGAAGTGCTCGAATTGCGTGGCGCGCTGGTCACTCCGGCCTTCGTAGACGCGCACGTGCATGCTACGTCCGCGGGCCTGCTCGCCACCGGGCTTGATCTCACCGCCTGCACCACTCTCGCGCAGTGCCTAGGGCAGGTCACGCAGCAGGCCCGCCCAGGCACCGTGTTGTGGGGGCAGGGGTGGGATGAGACGTCGTGGCCGGAGCGCCGCCCACCGACCCGCGCTGAAGTGGACCGGGCGTCGGGTGGCGCGCCGGTATACCTGTCCCGGATCGACGGGCACAGCGCCGCGGTGTCCTCCGCGCTCCTGGAGCGGGCCGCAGAGGCGATCGGCGCGCCCGGGTGGACGGCCGAGGGACCATTAACCCGTGAGGCACACCACTATGCCCGCCGGGCCGCCCGGGAGTCGATCACGCCCGGCCAGCGGCGCGCTGCCCAACGGGCCTTCCTGACCGGGGCGGCTGCCCACGGGATTGCTGTGGTGCACGAGTGCGCAGGCCCGGAGGTTTCGGGAGTTGACGATCTTGCCGACCTGCTGGCAGCTGACCACGGCGTCGAAGTCATCGGTTACTGGGGCCAGGCGGTCAGCACGCCTGAACAAGCCCGGGAACTGCTCGCCGCCACCGGCGCGCACGGGTTGGCGGGTGACCTGTTCTGTGACGGGGCGCTCGGCTCGCGGACCGCCGCGCTACGCATGCCCTACGCCGACGCCCCCGGCACCCGCGGCACGTCCTACCTCGACGCGCAGCAAATCTCGGCCCACGTCCGAGCCTGCACCCTAGCCGGCACCCAGGCTGGGTTCCACGTGATCGGGGATGCCGCAGCCGATTCGGTGGTAGCCGGCTTCGAGGCTGCGGAGGCCGCGGTCGGCGCCACCGCGCTGCGACAGTGCAGACATCGGCTCGAACACCTGGAAATGGTGGATCTCGACCAGGCCCGCCGGTTGGCGGCCTGGGGTGTGGTGGCCAGCGTGCAGCCGGCCTTCGACGCTGCCTGGGGCGGGGCGGAGGGGATGTACGCGCGGCGGCTGGGGGTACCTCGAGCCGCCGCGATGAACCCCTTCGCGCTGCTCGAGGCGGCCGGTGTGGTGCTGGCGTTCGGTTCCGACGTGCCAGTCACGCCAGTCGACCCGTGGGGCACGGTGCGCGCTGCGGTGGGGCACCGCAGCCCCGGCTCGGAAATCGGCGTGATGGAGGCACTTGCGGCGCACACCTACGGCGGGTACCGGGCTGCCGCCACCACTGACTCGCTCGCTGGCTCACTGGTCCCCGGCGCCCCGGCGTCCTACGCCATCTGGGATGGCGCCGAGTTCGGCGGGGGCGATTCGCCCTCGTGCCTTCGTACGGTGCACCGCGGTCGGACTCTCTTCGAGCAGCACGGCGCTCTCGTGAACCGAAGTAGGCCGACCTGATCTGAGCTCCAATCCCGCCACGGCGGCGTGAGCCGCGGCACCCGGTGTCGTGCCTTGCCGCTTAAGCCCTCTCCCGGGGCGGCTTGCCGAGAAGTCCCTATCCCGCTCGTCGCCGGCCGACCGTGGAGCCGCACCGAGGGATCGTAGGCTGACTGGCGTGGCTGCGCCGACGGTGACTGTGGACGACCGGCCCGTCCCGGAGCCGCCCCGCACGCGCAGGCGTGGCTGGACCCTGGTACGAGTGGGTACCGCCGCCAGTACCGGCGTGCTGCTGTACGTCGGCGCCCCGCCGCGGGAATTGTGGTGGCTCGCGCCGATGGCTTTCGCGGTGTTGTGGGCGGTGCTGCACGGGCGGCCGGTCCGCGCCGGGTTCGGTTACGGGTTCGCCTTCGGGCTCGGCTTCTTCGTGTCGCTGCTGTCGTGGGTAGGAGAATTAGTAGGCCCGCTGCCGTGGTTGGCGCTGGCCACCGTCGAGGCGCTGATGCTGGCGTTGGCCGGGGCTGGAGTCGCCCTGGTGTCCCGAATGCCCGCAGCGCCGGTGTGGGCAGCGGGGGTGTGGGTGGCGGCCGAGGCGGTGATTGCCCGGGTGCCCTTCGGCGGTTTCCCCTGGGGGAGGGTGGCGTTCGGCCAGCCGACCGGGATATTCCTGCCGGTGGCGGCGATCGGCGGGGCTCCGCTGCTTACCGCCACCGTGGTGCTGACCGGGTTCAGCGTCGGGGAGCTGCTACGCCGGGTCGTGCGGGGATATCCACAACTGAGAGATCGGCCGGTGTGGTTTGCCGTGCCTGCCCTGCTCGCGGTAGCCCCGGTGGTCTCGGGGGTTGCCGCGGCTCCTCTGGTCGGGACGACCGCAATTGATGGCCAGGCAGTCGTCGCTCTGGTTCAGGGCAACGTGCCCCGGGCTGGGCTGGACTTCAACGCTCAGCGCCGCGCCGTGTTGGACAACCACGTCGCGCGCACCATGAAGCTGGCGGCCGACGTCGCAGCTGGCCGGTACCCCCGGCCAGCCCTAGTGATCTGGCCGGAGAACTCCTCCGACATCGATCCGCTGCGTAACCCGGATGCCCGGGCGGTGATCAATCGGGCGGCCCGTGCGATCGGCGTGCCCATTCTGGTCGGTGCCGTTCTGCGCACCGATGACGGGCACTACACCAACACCATGATTGTGTGGGATCCACGCACTGGGCCGGGTGAGCGACACGACAAGCGCCGGGTGCAGCCTTTCGGTGAGTACGTGCCCTACCGGGATTTCTTCCGGCTGTTCAGCTCCTACGTCGACCGCGCGAGCAATTTCGTGCCGGGGAGCGGTGACGGCGCGGTGGACCTCGGGCCGGTCAGGGTCGGGGTAGCCACGTGCTACGAAGTGGTGTTCGACGATCTGGTGCGCCAAAGTGTGCGCTCCGGAGCCCAGCTGCTCGCCGTGCCCACAAACAACGCTACCTTCGGCTTCACCGAGATGACCTATCAACAGCAGGCAATCGCCCGGGTCCGGGCGGTGGAGCACGGGCGGACCGTGCTGGTGGCTGCCACCAGCGGAGTCAGCGCGGTGATCGCCCCGGACGGGACCGTCGAGCAGCACACCAACCTGTTTACGCCGGACGCGCTGGTGGCGCGAGTCCCCTTGCGTTCCGGTACTACACTGGCCACCCGGCTCGGCCCCGTGCCGGAGTGGATACTGGTGGCGCTGGGCATGGGGGGAGTGGCAGCAGCCCTTGTGCACAGCAGAGCTAGCACAGCGGACCGGCGGGGACGCGTGCCGGCGAAGAAGGACGTCGATGGCGGATCGGCGGGACGGAGACGCACGCGTTGGTGATGGACAATGACAGTCTCCGGGTTCCTACCAGGCCCGGGCTCCTCTCAGGCAGAGCGAGTGCGACGACCGCGCAGCTCGGTCAGCCGCTCGTCGAGCAGCTCTTCGAGCTCGGGAATGCTGCGACGTTCCAGCAGCATGTCCCAGTGCGTGCGCGGCGGCTTGATCTTCTTCGGCTCCGGCGCACCACCGTCAAAAAGCCTGGATTCGTTGCCGTGCAGCCGGCACTCCCAGTTCATCGGCGTGTCGGCATCGTCAGCGAACGACACGGTGAAGTCGTGGCCTTTGGGACAGGCGTAAACCACCGATCGGCGAGGAGCAAGATCATGGTCCCGGTCGGTCTCGTAACTGACTGTTCCGAGCCGGCTGCCACGAAGAACGCGGTCGGCCATGGCATCTCCTCTCTTCGGGCCAGGGACCATAGGTCCCCGGCTCCAGCTCACCGGATGTAACGCCGAAGAAGGTCTCACCGTTCCCGGACCGCTGATGGTCCGGGAACGGCACTACTTTCACCGCTCAACAGACAAGCACCCCCACACAGGGTGAATCGAAGTGGCAATGTGATGTGTTACCTCACGGAGAGGTGCCTTACACCACCCGTTCGGGTGTAACCGTTGTCCCGTCCGACGGACGTACCTCTAGACGATTGCCGGCTCGGGATTGCCCGCCGCTCGGATCGCCCGGCGTACCGGAACCAGCGATATCAGCACGAAGCCGAGGAGGAAGAACGCCACCAGGGACACGATAGCCGGACGGAACGAGCCGGTGGCTGCCCCGACGGCCCCGAACAGCAGCGGTCCTACGGCGGAGGTGGCCCGCTCGCCAATCTTGTAGACCGAGAAGTACTCCGCTTCCTCGCCCGCCGGCACCAACTGGCTGAACAGCGACCGGGACAGTGCGTTGGTGCCGCCCAGCACCAGCCCGATGCCGACGGCCACCGCGTAGAACTGGAGCTCATGGTGCGCCTGGATAAAGTAGGCGACCGCGATCACGCCCGTCCACATCAACAAACTGCCCATGATCGTACGCTTGGTACCGAACCGGCCGGCTACCCAACCGTGCAGTAGCGCGCCGACGAACGCCACGAACTGCACCATCAGGACCGTGCTGATCAGTGTGCTGCTCGCCAACCCCAATTCAAGATCGCCGTACTGGACGGCGGTGTTGGACACCGTGCTGATTCCGTCGGTGTAGATCAGGTAGGCAGCCAGGAAGCACAGCGTTAACGGGTAACTCCGGACGTTACGCAGCGTGCCGGACAGCTGGCGGAAACCGCCGGTGAGCACCGCCAGACCCCGCTCGCTGCCCTGCGGAGGCTGATAGCTGCGCATCCGAGACAACGGGATGAGGGTGAAGGCGGCCCACCACAGAGCGGCGGTGACAAAGCAGACCCGTACCGCCGCTGACTCGGATAACCCCAGCGCATCGCGTCCAAGATAGGTCGCCAGATTCAGGGCTAGCGCGATGCCGCCACCCAGATAACCGAAAGCCCAGCCGCGGGAGGACAGCCGGTCACGCTCGTCGGCCGTCGCGATCTCCGGGAGCACCGAGTAGTACACGACCACCGACGCGTGGTAGCCGGTGACCGCCACGATGAACAGCACGACGCCGAGCCGCCAGTTGGTTCCGCTCACCAGCGCGAGCAGCGCGGTGGCGCCCGCTCCGATGAACGCGAAGAGCCCGAGCATCCGCCGCTTGCGCTGGGTGCGGTCGGCAATAGCGCCGGCCAGCGGCAGCACCAGTACCTGCAGCAGTGTGGAGGACGCTAGCAGGTAGTCGAACAGCGAACCGGCCGGGAATTGCAGTCCGAACGCCGTGATGTTGCATCCGACCAAGGCGTTGCGGGTTGGACAAGCCTGGCCGGCGGCTAGTGCGTCGTTCTTCGCCACCGTGGTGAGGTAGAGCGATCCAAACACGGTGATGACCGAGGTGGGGAACGCTGAGTTCGCCCAGTCATACCAGCACCAGGCGCGTTGATCGCGGCGGCGCCTAGTCTCATCCAACTGGGCACCCGGGGCGGGGTGGACTGCCGGCTCGCTCACCCGCACCGCCCTCCGTCACCGCGACGTACTCTACTGGGCCTGGGTGTCCGTCTCGGGCCAGGCCCGCCGGGCGCGCAGCACGTCGCGCAGCACGTCGGGCCGATCGGTGATCACACCGTCGACGCCGAGATCGAGGAGGGCGTGCATCTCTGCGGGCTGGTTCACCGTCCACACGTGCACTTCCAGACCACGGTGATGCGCGTGGCGCAGCAGCGCTCGGTCGATCACTGGGATGCCGCACATGCGCACCGGCAGTTGCGCCAACTCGCCACGGATCGGTGCTACTCCCGGCCCCCTGATCTTGGGCAGAGACGGCGACGCTGATCGCAGCCGCAGCGCTGCCGCCGATGCAGGGCCCATCGAGGTCAGCAGCGCAGGTCCGGCGGCCCTGCGCAACCGCTGCAACCGCGCTTCGGAGAACGACGCAAGGCACACCCGGTGCCACCCGCTGGTACGACGCAACAGCTCCAGCACCGGTGCGACCGCCGAGTCCGCCTTGACGTCGATGTTAAGCAGGGCCTTTGGGAGCTCTTCGAGCAGGTCGGCCAGCTGGCAGACCGGCTCACGACCACCTACCCGCGCGGTTCTTACCCGCGCCCAGTCCAACTTCTCGACTTTGCCGGACCCGTCGGTGGTGCGGTCCAGCGTCGCATCATGAATAACCACGACCACGCCGTCCCGGGTGGCCCGGACGTCGGTCTCCAGGTAGCGGTAGCCCTCGGTGGCTGCGTAGCGGAAGGCGGCCAGCGAGTTCTCCATGCCAGCCAGCTCGCCAAGATGCCAACCGCGGTGGGCGAACGCGCGGGGGAAGGGCCCGTCCAGGAATGGGTGCCGGATCAAGACCACGCCGCTATTCTGCCGGGCCGTACGGCATGCCGTGCCGGTGGCAAGGACGGCGGAAATATGCAGAGCTCGTTGCCCTCCGGATCGGCAAGGACCACCCGCGGCCGATCTTGGTCATCGGCCGGCTCGGCTGCGCCCAGTCCAACGAGTCGAGCGATCTCGTGGACCGGCGCCCGGTTCGGGTTCAGACGGCGCGGATGACGAACACGACAAGTGCCGTCAGCGCGATGAGCGCAACAATTGCCCAGCCGATGGACGACATGAGACCAGCCCAGAATGCGGCAGTGTCTCCCCGCTGCCGGGCCGCCCCGATGTCTTTCCAGCGATTGAGCGCACGTCCCATTGTCCTATCTTCCTTCCTATGGTTGTGACTGATAGCGAGGCTAGGTGGGGTGCCAAACGGCGGCGTCGTCAATGAAAGGGGTGCTTCTGGAAACGCCGCGGGGTCGGGCGTGCCGACGAACAGGGCTCCCAGCGCCGCTGACGCTATCAGAGCCAGGAGTGGCAGGCGCCGACGGTCACGGTGCGGACTGGGAGGAGGTTGCGATGACCGATCATGGCGAAGACCGCTAAGCCCTCCTCGATCAACTGGCCCAACTCGGCCCGGCCGATGGGATGTCTTGGCGCGGGGAGTTCCCAACCTCTGACTGCGTCCGTGTCGAGCTGCGACACTGGCCGAGAACCGACAAGGTAGCCCGAACTAGGGGAGTAGGCGATGACGCACGAGAGCGCCGAGTTGCGGTTGCTAGCCGCAGAGTTCACCGCCCGGCTCGGACCTGCGGCCGTGATCACCGACCGACAACGGCTACGCACCTATGAATGTGACGGACTGGCACAGCACCGCGTGGTGCCGGGCCTGGTGGTGCTGCCGGAATCTGCCGAGCAGACCGCTGCGGTGGTCCGGGCCTGCGCCGCCGCGGGGGTGCCTTTTGTGGCCCGCGGTTCGGGTACCGGGCTGTCCGGCGGCGCGCTGCCGCATGCCGACGGTGTGTTGATCGTGACCTCCCGGATGCGCCGGATTCTGGAGATCGACCCCGCCAACGAGCGCGCGATCGTCGAGCCTGGGGTGATCAATCTTGACGTGACCAAAGCCGCCTCGCCGCAGGGTTGGTACTTCGCGCCTGATCCGTCCAGCCAGCAGATCTGCTCGGTGGGTGGCAACGTCGCGGAAAACTCCGGCGGGGCGCACTGCCTCAAGTACGGGTTCACCACTCACCACGTGCTCGGCGTTGAGGTCGTCACCCCGAACGGCGAGCTGGTATGGCTGGGCGGGACGACCCGTGATGTACCCGGGTACGACTTGCTCGGCGCATTTGTCGGCAGTGAGGGCACCCTCGGAATCGCTACCAAGATCGTGGTGCGGCTGCTGCGGGAGTCGGAGTCAGTGCGCTGCCTACTTGCCGCCTTCCCCAGGGTGGACGAGGCGGGTGTCGCGGTGTCAAAGATCATCGCCGACGGCGTCACTCCAGCGGCCATCGAGATGATGGACGCGCTGGCGATCGAGGCGGCCGAGGCCGCAGTGGCCTGCGGTTACCCCGAGGGCGCCGGTGCGGTGCTCATCGTGGAGCTGGACGGCCCGGTTGCCGAGGTGGAGCACACCTTCGCCGCGGTGCACCGACACTGCACCGATGCGGGTGCCTTCGAGATCCGAGTGGCCCGGGACGCTGCCGAGCGCGCCTTGTTCTGGAAGGGCCGCAAGTCCACATTTGCCGCGGTAGGCCGGATCAGCCCTGATTACATCGTGCAGGACGGGGTGATTCCCCGAACAGTGCTGCCCGAGGTGCTGCGCTGCATCGCGGACCTATCGGCCGGTACCGGGGTGCGGGTGGCCAACGTGTTTCACGCCGGCGACGGCAACCTGCACCCGCTGGTCCTGTTCGACGAGACCAAACCCGGCGAGGCGCAGGCCGCGGAGGAGATCTCGGGCGCGATCCTCGACTTGTGCATCGCCTACGGCGGCTCGATCACCGGCGAGCACGGCGTGGGGATGGACAAGGCGCAATACCTGCCGCGGATGTTCACCGACGACGATCTGGACACCATGCAGCGGTTGCGCTGCGCCTTCGATCCCGTCGGGGTGTGCAACCCCGGCAAGGTGTTCCCCACTCCTCGGCTGTGCGGGGAAGTGCCGGGCAAGCACAAGGGCGCCCACCCGCTGCAAGTCGCGGGCCTGGCCGAGCAGTTCTGATGGTTACCTCCACCCTCGGCGGGTTGCGGGCAGCCTGCGGTGATGTGGCCGAAGCCACCGTCGACGACACGGTGGATGGGGTGCCAGCGCGCTGGGTGGCGTGGCCGGGCAGCACCGAAGAGGTCTCGGCGGTGCTGCGCGCAGCGGCCAGGCTGGGGCTGCGGGTGGTCGCCCGAGGCACCGGTACCCGGCTGAACTGGGGCCTCCCACCAACCGACGTGGACCTGATCGTGAACATCAGCCGGATGGACGCGGTGCTCGCGCATGTCGCTGGCGACCTGGTCGTCACCGTGCAGGCCGGGCTGCGGATGATCGACCTTCAGAATGCATTGGCGCTGCACCGGCAGCGACTGGCGCTGGACAGCGCCGGCACCCTCATCGGAGGCACTGTGGTTGGGGGCGCTGTGGTTGGGGGCGCTGTCGGGGGTGTGGGGGGCACTGTCGGGGGCACGATCGCCACCGCTGCGTCGGGCCCACTGCGCTACCGGTACGGCTCGGTGCGTGACCTGCTCATCGGCATCACCGTGGTCCTCGCCGATGGCACCGTCACCCGCTCTGGGGGAACGGTGGTGAAAAACGTCGCCGGTTATGACCTAGGCAAGCTCTACACCGGCTCGTTGGGCACCCTGGGCGTGATCACCGAGGCGGTGTTCCGGCTGCATCCACTGCCCGAGGCGAGCCGTTGGATCACCGTGCCGGCCCCTGACGCCGAGCGCGCCGCGGCCGCCATCGCTGCGGTCCGGGCCTCGCAGCACGAACCGGTAGCTCTCGACGTGGACCGCGGCGCGCCGGGCGATCGGGTGACCGTCGGGGTCGCCGTCGAGGGCGTCACCGGGGGCATCGGTGCCCGCGCCGAGGCCGTCGCGGACCTGCTCGGTGCGGCGGCTGGGGCGCTGGCCACGGTGACCGAGCAGCCACCGGGCTGGTGGGGTCGCCCTCCGCACCCACCGCAGGGACCCGCCGCGACGGTCAGCTGCGAGCCCACAGGGCTGGCCGAGTTGCTGGCCACCGCCCCTGGCGTGCTGCGTGGCTCGGCCGGGGCCGGAGTACTCACCGCGGGTCTGGACGACGGCGACCGGCTGGGCGCCCAGCTGGCACAGCTGCGCAGGATCGCCACCCGAAACGGCGGCAGCGCGGTGCTGCGCTGTGCACCATCGCACCGTAAGGCTGGTCTTGATGTGTGGGGACCGGTGCCCGCGCTGGCGTTGATGCGCCGGCTCAAGGACCAGTTCGACCCGGAGCACCGGCTGGCACCAGGCCGGTTCGTGGGAGGAATCTGATGAGCGACCGCAGACCGGGTGCTTTTGATGATCACCATCCGCCCCAGCTCGAACTGGTCAAGGACTGTGTGCACTGTGGGTTCTGCCTGCCTTCCTGCCCCACCTACGTGCTGTGGGGGGAGGAGATGGATTCGCCACGCGGCCGCATCCACCTGATGAAGACCGGCTTGGAGGGTGAGCCGCTGTCCGCATCGATGGTGGGCCACTTCGACGCATGCCTGGGGTGTATGGCCTGCGTGACTGCCTGCCCATCCGGCGTGCGCTACGGCACGCTGATCGCCGACACCCGCGCTCAGGTGGAGCGCCGTTATGAGCGGTGCAGGCGGGAGCGGTTGCTCCGCGAGGTGATCTTCTGGTTGTTCCCCTACCCGAGGCGATTGCGGGCATTGCGCGGGCCGTTGGCGCTGTACCAGCGCAGTGGGCTGGACCGGTGGCTGCGGCGAACCGGGCTGCTGAACCGGTTACCCCCGATGCTGCGGGTGATGGAGTCGCTAGTCCCGACGCTGACCCGGCGGCAGCCACTGCCGGAGCGGATACCCGCCTCGGGGCGGTGCCGTGCGGTGGTGGGGATGCTCACCGGCTGCGTGCAGGACGCGTTGTTCCCAGAGGTCAACGCCGCCACTGCGCGGGTGCTCTCCGCTGAGGGCTGTGACGTCGTGATTCCCCGCGGGCAGGGCTGCTGCGGAGCGCTGTCCCAGCACACAGGTCGCGAGGACGAGGCGATCTCCTTCGCTCGGGCGCTGATCAAGCGTTTCGAGGCTGCCGGGGTAGATCACGTCGTGGTCAACGCCGCGGGCTGCGGTTCGGCGATGAAGGAATATGCACACCTGCTGCGCGACGATCCTGACTACGCCGCACGCGCGCAGATTTTCGTCGAGCGCACCCGTGATGTCTCCGAGTTGCTCGTCGAGCTCGGGCCGGTGGCACCGCGTCACCCGCTGGACCTCGCAATCGCCTACCACGACGCCTGCCATCTCGGGCACGCTCAGGGTGTCCGGTCCCAGCCTCGGGAGCTGCTGCGGGCTATTCCCGGGCTGACGCTGGTCGAGATCGCCGAAGCCGATCTGTGCTGTGGTTCGGCGGGAATCTACAACCTGCTCCACCCCGAGCCGGCTACCGAACTAGGGGACCGCAAAACCCGCAACGTGCTCGCCACCGGCGCATCAGTCCTGGTCACCGCCAACCCCGGATGCCTGATGCAGATTGCGGCCAGCGCCCGGCGGCTCGACGGACACCTCACACTGGCGCACACCGTCACTGTGCTGGACGCTTCGATCCGGAACGTACCGCTGCGCGGCACTCCTGCTGTCACGGACGGCGAAGGAGCGCCTGCCGCCGGCCCAGGCCATTGGTCGGTTTATTCTTCACCGTATCAATGGGCGAGACGAATGGTACATCACGGGGCATGAAACGGAGGTATGCTGAGTGCTCACCACGGTGCTGAGTAGACCCGCACCACTGGAAGGGAGGCGTGGTTTTGGCGACGGCGAATGATCAGCTTTGGGCAGCGCGGGAACGTACCGCCTCACCCACCTACTCGGACGAGTGCTCGTCCCGGCAAGAACTCGCCGAGCTGGTCAACGCCTGGATCTATGAGCACCACAACCGGAAATTGTGGAGGCCAGTGCAAATTATATTGGCCAGCTCGAACGCAGCAAAATCCGCTGGGGCGATCTTTGGTGTCTCCACCGATTCCATACGTTGGACGACGGGAAACGGAAGCAATTTTTCCATACCGCCACCCTCGGCGTGGGCGCCCTCGCCCTAGGGGAACCGGTGGCAGCTGGCCAGCCTGACGATGGCTACCGGCGACCCGCTCCAGGCCGCCACCGTCCCGAGCTGGGAAAGCCACGGTCATGCCCACCCTTTCCAACCAGGACTGGGTGCCGCGCCACCACCCGCGGCACCCAGTCCAGCACGCGCCGGTGATTCCCGACCACACCGACGTGCTGCCCGCGATCGCAGCTGACCCGCCCGCCCAGCCACCGCAGACCCGCTTTACTTTGGGTCGAGGGCCGCAGTCCATCAATGTCGGGATCTGGACCCCGACCTCGGGCAAATCCGTCAGTCGCGAGTGCAGGAAGGGCGGAACGCCCAGCTCAGGGCCATTGCTGGAGCGTGACTTGACAGCGGCCGACGGCGGTATTCAGCCACGAGACGAGGTAGGATTGATTATTGACGACGTCAATAATGCCGGAACCAGTGGCGGCGCACACTCCTGCCACAGCGCAGGAGATCGAGCCCGTAATTGCGTATTCTTGAGGGCCAACCAGCACATTTCTCATCATGAAGCGGTTGCTGTTAGGCTGCGCTGTCTGATCGTCGATTTGCACAATCAACTGCAACCAGCAGCCGAACCTATCACCGGGGTACGCGAGATCGATCGACGCCCGGTTAGCAGCGTAGATGGGATTCGTCGCCGATTCGGGCACCTGGGTCACCGTGGGGATAGGGGTCACCACATTCGTCGACGGCGACATTTTCCCGGGTTTCAGTACTCCGCCTGCAACCAGAGCTCCAATGAGAGCAGCGATCCTCCCAAGGCATCGGAATAGAGCCGTCTTCTGTCCATCAACGCTACAGTACCGAGAGCGGGACAAACTACAGGAGGTAGTGCTGAGCTGGGGTCGTAGCCTCTCCCCCTTTGTCTCGCTCTCAGCGGGTATAGCAGGTCCAACCAGTGCAAAAATAACGGCAGAGGTCGGCGGAGGGGAGGGCGGCTGGACCCCGACACCAACAATGACCCATCAGCTGCGCACTGTTTCCACCCACTCAGGGACACGCTTCGGTGACGGCGGCGGAGGTGGCGTCGTGGAGGCAGGAGGGCTGGGCCGGCGCGCGGCGCGGCTCCCGGCGCGCGGCGCGACAGCCCTTGACCTGGCGCTGCCGTCAATGGGTTTGATCGGCTCAGCGGATGTCGTGGGGTCAGCCCCCGTGGAGTCTTGGGTGCCGCTTTCAGTGTTCTTCGGTGGCGGGATGGCAGCCATAGTGGCCATCGGCGCCTGGACCTCTGGCGTCTGGGGCACCGAGATCTGGGGCGCTGGAGTCGCGGGCACCCGGACACGGGGCGCAGGGGTCGCCGCTGCGGGCGCGGGAGTAGGTCCACGGTGTGCGGCCATGATGAACGGCACTGACGCCGCACCCCCGGCAACCACGAGGGCCAGGAACCCCGCTGCCGCGAACCGCGTAAGCCGTCGTGATCTGGCCCGGTGCCATGGAGCTTCGGGGGCTTCGTCATCCAGCGGGGTGTCGGTCAGCCACGGCGGGTCGTGCGACTCGCTCTGCGCCAGTTCGGGAACCTCGAACCCGGCGATGCTGGTCATCCCGACCGGTGCGCGGACCGGGGTGTCCAGCATGCCGTCCGCGGTGGTGGTGTCGATACCGGCAGGGTGAGCTACGCCGGCTGGAAGCCCGGACAAGGCGCCACCGAGTGCGATTGCGGCTTGGGAATCTGGGTCTACCCCGACTGGGCGACCGAGTTCGGACGAGAGAAGCTGCGCGATGAGCGGCACCCGCGAAGATCCGCCGACCAGCAGCACCGCGTCGAGGTCCGCTGGACCGAGACCAGCAGACCGCAGCGCGCGAAGCAGCGCGTCGACGGTTTCGGCTATCTGCGGGCGGATCATGTCCTCGAACTCGGCCCGGGTCAAGCTGACCTGGGTCTGAACCTCGGGAAACAGCACCGGGATCGTCACCTCGGTATGAACCGAGAGAGCCTCTTTAGCCTCAGTGCATTCCCGCCGGCAGAGCGCGAAGCTACGCCGCAGCCTGTCGGTGTCCTCTGGGTCCAGCTCGCACAAGGCGGGCACTGCCCTGATGACGTGCCCGAACACCACGTCATCGAACACTGCGCCGCCCAATCGCTCGATCTCTTCTGGCGTACCGAGCACGGAGAAGGTGCTGGCACCGGTCTTGCGCAGCACAGCCGCCTCGAACTTACCGCCACCGAGGTCGTAGACCGCGATGAGGCTGCCGACATCAACCCGCTCCCGGACCGAATAGCTCACTGCCGCCGCCTGCGGCCCGGTGCAGAAGATGACCTCTGGCAGATCGGCCGCGCGCAGCGCATCCGCCACAGCCCGGATCGTGTTCGCGCCCCAGCCGGCTGGATGCGTGACGGTGATGCCCTGGGCCGCCGCGCCCTCGAGCTGCGCGACCCGGTCGATCACCCAGCTGACCACCACTGCGGTCAATCCCGCCGCCGAGTACCGGACCCCGTCGATCATCACCGGAACCTCGTCGCTGATGCGCCGGGTGAACTCGCGGACCACTCGGTCGGGGTCGGCAGCGGCGCGGCGCTCAGCTGCCTCCCCGACGACGACCTCACCGTCGGACCCCAAGTAGACCATCGAGCGCACGGCAGCAGACCGGGCACCCAGTGGTACCACCTCAAGCCGCGCACAGTGCCCGGCTTGCGTGTGGCAGATGGCTGCGGTGATGAGGGTGGTACCCACGTCGATTCCGAGCCAGTAACTCATCCTCGCCTGCCCATGCCTTTCGCTCTTCCTCCTCCGCAGACCTTCACAGCGGCTCAACGAGCACACCGGCGCAGCGCTTCGTTCACGTCATCGCGCAGGAAAGCGCTCTGGTGGATTCACCAGGTCGAGATCCGTCTGTGGGAAGTCGCCGCCGACGCACAGCAGCGGGCGTCCAGCGAGCCGGCAGGTCGCGTAGGTCAGGCAGTCTCCGAAGTTGAGGCCAGCCGGGTGGTGTCGCTTGCCGTAACGCGTGAATGCGTCGACCGCGACGGGCCAGTGCGCAGCCGTACACGGGATCGTCTCAGCACCGATTTCATGGAGCAGCCGCGCCAGCAGTGACCTGCCTGCGACGCCAAGTTGGGTCGTGAGCACGATGCCGGTCTCCACGAGTGTCGGCGCACCGATACCGATGACGGGCGCTCGTGCCACATGGTCCACGAGCACCTGGTGACCCGGCTCAGCCAGCAGGATCGCCACCAGCGCCGAACTATCGACGATCACACACCCTCCGGGCCGTAGCCGAGGATGACCTCGCGCTCACGCTTGGTCAGACCACCACGCAGCTCCACGGGAACCTGCGGCCACGCCTCATCCACCAGGAAGCGGTGCAGCCGGTCCACCGGATCCTCGGCCGACGCGCGGAGCCGGTCGAGCCGCTCTCGCAGGGCGACCCGCACCGCCGAGGTCTTCGTCTCGCCTGCTAGCGCTGCCACCTCGGTAGCGAGCCGTTCAGTCTCTGGGTCCTTGATGTTGAGCGCCACACCCACCATGGTACCAAAAAGGCACCGTGGTGGATTGCTCCGGTTCATCGATCCGATAATGGACATTATGACAACTAGTCCGCTAGGTCTTAGGCGAACCGGCCCGCTGGCTCCGAGTGCCGGTGTCCGTTGCCACGGAAGTCGAACGGGTGCCATGGTGGCAGGACAGGAAGAGGTGTGTGCCAGTGGTGGGAAACAGACCGGGCCACCGCAGCGGTCACGCACTTCGCCTCGGTATGGGCAGGGTGGGCTTGCGGTGTGGTATGCCGGTCGAGGACGTCGAACGGCTCAGGGCCCCTGGATGCCGCTGGTGCGATCGAGTCGGTCTCGGGGTCGCGACCTGACTCCGGATGTGGCCGCTGCGCAGGTGGCGACCTGCGCCCGAGCTCGGGATTGGTCAGTGCTGGCAGCCGCTCCGGCTCGCTTGCGAGTCATCGGCCCGGACTTGACGGTGGAAACCCTGCCCGGGATGCCTTGACCGGGATCGGCAAGCGATCTACCCCGCGTGGCTCACCAACGGGTCACTGGTAAGCGTGCGTAACGTGCGAGATCCCTCGCATATGCACGTGCAGGGCTCGTCGTGCGCCATCTTATGTTTGCCGTTGTTAACGAAAGTCGAGGTCTGCCGTGAAACTCACCCAGACTGGGGATGTCTTTCACATGTGCATATGAATATAATTTTCTGTGGTTGTTGTGTGCTCTATCGGAAGGAGGCCGCCATGGCGGATGGATGTGGATGCTGCTCTAGTTGTAGTGGTCCTGGTTGTGGCTGCTGCGGCTCTTGTGGGTAACCAGGCTAACCAAGTCCCTCAGATCCCTTGTGGAATGAATCGCTCCGGGAAGCTTTCTCTGCTTGAAGCCAAAGCACCAGCGCACCGCCGGACTTGACCTGTGCGCTCGGCACCCACAGGTACTCCACTGGGGGAGTTAATCGAGGCCTATGACGAGGTTCAGGGTCCCTGGGATTCGCCTGGCGGTGCAGAGCTCAGTTTCGATGCATGATCAGTTTCCAGGGGCCTGTCTGTAGCCGGTGCAGGGGTGGTATCCGCCCGTCATCACCAGGAGTTCCCCCTGTGACCAGTGACTTCGTTCGGCTGTCAGGGACGCCGGAGACGGCGTTGCGCAGCGAGGATGTGGCCACCCTCCCCGCCAGTGCCCCAGCGGCACCATGGCGGGTGACTGCTCGAACGTTGTTCTGGACCGATCGACCGGCTGACCGCGCTCGCTCTGCGATCGAGGCGGTCGTGCCGGAAGAGGTCTCGGCCGGCGCCACGCCGATTGCCACCCTCGGAGCACTGATCCACTCCCCGGCCAGCATAGTCGGCGGGCGCACCAACTGGGCGTTGCCCAAAACGCTCGCCAACTTCGACGGTCAGCCAGCCAACCGGGTCCCGATGATCGCGACCGGCGGCGGCTGGTGCGTCGAAGCCACCCCCACCGCCCGTCGGCTCGCGGTGCCCCTGCTGGTACCGAAGTTCCTCGCGCTGGTCCAACTCGGCCCGCACCGCACGGTGTGGTCGGTACGACCCAGCAGCTATGGGATGGCGCGGCCGGCCCGGACCGACGTGCGAGTGAGCGCTCAATCCACCCTGCGCGACTGGTTCCCCTCGGGCATGCGCCCCAGCGCCGTCGGCCAGCTGACCATGTTCCTGGGACCGGCCGCCAAGCGAGCGCTCCCACCCTCGAGGTGATGTTCACATCAGTCCGTTTCGTGACCCGAGCGGGTCTACCTGGTGCATGACATCGGTGAGGCCCCTCTGGCGCACCAGTCACGTGGTGAGTCGGACGGTGGTGCCGGTGGAGTCCGACCAGATGTGGGCCCGGTCGCACAACTGACGGATCAGCCACAGCCCACGGCCCCGCAGCGCGGTCGGCGCCGGCGGGAGCAGACCCCAGTAGTCATCGAGGAAGGTGCCGGCGTCGTGCACTTCGATGGTCAACTGGCCGTTGAGCCACCCGCGCAGCACGCCTGTCCCGGCGCCATGCTCCACGCTGTTCGTCATCGCTTCGCTGACCGCGAGGATCAGGTCTTGCGCCCGGTCGGTGGACAGGCCGGCATCGGCGGCCCGCGTGGCGAGCATCCGGCGGATCGGGCCTAACGGCTCAGCGCCGAAGCGCAGCTCGAAAGACGGCGGACCGAGCGGCGCGGCCGGAGGCGCAGGATACGCCGCCAGAAACTGCGGCGGCGGGAGGTAATCGGCGCTGGGCACCGGATCGCCACCGGCCCGGACCAGCTCCGGGTGGGTCTGGTTGACCCAAGTCTCGACGGTGGCGGTAAGCCGATCGGAGGGATAGGAGCAGACCATGTGGGCGGGTATGTCGGCGAGCGCGGTGTTGAACACTGACTCAATGTGTAGCCACGGTAATACCTCAGCACCGGCCCGCAGGCCGATCAGCGGGCTGCCCACCACCGTAGGCCGGCAACCGTTCGTAGCGTGGTCACGCAGGGTGCGGACCAACTGGGCCAGCGTGTATGCGGGAGAGCGGTAGGTGTCGGCGTAGTCGGTGAATTCCACGGCCGCGCCGTCGCGGCCCAGGTGATCGGCCAGTCGGTCCGGCAGCGGCGCGGGCAGCACGATCACTACCGGCTCCCCGCGGCGGATCGCGATCCGCGCGAGCGGCACCAGCGTCGCCACCAACTCATCCGGGGAGGAGTACCGCAGTGCCTGGTGGGTGAAGGTGTTCACCGTGCCTCCGCCGCCGCACCGATGCTCAGCCGCGGTAGTTCGTGCAGCCGGCACAGCTGGATCAACCGGCGCAGCGCCGGACCGGAACCCATCAGCACCAGCGAGGCCCCCGGCGGCGACCGCATCGCACGCTCGGCGAGCGGCCTGATCGAGCAGGCATCCCAGTACCGCAGTGCCGCCACTTCGACAACCAGGTCGTCGCTGCCGCAGCGCTGCGCCTGCTCGATCAGCGCGGTGCGCAGCGCACCCCGGTTGCTGAGGTTGACCTCGCTGGTCAGCACCAGGGCCCCGGCAGGGCGGGTGATCCGCAACACCCCGTCATCGTAGGCAGTATCGGCGCGACCCGCAGTAGGTGCGCAGCCGTGAACCGGTTGAGCTGCGACGGCGTACACAGCCTGCGGTCCACCGTGCACAGTGCGGCGGCCACTTGCGCCGACGGCCCGGCTCCCAGCCATCCTCTCCTCCCAGCCGGCCCAGCACGCTCGCGACGGAATTGTCGAGTGGTTTACAGATCCTGACTCGGGGTCTCGCGCGGCGCGGTGTGCTCGGCATGCACCGCGCGTAGAGCGCGGATGGCTTGCACTGCCCATCGGCCGTCGGCGGCCTGGATTGCCATCACCGCGATGTACTCATCGTCGGGAAGCTCAAGGCGAGCCCACGGGGCGCCGTCGGGAAAGGACACCCGGAACACCAGCTCCCAGGGCAGCGTGCGGGTCCCTAGCAGGTTGCGCACCTCCACGCCCTCGGCGCCAGCCCGCACCCGGGGCCGGGCGAACAGCAGAGCTGCACCGGCAAGCAATAGCCCCAGCAGCATCATGGCTACCTGGTCAGAGAGCCGGAAGTAGACACCGGTTGGCGTGCGCCGCAGCAGGGCCGCGACAACCGCGAAAACCGCGACCAACAACACTGCGGCGGCGATCGCGATACGACGAGCCCGGCGAGGCCGGGCCTCGAACACTGTGGTGGTCATGTCACGTCCCGCCGGGCCTGACGCAGCCCGCGCAGCACCAGGGCCGTCTGCAACGCGGCGACGCAGGCCTGGAAGCCCTTGTCCTCCGCGGAGGAGGGCAGCCCACAGCGGTCCAGGGCCTGCTCCTCGGTATCGCAGGTGAGCACACCGTTGCCGATCGCGATTCCCTCGTCCAGCGCGACCCGGGTGAGCCCGGCGGTGACCGCGTCGCAGACGTAGTCGAAATGCGGGGTGTCACCGCGGATCACCACCCCGAGCGCGAGCACGGCGTCGTGCTGCCGGGCCAGTTCCTGGCAGACCACGGGAAGCTCGACAGCGCCCGGCACCCGCACCACCGTCGGTTCGGCGATCCCGGCCTCGGCAGCAGCGGCACTCGCCCGGTCCAGGAGTGCCGTGGTGATGCGTGGGTGCCAGCGTGTCGCGGCGATGCCCAGCCGCAGCTCCGCGCAGCTTGGCACCTCCAGCGCCGGCTGACCGGTCCCGCTCATGGCCGCGCCCGCTCGATAAAGACCACGCCGGAAGGGATCGCGGCAGTGGTGTCCAGGCCGTCGAGATCGTGACCCATCCGGTCGCGCTTGGTGCGCAAGTAGCGCAGGTTCTCCGGGTTTGGACGGATGGGCAGCGGGACCCTCCCGGTGATCGTCAGGCCATAACCTTCCAGACCAGCCCGCTTGGCCGGGTTGTTGGTGAGCAACCGCATCGAGCGCACTCCCAGATCCACCAGGATCTGCGCGCCGGTGCCGTAGTCCCGGGCGTCGGCGGGCATGCCCAGGGCCAGGTTAGCGTCCACGGTGTCAGCGCCAGCGTCCTGCAGCTGATAAGCCTGCAGCTTGTGCATCAGCCCAATGCCGCGGCCCTCATGACCCCGTACGTAGAGCACCACCCCGCGGCCCTCGGCAGCGACGGCGGCCAGTGCCGCGTCCAGTTGCGGGCCGCAGTCGCAGCGCAGCGAGCCGAACACGTCCCCGGTGAGGCATTCCGAGTGCACCCGCACCAGCACGTCGGCCCCATCCCCGATCTCTCCCGCCACCAGGGCGATGTGCTCGACTCCATCGAGTAGCGAGTCAAACCCGATCGCAGTGAACTCCCCGTACGCGGTTGGGATTCGGGCCTCCGCGACCCGCTCCACCTGCTTTTCGAACCGCCGCCGGTAGGCGATGAGATCAGCGATGGTGATCAGCGTCAGGTTGTGCTCGGCGGCGAAGACCTCCAGCTCGTCGCGACGGGCCATCTCGCCGGGATCCTTGGCCGAGACGATCTCGCATAGCGCCCCAGCCGGTGGCAGTCCGGCCAGCCGGGCCAGGTCTACCGCGGCCTCGGTGTGCCCGGGGCGGCGCAGCACCCCGCCCTCTTTGGCCCGCAGCGGCACGACATGACCCGGGCGGGCGAAGTCGACCGACTTGGCGTCCGGGTCGGCCAGCAGCCGGATGGTACGAGCCCGGTCCGCCGCTGAGATCCCAGTCGTCACACCCTCGCGGGCGTCCACCGTCACGGTGTAGGCGGTGCCTCGTTTGTCCTGGTTGGTGTGGAACATCGGCGGCAGGTCCAACCGGTCGCAGTCCTCCCCAGTCAGCGGCACGCAGATGTACCCCGAGGTGTACCGGACCGTGAACGCCACCAGCTCGGGAGTGGCCCGGGCCGCGGCGAAGATCAAGTCTCCTTCATTCTCCCGTTCCTCGTCGTCCACCACGATCACCGGGCGCCCGGCCGCCACGTCGGCGATTGCCCGATCGATGCCGGCAAACGCGCCCTGGGTCATCGCGTCCTCCTCCCCCGCATCATCCCCCAGCATCATCCCGTAGCTCGATCATCCCGTAGCTCGCCGTTGCTGGGGATAAGGTGTGGGCAGGCCAACCGCTCGACATATTTCGCGATCACATCGACCTCGAGGTTCACCAGCTCGCCGGGGCGTCGCAGGCCCAGCGTGGTCAGCCGCTGGGTGGTCGGGATAAGCCCCACGGAGAAGTCATCAGTGCCCACCTCGATCACGGTGAGCGATACCCCGTCCACGGTGATGGACCCCTTCTCCACCACGTAACGGGCCAGCCCGGCGGGCATCCCTATCCGAACCAGCTCCCACGGGGCTGCTTCCTGCGGCGCGATGCGGGACAGCAGGGTCCCCGTGCCATCGACGTGACCCTGCACCAGGTGCCCACCCAGCCGGTGCCCGAGCTTCGCCGCTCGCTCGAGGTTCAGCCGGTCCCCGGTCCGGGCCGAGCCCAGGCTGGAGCGATGCAGCGTCTCGCCGATCACGTCAGCGGTGAACACCTCACCATCGACGTCGACCACGGTCAGGCACACCCCGTTGACCGCGATCGAGTCGCCTCGCCGCGCGTCGGAACTCGTCAGCGGTCCACGCACAGCGAATCGTGCTGCGTCGGGTCGCTCATCCCGGCCGAGCAGCTTCCCAAGTTCCTCAACGATGCCGGTAAACACGGCTCAGCCCTCCCGGGCGGTGCGCCTCACCAACTGCCACACGCCCGGGCCTGGTCCCGTAGCGACTCCACGGCCAGCGCTGGGTCCTCAGCCCCGTACACCGCCGAGCCGGCGACGAAACAGTCCACCCCGGCCTCCGCGGCGGCCTCGATGGTATCGGCGTTGATCCCCCCATCGATCTCCACCAGCACGGTGAGGTGCCCGGTGTCCACCAACCGCCGCGCGGTGCGCACCTTGTCCAGCACCTCGGGGATAAAGGACTGCCCCCCGAAGCCGGGCTCCACACTCATCACCAGCAACGTGTCGTAATGCCGCAGTACCTCCACCCAGGGTTCCAGCGGGGTCTTAGGTTTGACCGACAGGCCGGCTCTGGCCCCGGCCGCGCGCAGATTCTTGGCCAGCTTCACCGGGTCCTGCGCGGCCTCGGCGTGCACGGTGACGTTGTAGCTGCCCGCTTCGGCGTACCCGATCGCCCATCGATCCGGATTATCGATCATGAGGTGGCAGTCCACTGGGATGTCGGTATACTTCATCAGGCTCTGCACCACGGGAAGACCCAGGGTGAGATTGGGCACAAAATGCCCGTCCATGACGTCGACATGCAACCAGTCGGCGCCCGGGACCGCGTTGGCCTCGTCGGCGAGCCGGGCGAAGTCGGCAGACAGCAGGGACGGCGCGATCATCAGCTGGCGTGACACAGTATGCACGGTAGCGCGCCTGGTCAGCCCGTGCGGCAGGCAGAGGCGAGCGAGTCGGTCACAAGCCCTCGGTACCGCATGGTTACCGGCAGCCGGTAGATTCCCGGGGTCGGCGACGCAAGATCTGCTTCGCTCGAGAGACGTCGTCTCAGTTTCGCCTTGTGTCTGGCCGGAGGGAACACCGCAGCCAAGCTCATAGAACCCTGGCCCATGAGTTGCTACCCGTGCGGGTGCTGCTTCACGCGTGACGCGGCTCGGTGACGGTGAACTCCAGCCGGTCCTCGGCGACGCTACCGCGGACGTCCTGGCCATCTCTGAGGTCGCCGGCGAGGAGCATGCGGGACAGTTTCCGGTCCAGTTCACGGCCGATGACTCGGCGCAGCGGTCGAGCCCCGAACTCGGGCTGGTAGCCACGGTCGACGATCCAGTCGATGGCCTGGTCGTCGAGACGCAGGGTGATGGCCCGCGCGCGCAGCCGCTGCCGAGTCTGCTCCAGGAGCAGCTTGGTGATCGTGCGAAGCCGCGGCCGATCCAGGCCCCGGAACAGGACGATCTCGTCGATGCGATTGAGGAACTCCGGCCGGAAGTGCCTCCGTACCCTGGTCATCAGTGGTTCCCGCACCTCCTCGACTGATCGTCCGGCACTGGTCGCGGCCAGCAGCGCCTCGCCACCGAGGTTGCTGGTCATGATGACTACAGTGTTGGCGAAGTTCACGGTCCGGCCCCGGGAGTCAGTGAGCCGGCCGGCATCGAAGACCTGCAGCAGGAGGTTCAAGACGTCGGCATGCGCCTTTTCGATCTCATCCAGCAGAAGCACGGTGTACGGAGTGCGGCGGACGGCCTCGGTGAGCTGGCCGGCCTCTTCGTGGCCGACGTAGCCGGGTGGGGCGCCGATGAGCCGCGACACGGTGTACTTGTCTTGGAATTCGCTCATGTCGATGCGGACAAGCCGCTCCTCCGACCCGAACAAGATCTGCGCCAGCGCCCGGGCTAACTCGGTCTTGCCCACCCCCGTGGGGCCGAGGAACAGGAACGACCCAACTGGCCGGTCTGGGTGGTTGAGACCGGCGCGGCTGGCCCGGACCGCGTCCGCGACGGTCTCGACCGCCTCGTCCTGCCCCACCACCCGTTGCCTCAGCTGTTCCTCGAGGTGGAGCAGCCGGTGCCGCTCCACCTCGGTGAGCTGCGCAACCGGGATGCCGGTGCTGCGGGCGACGACGTCCGCGACGTCGGCGGCACTGACCTCGGGCGGGCGCGTGGGGCTGGCGTGTGCGGTCTCCAGCTCCACGATCGCTAGGTCGAGTGCCCGGCTCAGCGCCTCGGCCCGCTCGTAGTCTTCGGCGTCAACCGCGATGTCCTTAGCTCGGGTGAGCTGCTCGACGCGCTGCTCGAGAGCTCGGGTGTCCTCGCTCGGGGTCTGCGCTCGCCTCCGAGCCCGCGCGCTGGCCCGGTCGATCAGGTCGATCGCCTTATCGGGGAGGAACCGGTCGGTGAGGTAGCGGTCGGAGAGCCGGGCGGCGGCGTCAGCGGCCTCGTCGGTGATGCGGACTCGGTGGTGCAACTCGTAGCGCTTGCGCAGACCGCGCACGATGGCGACGGTGTCCTCGACGCTCGGCTCGGTGACCAGGATGGGTTGGAACCGTCGTTCCAGCGCCGGGTCCCGCTCAATGTGCCGACGGTATTCGTCGACCGTGGTGGCCCCAACCATCTGCAAGTCACCACGGGCCAGCGCCGGCTTGAGCATGCTGCCAGCGTCCATCCCACCACCCTCGGCCGCGCCTGCACCGATCACCGTGTGCAGCTCGTCGAGAAACAGCACAACCGTCCGGGAAGCGGCGGTCACCTCGTCGATCACTGCCGTGAGCCGTTCCTCGAACTCGCCCCGGTACTTGGTGCCGGCCACCATCCCGGCCAGGTCGAGCGCGATCAGCCGTCGGTTGCGCATGTGCTCTGGGACTGCGCCCTCGGCCATCCGCTGG
>JAFAXZ010000099.1 GCA_019240665.1 Pseudonocardiales bacterium | reverse complement strand
GCAGCGGATGGGGTCGCGGTTGGCGCACCTGCATCTGGCCGACGGCAGCGGTTCGCCCCGCGACGAGCACCTGGTGCCCGGTCGGGGCAGCCAGCCCTGCGCCGAGGTGTGCCGGGCGCTGGTGGATCGCGGGTTCACCGGCACCGTGGTGCTCGAGGTGAGCACCCGCCGGGCCCGTACCCGCCCGGAGCGTCGAGCCGTCTTGACCGAGGCGCTACTCTTCGCGCGTCTGCACCTGTGATACTCCGAGTAGCGGAATATCACTGTCAGTCGAACAAGGAGGATGAAGGTCTGCCATGGACATGGTCATCATCGTCGAGATCGTTGTTGGGCTCCTCGTGCTCGCGGGCGCCGTGCGGTTCGCCATGAGGGATGCCCGGCAGCGTCGTTCTGCCAGCCTGCAGCAACAATCCGAACCTGAGCACACACCCGAGGTGCAGGAGCGCGGCAGTGAGAGCGAGGCCGAACCGCACCCGAGCGAGGTCGCGGATCGGACATGATCAGCTTGGCGTCTCCGGGTGGGTTCTCGCTGATCTGTATGCCCACTCGCCACCTGTTGCGGCATGGCATGCGGTAGCGCCTGAGCCGATCGTTGACTCGGGGCTCGTCTCAATCATCTCTTTCTGCCTACGGGAGAGGCTTGTGCACCCGCATGCTCCGGCGTAGTCGGTATTGGTGAGTTGTTGCCACTAAGGGCGCTTGAGACGAGCCCTGCGGCCGTGTGTGTGCTCTGTCCCGGTTCACCTAGAGACCAAGGACCGCTAGAAGGCACCGAGACGGACGGGATGTCATCGTGAGGAGCGAGGCCGGGGCGCCTTGGCCCGACCTCACGACTCGCACCCGTCCCGGTGCCCTGACGGGATGCTCCGCCCGTGCGCCCTTCCCTCACATCGACAGCAACGTATGATCAACATGTATCAGCTACATACTGTGCAGCCGGTATCCTGGTGCTAGCCACCACCGGGCGGTCAGCGTCGATCGCCCTGAGCGATGATATTGACATGTCGCTGTGGTGGGCCTCTGCGGATATGGTCGAGATTGTCAGCCAGTTCACAAGGAGGGATCTCGCGTTGGACCGGCATCGCGCGTGGTGCTGATTCCATCTTTGCCGAAGCAGTGCTCGACCTTGACGGCAAGCTCGAAGTGCTATTGCCCGCTGCTAACTACCGAGAGCAGAAGGTCAAGCCTGACCATGCACCACAGTTTGACGAGCTGATACGTCGGGCAACAACGGTGCGCGTCATGTCCTTTGAAGAAGCCAACCGAGCGGCGTACGAAGCCACCAACGAAGTGCTGGTTTCGAGCTGTAAGACCTCCTGCCTCCAGCGACTCGGGGTAACACCAGGCGGCGTCGAAGATGATTCCCCAGGGGGCCCGCAGGCTGCCAGTCTGCATACATTTCAGACGGTCGGGTGGCGATCCTGGTGCGGAGTCCGGTGATCGTGGTGCCGGCACGCGCTAGCGTGTGTGCTGTGCTGCGTTCGCTGATTCTGGTTGCTGCCGGCAATCCGACCGTACGCAGGCTCGTCGCCACCGTCCCGGTCAACCGTTATCTGGTCCGGCGCTTCGTGGCGGGGGTGAGCACCGAGCAGGCGGTGGCCGCCGCCGCCGTCCTGGTGGCCGATGGCCTGGCGGTCACCCTGGACCACCTGGGGGAGGATGTCGCAGCCGGGGCCGATGCGGAATCCGCTGTGCAAGCCTATCTGGAACTGCTGGCGTGTTTGAGCGCCGCGGGCCTGACAAACCGGGCTGAGGTCAGCGTGAAGTTGTCCGCGGTGGGCCAGCGGCTGGACGAAGCACTGGCGCTGCGCAACGCCTCCCGGATCTGTGCTGCCGCCGAGCAGGCCGGTACCACTGTCACCCTGGACGCCGAAGACCACACCCTGACCGACTCCACCCTGCGGGTGCACGCCGAACTACGCCGCAGCTGGCCGAGAACCGGGGCGGTGCTGCAGGCCTACCTACACCGCACGCTGGATGACTGTCGGGCATTGGCGGTCGAAGGTGTCAGGGTCCGGCTGTGCAAGGGCGCCTACGCCGAACCGCCCGAGCTCGCATTCCGGACGTCGCACGAGGTTGCCCGCAGCTTTGTGCGCTGCGCCAACATCCTGCTCGCCGGAGGAGGCTATCCCATGTTCGCCACCCACGATTCACGGATCATCGACATCGTGGCAGAGCGGGCCCGCTGGTATGGGCGCTCCCCGGGCAGCTTCGAGTATCAGATGCTCTACGGGGTGCGTCCGGCTGAGCAGCGACGGCTGGCCGCAGCTGGAGACACTATTCGGGTGTACCTGCCCTACGGCTCGGATTGGTACTCCTACCTCACCCGGCGGCTTGCTGAGCGACCCGGCAACGTCACCTTCTTCCTTCGCGCCGTGGTGTCCGGCCCCCGAGTGTCCAGCACCTGAGTGTCCGGCACCTGTGGCACCCTGCTGCCATGACCACGATCGCCGTCCTGGGCGCCGGCAAGATCGGCGAGGCCTTGCTATCCGGACTGCTCAATGCCGGTCGCAGCCCGGATGACCTGATGTTCACCGAGCGCTATGCCGACCGCGCTGCCCAACTCGAGCAGACCTACCGGGTGCGCGCGGTCGACACCGCCACCGCAGCACGTAAGGCTGACGTCCTGGTCGTCGCGGTAAAGCCGCAGGACATCGACCCGCTGCTGGCCGAGCTCGCCGGACTGATCGGCTCGGATATCCTGGTGGTGAGCTTGTGCGCCGGGTTGCCCACCGCGCTCTACGAGCGTCGGTTCCCTGACGGCGTGCCGGTCGTCCGAGCCATGCCCAACACGCCGATGTTGGTCGGCCAGGCAATGAGCGCGATATCCGCCGGCCGCTTCGCCACCGACGCGCACCTGGAGCTGACCGAGGAACTGCTGGGCAGCGTGGGCAAGGTGGTCCGGGTTCCGGAAAGCCAGCAAGACGCCGTCGCCGCGCTGTCCGGGTCTGGCCCCGCCTACTTCTTCTATCTAGTCGAGGCGATGATCGACGCGGGGATTATGCTCGGGTTGCCCCGGCCGATGGTGACCGAACTGATCACCCAATCTGCGGTTGGTGCGGCCCGGATGCTCCGCGATACCGGTGACCACCCAGTTCTGTTGCGCGAGGCGGTGACCTCCCCCGGTGGTACGACGATCATGGCGATCCGGGAGTTGGAGCGGCACGGGGTGCGCGCGGCTCTCCTCGCCGCCATCGAGGCGGCCCGGGAGCGGTCGGTCGAACTCGGAGCTGCCCACCACGACTGATGCCACCGACAACTGACGCCAACCCCCACCGATGCCAACCCCCACCGATGCCAAATACCACTGATGGGAGTCGCACAGCCACCACCAGTCCCGCTACTCTCATCAGAACAGTTGCGTCACGGACCGCGGGAGGGGAAGCTCAGCGGCGCGCGACGTGGTGAGGACGCGATGACCCATGCTGACGAACGAGCAAGCCGGGCCGGCCAAGGTGCAGTTCCTCACGGTCGCCGAGGTGGCCGCGATGATGCGAGTGTCCAAGATGACGGTCTACCGGCTGGTACATGCGGGCGAGCTGCCTGCGGTGCGCGTCGGGCGCTCCTTCCGGGTTCCGGAGGTGGCCGTGCACGGTTACCTGGAGAACGCCTATTTCGATGCAGGATGAGATCGGGTCGGGTGCTGGCCGCGGATCCGATCAGGGCTAAGCTGGGCCGCCGTTCGCGCCCGCTGCCGGGCGCTTCGCAGCATCTCCACGACCAGCGCATCCACGACGAGCGAGGAGGCCGAGCATGGGCTCGGTGATCAAGAAGCGCCGCAAGCGCATGTCCAAGAAGAAGCACCGCAAGTTGCTGCGCAAGACGCGGGTGCAACGCCGCAAGTTGAAGAAGTAACCGCAGCGCGTACCGGCGGCCTGCATGCGGCCGAATGGTGCGCTGTTGTCGCGCGGACGCAGGGAGTAGCATGCCGCCGTCCACAGTTCTTGTCACCGGAGCCAGCCGCTTCGTCGGCGGTCAGTTGGCGGCCCGTCTCGCGGCTGATTCCACGATTGACCGCATTCTTGCGGTGGACGCGGTGCCGCCGCGTCAAGAACTGTTGCGACGGATGGGACGCGCCGAGTTTGTCCGCGCCGACCTGCGCAACCCGCTGATCGCCAAGGTGATCTCCACCGCCCGGGTCGACACCGTCGTGCACGCGTCGATCACCGCCAATCCACGCGGCTCTGGGGGGCCCGGAAGAAACGGGCGCAGCGCGATGAAAGAGATGAACGTCATCGGCACCATGCAGCTCCTTGCGGCCTGCCAGAAGTCGTCGACGGTGACTCGGCTGGTGGTGAAGTCCACTGGTGCGGTGTACGGGGCGAGCGCCTTGGATCAGGCTGTGTTTACGGAGCGTGACGAACCGAATGGGATTCCGCCCTCGGGATACGCCAAAGATGCGGTGGAGATCGAGGGCTACATCCGTGGTTTCGCTCGGCGGCGCCAGGATGTGGACGTCACGGTGCTGCGCTTCACCAACATCATCGGCCCACGCATCGATACCGTCCTGGGCAGGTACTTCTCGCTTCCCGTGGTGCCTACTGTGCTGGGCTACGACCCGCGGGTGCAGCTGTTGCACGAGGAGGACGCACTGGCAGTGCTCGAGCGGGCCACCCGGGCGCCGCTACCTGGGGTTTTCAACGTCGGTGGAGACGGAGTGCTGCTGCTGTCCCAGGCGATTCGACGAGTGGGTCGGATCCCGGTTCCCATACCTGAGCTAGCCGTGGCCACTGTCGGGTGGCTACTGCGCAGCGCCCAACTCGTTGACTACTCCCCGGAGCAAATCCGATTTCTCAACTTCGGCCGAGTGCTCGACACGACCCGGTTGCGCACTGAGTTTGGCTTCGTGCCCCGGTGGACCACCGCCCAGGCGTTCGACGATTACCTGCGTGGCCGCGCGTTACGGCCCACGATCGACCCGGAGTGGATCACCACAGCGGAGCGATGCTTGCTCGGGCTCGCGTCCCGGTTACGGTAGCAGGTGGTGGTGAGGATGCCAGAAGCGCGAGTGATTCGGCTGCACCGTCCGGACGGCGGGGCGACTGATAGCGAACGGCGCAGGGCACCGGAGGCCGTTGAGCCGGCCGAGGCGGCGGAGGATCAGGTCACGCCGCGGTGGTACGGGGATCTGGCTGACCTGCTGGCATTTGCGCGCAGGCGGTTGTGCGGCGATTACGGCGTCGACGAGTTCGGCTTCGACCCAGATCTCACCGACCATGTGCTGTTCCCGCTGCTGCGGCCGCTGTACCGCTCCTGGTTCCGGGTGGAGACGATCGGCCTCCATCATGTGCCTGCCGAGGGCGGCGCTCTGGTGGTTGCCAACCACTCGGGGACGCTGCCGCTGGATGCGCTGATGACCGCAGTGGCGGTGCGCGAGGCGCATCCGGCGGGGCGGCACCTGCGGATGCTCGGTGCTGACCTGCTTTTCCGCATCCCGCTGCTCGGCTCGTTGGCTCGCAAATCGGGTCAGACCCTGGCGTGTGCCCCCGACGCCGAGCGGTTGCTCACGTCCGGTGAGTTGGTGGGGGTGTGGCCGGAGGGATTCAAGGGCATCGGCAAGCTTTACCGTGATCGGTACAAGCTGCAGCGTTTCGGACGCGGCGGGTTCGTCTCCGCAGCGTTGCGCACCCAGGCGACCATCATCCCGTGCGCCATCGTCGGTGCAGAGGAGATCTATCCCATGATCGGCGACATCAAGCCGCTGGCTCGGTTGTTCAGCACTCCGTACTTCCCGGTGACGCCGTTCTTTCCGCTGCTCGGGCCGCTGGGCATGATCCCACTGCCGTCCAAGTGGTACATCGAGTTCGGCGAGCCGGTCCGAACCGACGCCTATGCGCCGGATTCCGCCGAGGACCCCATGCTGGTTTTCAACCTCACCGACCAGATACGCGAGACCATCCAGCAGACCCTCTACCGATTACTCATCCAGCGTCGTAACCCGTTCCTCGGCTGACGTCCACTGGGCTGAACTCCACCGGGCTGACGCCCGCTGGGTCGAACCCACCGAGCTGATGCCCGCTCCGAGCGCGGGTCAGGGGCGGCGCGACGTTGGTAGGCGAGACGGGCAGCAACCGCACCAGCCGCGACTCCGACACCCAGCACCGAGGGCACCCCGATCCTCGCGGCCTTGCGACCGGTCCGGAAGTCCCGAATTTCCCAGCCTCGTGCCCGGGCGGTCTCCCGGAGTTCGGGATCAGGGTTCACCGCGACTGCGGTGCCTACCACGGAGAGCATCGGAATGTCGTTGGCTGAGTCGGAGTAGGCGGTGCAGCGTTGCAGATCGAGCCCCTCTTTGAGGGCCAACGCGCGCACCGCCTGCGCCTTGGCCGCTCCGTGCAGGATGTCGCCTACCAGCCGGCCGGTGTACACACCGTCGACGGTCTCCGCCACGGTGCCCAACGCACCTGTGAGGCCGAGCCGGCGGGCGATGATCGTCGCCAGCTCCACCGGAGTCGCGGTAACCAGCCATACCCGCTGCCCAGCGTCGAGGTGCATCTGAGCCAGCGCCAGCGTCCCAGACCAGATCCGGTCAGCCATCAGTTCGTCGTAGATGTCCTCGCCGAGTTCGACGAATTGCTGGGTAGACCTGCCAGCCACGAACGACAGTGCCTGTTCACGGCTGGTGTGGATCTCTGTGAGACTGAGCTCCCTGCCGACCACCCTGAACTTCAGTTGCTGCCACGCGAAGGACGCGAGTGCTCCGGCGGGAAAGAACTTCCTCGCAGCCAGACCTTGAGCGAAGTAGAAGATCGACGCACCCCTCATCATGGTGTTGTCGACGTCGAAGAAGGCGGCAGCAGTGGCATCCGGGGAGATCACCAGCGTAGCCTCCACCTCCGCAGCGGCACCGCTGGCGAGGGCTGCTTGCCCGGTCAGGGTGGCCAGGACGGTTTTTTCCTTTCGGATGTTCTGATGGAACCGTCGTGACACTAGATCCTGCCCTGATATCGGAGTCGTGGCCTTTCCTCGTCAGTCCGCTCAAGCGGAGCCTATCCCCAGACTGCCGTGATGACTTCTGCTGAGCAACCAAACAGTAAGGATCTATTTGTCGACATGCGGTGGGTGGAGTTGGGCTGCTAGTTACCTAGGAGGGTTCTTATCCAGGAGGCAGCAACCGTGGCTGCAGAATCCACGGAGGTAGGGGAGCGGCGGGCTGTGGTGAATCATGCCCGGGCAAGGGTCGCCACGGCTGGGGCCGCCACGGCTCGGTTCCGGGATGGCTCGGGGTTGACAGAACCCCACCTGGGCTTCGGGTTGCCGGGAGACCGGAGTGCGTGCTCGAACCGTTTTGCGTGGGAATGGGAACCGCATTCGCCGACGGTGGACGGACCAGCAGATTGGGCGGCATGATGATCACGTTAGGGGCACTTGTCGCTGGTGCAGCCGTGATGTCCGGGTGTGGTGCAGGCGAGGAGGAGGTGCCGTCCACCGGGATGGGGGGCTTGCAGGCGTCCCTCACCGGCAGCAAGCCCAGATCGTCGCGGGCGCCGGGGGTGATTCTGACGCAGGTGGACCGGTGGCTCAGCGCGGAAGCTCTCGCGACTACCCGATCTAGCAGTCCGAGCGTGCTGTCCAATCGGACACTGATAGCCAGGGGCAACGCCGCTCGGAGGGGCACCAGCCGGATTTTCTGCTGCTCGGCCCAGCTGCGCAATGCGGTCAAGCTACTGGGGTGGCCACTCAGAGCCAGGCCGGTGAGTAGCCTGGCTCCTGCGGTTGCGTCTGAGTCGAAGTCGTCGAGAGCCCGGAGGAACTTGCTCTGCCCTGCGGACCAGTTGCCGGCGATGTCGGCTTGGTTCGCCATGATCTCGATCTCATTCACCCGATCGCTGGCGAACTCCAGGTGTTTGAGTGCCTTGGGCTGATCACCGAAGGTCAACCCGAGTTCGGCGGACTCGGCGGTGCGCTTGAAGGTGTACAACGCATCACCGGGCAGTGCATCGCGGGCCAACAAGAGGCTCATTCCCGACAGTGACATCAGCAGGCACAACGCCGCAGCAGCCGCCACCACCACCCGTCCCCGGGCCTCGTCTGGAATCCAGCGACGATGCCGGGAGGTCCGCAAGGGGAGGACTGGGCTGTTGCCGTCGTGCACCACAGAGGAGAATTCCGCCATGATGCGCTGGCGCATCCGATCCCGTTCCGCCGGATTCGGGCCGACCGTGGCGCCTGCACGGCGTAACGCCGCGACGACGGTCAGCTCACGCTGCAAGGTGCGATCAGAGACCTCGCACATACCACTGTCCACAGCGCGGGCGAAGATCTTCTGCTCCTGCTCGTCGCTGTTGCAACCCCCGCCGGATGTGCGCGTCGTCCTCACCACCTTCGGGCCCTTGGGCCATGTCCCTCGGAGCAACGAGTGGCTATCCAGGCGGTTACGCCCGGGCTGAGCGTGCCGGCTGCGAATGCGATAGTCATCGCAGTCCCTCTGGCAACAGCTGCGCCAGCCTGCGGACCGCGCGATGTTGCAGCGCTTTGACCGCGCCCTCGTTGCGGCCCATCACGGCTGCGGTCTCCGAGACGGACAGGCCTTGCATGAAGCGCAGCATTATGCACTCCTGCTGATCCCGGCCCAGCTGGGCGACGCAGCGCATGAGTTCGGTAGCGGTGGCCTCCTCGACCACTTCGTGCTCGGGGCCGCGGTCATCCGCACTGGAGTCGAGAATGTCGGCGGTGGTCATCTCCAGTCGATACCGGCTGGATTTGACGTGGTCAAGCACCAGGTTACGCGCGATGGTGACGAACCAGGCCCCGACGTCCCGGCCCTGGTAGCTCACTGAGGAGATCCGGCGCAGCGCTCGCAGGAAGGTCTCGCTGGTGAGGTCTTCAGCCAGCGGGCGATCACCCACCCGGAACAGGACGAAACGGAAGACCACGTCGACATACCGGTCGTAGAGCTGGCCGAAGGCGTCCTGATCACCCTGCTGGGCGGCTGCGACGAGCTCCCACGCGGCGGTGTCGACCTCTGGTCCGGCGTCGGCGGCAGCGACACTGCCCGCGGTCTGATCCACGTCCGTAGCGCCCGGATCCGGGGCGCTGAGATCTGGAGTGCTCGGATCTGGCGCGGCCGGATCTGGGGTCGGCTGGGTGTTGGGGCGGGCGAACTTCACGCGATCAGGCGTCGGTGTTCGACACGGTCCAACGCCGCTCGGCGCAACCGGCGCAGCTGTGCTCGGGGGCTGTCCGCACGGCAGCGCGCCGTTGCGGATCGGCCCCGAAGTCCCGATGAGGACCATCTCGGTTGCGGCATGAGCCACTCCTCGTTCGCTCGAGCCGACCGTTCCCGTCAACTCCTCGCTTAAGGCGTGCGGAAGCATACGACGGCGACACGGTACGCGGTGGCAGAGAGTGGCGTTCTGGGGACAGATCGCATAATTCCAGGCTTGATCCCGCCGGTCTGCCCCCGTCAACGCGGCCTGGGTGGCGACGGTGACAGGCTGGCGGAATGCGGCACGAGGTGACTTTGCTGGTCCGGGCGGACTGCCATGCGTGCGCAGCGGCCCGAGAGGAGATCGCCCGAATCTGCGCCGAACTGGGCGTTCCGTGGCACATCAGCGACGTGGACGCGGACCCGCAACTGCGGGCCGAGTACGGCGACCGGGTTCCGGTGATCCTCGTCGACGGCCGGGAGCACGGCTTCTGGACGGTGCAGGAGCAGCGCCTGCGGGCCGTGCTCACCCGGTGAGCACCATCACGATCTGATCTTTCGTTGAACTTTTCGCCGGTGGGTAGCCGAACGGGCAGTCATGATTTCGATCCGGTTATCCGTCGCCGTGGCAGCCCTGGTCGGCCTGCTGTCGATGGCTGCGGGGTTGGCGACGGGGCACCTGGTGAGCGGGTTCATCTCGCCGAGCGCCTCGCCGTTCCTGGCGGTGGGCAGCAGTGCGATAGACCTCACCCCGCTCTGGCTCAAGGACTTCGCGGTCCGCACATTCGGTAGCGACGACAAGGTTGTCCTGCTCTCCGGCATGGCGGTGGTGAACGGGCTGCTCGGGATGGTTGCCGGGCTGCTGTCCCGGCGCTCCCGTACACCCGGGCTGGTGCTGATCGTGGTGCTCGGCGCCCTCGCCAGTGTCGCGGTACTGTCCCGCCCCACTGCAGGTCCGCTCGATGTGCTCGCCCCGTTGGTTGCGCTCCTCGCCAGTGTGGGGACGTTCGTTGTCCTGCACCGCCTGGGCCGGCTCAGCCAGCTGCCCGCGGAGGATGCGACGGGGGTGTCTCGCCGCACGCTGCTCGCCGGGTCGGCGGCAGTCGCCGCAGGTGCCGGCATTGCCGCGGCTGGTGGACAGCTGTCGGCCGGACGGAGTGGCGTCGAGGCCTCCCGTCACGCGGTCGGGCGGATCATGCCCACGGTGCCCGCGCCGCCGATCCCGCTCGGGGCGGACTTCGCCGCCGACCGGTCGCCGACCTTTATCACCCCGAACCGGGATTTCTACCGGGTGGATGTCAACCTCACGCTTCCCCAACTGCGGGCCGAAGACTGGCAGTTACGGGTGCACGGGATGGTCGATCGGGAGCTCACGCTGAACTGGTCTGACCTGACCTCGCGCCCGTTGATCGAGCGTCCCGTGACGATGACCTGCGTGTCCAACGAGGTTGGTGGACCCTACGTTTCCACCGCCAACTTCACCGGTGTGCTGCTGGCCGACCTCCTCACCGAGGTTGGCGTGCAGCGGGGCGCCGACCAGGTGTTCACCACCAGCGTCGACGGGTGGACCTGCGGTAGCCCGACCGCCGTCCTTGCCGATCCGAGCCGGCAGGCCATGCTGGTGATCGGGATGAACCGCGAACCGCTGCCGATCGAGCACGGCTTTCCAGTTCGGATGATCGTTCCTGGGCTCTACGGTTTCGTGTCCGGGACCAAGTGGATCACCGATATGGAGCTCACCACGTTCGATGCGCGGCAGGCCTACTGGTTGCAGCGTGGCTGGGGGCAGCGGGCGTCGATCAAGACGATGTCCCGGATCGACAGTCCCGGCCCGTTCGAACGGGTCAGCTCAGACAACCCGATCACCGGCATCGCCTGGGCTCAGACCAGAGGTATCGAGAAGGTCGAGGTCCGCGTCGACCACGGTGAGTGGCGACCCGCTGAGCTGTCCACTGAGGTCAACGTGGACACTTGGCGGATGTTCCGGTTGCGGGGACGGTGGGAACCTGGCAACCACGTCGCCGAGGTACGGGCGACGGACAAGACCGGTTATACCCAGACCGCGGACCGGGCCGCGCCCATCCCGGACGGCGCCAGTGGGTGGCATTCGGTACAGTTCACCGTCCTCTGAGGACGCGCCGAGTCCAGGACAAATGTGTCCTATTCGTAATCTGCAAACCGTGAACCCGCCACTGCGGATTACCGAAGTAATACCTGTGAGGCCCGGACCATCCGGGCAGATGAGGAGTTGAGATCGAGTGAGGAAGATCCAGCGACTGGCCGCTGTCGGTGCGATGGCGGCCCTGACTGCTGTGGTCGGCGCATGCAGCAGCTCGCAGGGGCCAGCTACCGGGAGTCAAGCTTCCACACCATCCGCCGAGCCCGCTGCGCCCAGCGCTGAGGCGACGGCGCCCCCTGGCGGTGGCGTCACCCAAATCAAGGACATCTTCGGTCCGGCCTGCAGTCAGGTGCCCAAGGAGGGTCCCGGCTCGGCGCAGGGCATGGTCAACGACCCGGTGGCCACCGCGGCCAGCCATAACCCGTTGCTGAGCACTCTGACGAAGGCCGTGACTGCCGCGAACCTGGTTGACACCCTGAACAGTGCCCCGGCGCTGACCGTGTTCGCGCCGGCTGACTCGGCATTCCAGGCTCTGGAGGCTCAGCACCCGGGTATCATCACTCAGCTGACTACTGCTCCGGACGTGGCGTCGCCGAACAGTAAGTTGGCCAAGATCCTGACCTACCACGTGGTCGGTCAGCGCTACGACGCTGCGGGCATCATCCAGGCTGGCACGCTGGACAGTCTGGAAGGCGCCAAGATCAAGATTGGTGGCACCGCGGCGGCGCCGACCGTGGACGGCGCCCCGGTGTTGTGCGGCAATATCCCGACCAAGAACGCCACCGTATTCGTCATCGGGCAGGTGCTGTCGCTGCCGGCTTCTTAAGGGCCCGACGTCACTAGCACTTCTCAGGGGCGGTTCCCGCGATGGAGCCGCCCCTGACGCATGTCGCGGTTCCTTCGTCTCTAGGCAGGCCGTCTCTAGGCGCGGCGATTCCATAACGATTTCGTATAGGCCAACCAGGTAATCGTTTCAGCTGTCAGGTGAGGGGAATACACAATTTCGTCATCCATTTGGGCTGGACCGGCCTGGCGGGGATCACAGAAAGTAATGCAGGCGAGGCTGAAGACCAGGCTTGGCAGGACAACGAGGGAGGAGTTGAGGTGGAGTGAGGAAGATCCAGCGGTTGGCCGTGGTCGGCGCGATGGCGGCCCTGACCGTGGCGGTCGGTGCCTGTAGCAACGCGCAGGGGCCAGCCACCGGAGGTCAGGCTGGCGAGTCGCCTGCGACCAGCGCGCAGGTCGCGCCCAACCCGGGGACGGCGCCCACGGGCAATGGCGTCACCCAGATCAAGGACATCTTCGGTCCGGCCTGCAGTCAGGTGCCCAAGGAGGGTCCCGGCTCGGCGCAGGGCATGGTCAACGACCCGGTGGCCACCGCGGCCAGCCATAACCCGTTGCTGAGCACTCTGACGAAGG
>JAFAXZ010000093.1 GCA_019240665.1 Pseudonocardiales bacterium | reverse complement strand
GGGTCCGTGATGGAGAGACCGATCAGGATTGCCGTTGCCGGGAGTGGTTACGGGGGGAAGGTGGCGCTGCCTGTCTACGTCGCGTTGGAGGAGTTTGAGCCGGTGGCTGTGTGGTCGCGGCGGCCGGAGCGGGCCCGGGAGCTGGCCCAGGAGGCGGGTGTGGGGCTCGGGACCGCTGATTTCGGGGAGTTGCTGTCGGTGCCGGGGCTGGAGGCGGTGCACGTCGCCACTCCGGTGGCGATGCACGTTGCGTGTGCCGTCGCTGCCGCTGAGCGGGGGTTGCATGTGGTGTGCGAGAAGCCCCTGGCCGAGACCCTCCCGGGGGCTCGCCGCATCGTGGCGGCCATCCGGTCGGCCGGCGTCGTCGGCCTGGTCGACTATGAGCTGCGGATGACACAGGCCCGCCGGCGGGTCCTCGAGCGTGCGCGCGAGGTCGTGGGAGGGCCACGGCTGGTGTCGGTTTCGCTGGTCAGATCCGACCACGCCGAGCCCGGCTCCCGTCCCTACACCTGGGTGCACGACGCCCGGCTCGGGGGCGGACGGCTGCAAGGGTACGGGGTGCACGACCTGGACCTTCTGCTGGAGCTATTCCCCGATGTTGAGGCCGTGGCCGCCGCTACCGAGGTCGGGGTGCCCGTTCGCCAGGCGCAGGACGGTCAGCTGCAGCGCGTGACGGCCGAGGACGCCTACGCGCTGCTCCTGCGGTTCCGCGGGGGTGGGTTGGGGGTGGTGAGCCTCGTGGCCACCGCCCGACACGGGCGCAACGACGTCATCGAAATCCACGGTGAGCAGGGGACGGTGCGGCTCGACGGTGACCGGCGGCTCTGGTGGGGACGCGCCGGTGAGGAACTCCAGAGCGAGGGCCCGCTGCAGGACAGCTCAACCGAGGCCTTCACGCAAGTGGCCCGTACCTTCTGGGCGGCGGTCCGGCAGGGAGCCGCGCCCGAGCCCTCGCTGCAGGAGGGACTCCGCGTGCAGGCACTCTTCGACGCCGTCCGCCAGGCCGACATCGAACGCCGCTGGGTCCAGCCCGAGCCCCTCTCCTGCCTCTGAGGGCGTGCGGGCCCGGGCCAGCGACCCTCCCCGCCCGGGGGTAGGGAACAGCTATGCAGTACGTGCTCGCCAACTGGAAGATGCACACCACCGTCGAGCAGGCAGTGACCCTGCTCCAGGCGATACAACAAGGCCTGCACGAACGGGCCTCACGAGGGCAGCCACTGCCGCATGTCATCGTCTGCCCTCCCTTCGTGTCCTTAGTGCCCCTACGGGCCATGCTCGACGAGCGACTGCTGCACCTCGGCGCCCAGAACTGCCACTGGGAACAGGAGGGCCCCCATACCGGGGAGATCTCACCTGTGATGCTGACCGGCCTGGCCCAGTACGTGTTGGTCGGGCACAGCGAGCGGCGGGCCGCCAGCGAGTCCGACGAGCAGATCGCCAGAAAGGTGGCAGCGGCCGCGCAGGCGGGCCTCACCCCCATCCTCTTCGTCGGCGAGGACAAGCCTGGAGGCGGTGCCCGCTCGCAGACCGAGCACCGGTTGAGATGTGGGATCTCCCGCATCGATCTCGACCAGCAGGCTGTGCTCATCGTGTACGAGCCCGCCTGGGCCATCGGCGCCGACCGAGCGGCCGATGCCGAGTACGTCCGGGAGATGGTCGCAGGCCTCAAGGACTTGCTGCGCCGGTTCGGGGCGAGCGACCCGGTGGTCATCTACGGCGGAACGGTGAAAAAGGAGAACATCGAACAGTTCGCCCGACTCGACGTGCTCGACGGCGTGGGCGCCACCCGCGCCAGCCTCGATGCTCAAGGGTTCTTAGCGATGATCGATCGGATGGCCGGCTCCGGCTGATCCCGCCAGTGGCGCCAGCCCCGCCAGCGAGGGCAGCAGCCTCCCTCGTCGAGCGCGGCCTGAGACACCGGCACTGTAGTGAGTCCAGGGCCTCGTCGACAGGAGTACGTGGCTCGAGGTGTCGCCAAGACCAGTCAGCTCCCCGGCGGAACTGTGGAGGTACGGGGCCACCTGCGTCCCCGGGAGCCGATGAGGGGCGTCCGCCGTGAATGAGTCACTGTCGGTAGAGAACCGGGGTTTACTGTGGGGTGAGGTGGGGTAACTGAGTGCTACATACGGTCTTGGTTTTCCCCGGGTACATCGGGGCCGTGACAGCGGATCCAGCGCCCGCTCCGGGCGTCATCTGAGGCTGGGGAGGGGGATTGGAGATGGTGTGAGACTGGCCACGCCGATCATCCGCGCGGTCAGGGCGTTGGCGGTGGGCGGCTGGGAGCTGCGCATTGCTGCTGGCGGGGACACTAGGGCATCTCCGCCGTGCTGAAGACCACGAAGGAGGAGTAGGAAAATGACTGTTGGATTGATCGTTCTGACGGCATCTGTCTTGGTAATCTTTATTGTTGGCGTACTCACCGGGTACCGGCTCAACGAGCGGAGGCTTGCGGCGCGAGCAAGGCGGCAAGCAGCAGCTCAAAGCTCCCTCTATAGACAATTGCGCGAGCTTCAAGCCGCAAGACAAGGGAACTACTCTGCGCGGAGGAATGTGGGGGCCTTTCCTTAACGTTCGCGTAGCAGAGAAGGTGAGAGCGATGAGGAGCTGGGCTGCCCTGCAGAACGTGTCGAACGATCCGTGAGCGTCGCGGGTATCCTACTGCCTCACCTGGTCCAGGTCCCCTCACCTGGTCCAGGTTCCCCAGCCGGCAGGCACCGGGGGTCGGTGGCTCCACCACCCGGACCAGCGAGAGCTGGCCTGGTGCTGTTACCTATCCGAACAGCCGATAGGATGCCGCTGGCGCTGACCTATGTCAGTGACCGTTGGGGGCACACCGTGATTAACGGGAACACGTCGACGGATCGGCGATCACAGAGAGGAAACTCAGATGGGCATTCTTGATAAGGCCAAGGACAAGGCCGAGCAGCTTATCGGTGAGGCCAAAGAAAAGATCGGTCAGATGACGGGCAACGAAAGCCTTGAGAACGCTGGAAAGCGTGACCAATTGGCCGGTGAGGTCAAGGAAGCCGGACATGACCTACGAGACAAGGCTGCCGGTGCTGTTGACGATCTGAAGGACGAGCTCAGCGACGACAAGTAGCCAAGCGAGCTGCGCGATCCGTGGGCGCACACGTCGGCTGCGGCACTGATATGTATCTTTCTCGATGTCCGCGACCGGGCGCTGCGCGTGAGGGACCGGTCGCGGCGTCGGCCTGCTGGAGGAAGTACTGCCCCGGCTAGAGGGGCCGGTGCCAACGCAGTGCGTCGCCAGATCCGCCCGTGAGCGTCGCCAAGATCCGCCCGTGAGCGCTGTCGGGGAACCTAGAACCGTGCGGTACGTGGTTCCAGACAGCGCTCACGGGCGGTCAGCGTGTCCACGGGGTCCTGTGGCTACTCCGTCGAATACCGACGCCCCGGTCAGGCTCGGCCTCCGGTCAGGCTCCCTGGTTCCGCACCCCCTGATGTCATCCTGGTGGCGGTCGAACGATGTGAGCCGATTACGACAATCGTGCAGATGGCTACTCCATTGGAGTGGTGGGTCCTGATTCGGTCAGGCCTGGCGATCCTGGCACGGTTATTCCTGGGACAGGATCGACTACTGGTAGCCGTGCTGAGGGGTAAGCGTTTTTAGAGCAGTGTCCGTGATTGGTGTATAGTCTTCGGTCTGCGCCCATCTGGCAGGTGAGGTTACGCTGGGCTGCCTAGGTGGGGCTATCGGCGGCTCTCAGCTACCCCATGGGAGGCGCCGGTGACCATGACTGCGGTAATCGTACTCGTGATCCTCGTCTGGGTCCTGATGGCGATCCTGCTTGCGCTATTCCTGGCGCGAGGGAGCAGGCTGAACCGGCCGCGAGCCGCGGCGGTCGAGCTGGCTGTGACGCCTCCGGTGGACGAGCCGATCCCCGACCTCACCCGCGAGGCGAAACCGGTCCGGGGCCCCACTGTCGAGATGATGGCCGGGTTCCCGGCCGAGCCGACGCGGTTTGTCGGCCGTGCCGAGGTGATGGCCGCGGCCGGTGCCGCGTTGGCCCCGGCCTCCGGGTGTACCGCGGTGGTGTTCCACGGGATGTCCGGTGCGGGCAAGACCACCTGCGCGGTGGAGCTGGCCTACCGCCACCAGCGTGGCTTCGTCGCGTTGGCGTTCTGGTCCGCGCCCACCGATCCGGACCAGTTCGGGGAGGCGCTGCGCCTGCTGGCGGTGGCGTTGGAGACGCAGCTGGCCGATTACGGGCTCGCGATGGTCGAGGAGATCGCCACGCTGGCGCGTCTGGAAAATTTTCTGCCCACCCTCACCGCCGTCTTCGCCGACGCGGGCCTGCTGCTCATTCTGGACAATCTCGACACCTTGCTCACCCCGGACGGCCAGTGGCGCGACTGTCGCTGGGCACCGCTGATCGGCGCGCTCACCGACCATCAGGGATCATCGCGGGTGATCCTGACCAGCCGAATCGTGCCGGCCGGGCTGCAGGGCGACACGGTGCTGATCCGACCGGTGCACGCGCTGTCCCGGGAGGAGTCCCTCTGGCTGGTCCGGAGGCTGCCCAGCCTGCGCCCCTTGCTGCACACCGTGGCCCTGGGCCGCTGTGTGCTCACCCTGGCCCAGGGCCATCCCACGCTGCTGGAACTCGCCGACGCGGCCGCAGCCGACCCGCCCCGGCTGGCCTACCAGCTGACTGAGATCGAAGCGGCGGTGGACGGAGCGGCACCGCTAGCGGCGTTTCTCACCCAGGGCCACACCAGGCTGGACGCCGAGCAGTTGCTGCAGACCTTCACCACGTGGATCATCACTGTCGCCGCAACGCTGCCCGCGCCAGCGCGGCTGCTGCTGCAAGCACTATGCCGAATCGAGGAGACCGACCGGAACACGGCCGTCATCGGCGCGAACTGGGCTGCCCTGTGGCGGCGCTGGGACCAACCCGGTGAACCACCACCACTTGCCGCGGGGATCGCTGCGCTGGTCAGCGCCGCACTGATCAGCACCGACCGGATCAATGATCCCGCCAATCCGCACGAGCCCGTGCGCTGCCGAATCCACCCCGGCATCGTCGAGGCCATCCACGCAATAACCTCGGAGCCGGTCACCGCCGCGGTCGACACGCAACTTGCCGCCTGGTGGAGCGCCGTCGTCGGAGGCTGGGCGGGCGAACAGCAGCACACCGGCAAGGACACCACGCCATTCCGGGTGCGGGCCAGCCTGGCCGCCGCCCGTTACCTCCTGCGCCAGCACGACTGGAACGCCGCCAGTTGCCTACTCGAACGCACCCTGATCCAGCAGGGCTACTCCCCGGTCACTTCGCTTGCCGTCACCCCCCTGCTGCGGCGCATCGCCGAGGCCACCGGCGCCGTCAAAGACCTTGTCGTGCTCGGTGCCGCTCTGCGGAAACTGGATCCCGGGCAAGCCGAAACCCTGTTGCGCCGCGCCTACGACCAGGCCAGGACCGACGGTGAATACCAGCTTGCCTCCACCGCCGCCGGTGAGTTGATCACTCTACTGCGTGATCAGGGCAGGCTTGATGAGGCTCTCACTCTGGCCGGCCAGAAGATCGAGCACACCCGCCAAGCCGGGTTCGGGTTCTGGACCCAACTCAGCGACCAAGGACGGCGACTGCAGATACTCCACCTGCTCGGCCACCATGAGCAGGTCCTCCTCGACGTCCCTGCGTTGCGGGCCCAGATGGCCGAGCTGCCCGACCAGCGCGCCCACAACGACCGCGTGAATCCGTGGAACGCCCGGGAGGGCATTCTCGAGATCAGCCGCCTGTCCGCTATGAGCCTGCGGCGCTGGGCCGACGCGCTCGACCTCAACGACGAGATCGCCACTACCCAGCGACGGCGCGGCGCCAGCCCCCACGAGATCGCCCGCACCCGGTTCAACGACTACATCCCCCTGCTTCACCTAGGGCGGCTAACCGACGCCGACCACCTCCTGCGCGACTGCCACAACGCCTTCGACACTGCTGGTGACATGACGCAACTCGCCCTGGTCTATAGCGCCCGCGCCAACCTGGAAGACACCCGTGACCACCCGGCCGACGCCGTCGACCTCCAGCGCACCTCGCTGCGCCTGCACTACGTCCACCCCGACCCCCGCGACATCTCCACAGCGCACCACGACCTCGCCAACTACCTGTCCCGTGCCGCAGGGAACCCCGCCGAACAACGCGCCCACCGCCTCACCGCCACGCTCCTGGACCACCTCACCGGCAACACCTGCGAACTCACCCAGAAGCTCCGGGTGCTGAGCAGCGAACTCGGCACTGACCTCAGCGATCCCGATACACCGGCGCTTCCCACGACCCTGCCCGAGGTCACCCGCCTGGTCGACGCCGATGACGGGGTCCGTTTCGGCGCTCTTCTGCTCACCCTGTGCCCCGACCCCACCACCGCCGAGCACGCCCTGACCGACGTGTTAACCACCGCCACGATCTCTGCCCAACAGTCCTGTTGATTATGAAGAAACCACCAGGCGGTGTCCGGGAAGTAGATCAGGTGGCGCCGCGACAGCCACACCGCCGTGAGGGGGCGATCAACCTGACGCTCACAGGCCCAGCGAGACGACACCCCGGAGCCCGACGACGGCTCAGCGTGAACCCGATCACACCTGGAGCATCATGGGCACGGCGGGCGATAGGGCAGGTCCGGTGACACGTACTGCTCCCACTTCTCGGGGGTCAGGGTGTTCGTGGTGGTCGCGCAGATCCGCTGGATTGCCTGATCGACGTTCATCTCCCACAGTCGGACGGTCTGGTCGATACTGCCACTGGCCAGGGTGCGCCCATCGGGGCTGAACGCCACCGACACAACCCAGTCGGTGTGGCCGATGAAGGGTGAGTCCAACGGTGTGGCGTGGGCCGGATCGGTGACGTTCCATAACCGCACGGTCCGGTCACCGCCGCCGGTGGCCAGGGTGTGCCCATCGGGGCTGAACGCTACCGCGGAGACGAAGCTGGTGTGGCCGGTCAGGGGTTGCCCCAGCGGCGTGGGACGGGCTGGGTCAGCCACGTTCCACAGCCGCACGCTCTGGTCGAAACTGCCGCTGGCCAGAGTGCGCCCGTC
>JAFAXZ010000021.1 GCA_019240665.1 Pseudonocardiales bacterium | reverse complement strand
TGATCGACGACTCGTTCGCCAAACTCCGCCTTTTCAAGATCACGGAATTCGTGTCGGCGCCCTTATGCTGGCCGTGCTGTCGGTGTTGACGCTGTTCTTCGGGGGTGGCTGAGGGTGCCACTCACCGAGGGCGTCGCCGCGCCACCGTCCAGCTACGCCGGGCTGACCACAACGTTGGCCGTGCTCATGCTGGTCATCGAGTTTGGCATGCTGCAGGCCACCCTGCTGCGCGCGCAGATCCGGCTCTACGCGGCGCAGTCGGTGGTGATCTCCGTGCTCGCCATTGTGGTGGCCTTCTCCCGGGGCGTGCCCGAGCTCTATGGGCTGGCGGTGTTCTCGGTGCTGCTCAAGGTGGTCGCCGTCCCGCTGGTCATGCTGCGGCTGCTGCGCCGGACCAACCCGGAGATCGCTGCCAGTCGCGCGCTGGGGGTGACGAGCATGATCTTGCTCGCAGTGGGGGTCGCTGCTTTCGGGTTCTTCGCCAGTGCCCGGTTCGGGCTGGGCAGCCCGGTGCTGCCGGCCGCAACGCTCGCCGTGGCGATGGCCATCATCCTGGTGTCGTTCGTGCTGATGATCGTCCGGCGAGACGTCGCCTCCCAGGCGATCGGGTTCTTCGCGTTGGAGAACGGGGTGTCCCTGGCCAGTCTGGTGGTCGCCGCCGGGTTGCCGCTGATTCTCGAGGTCGTGTTCCTGTTCGACCTGCTGGTTGCGGTCGTGGCGTTCGCCGTGCTGATCCGGGTGCACCACGAGCAGGCGGAGTCGCTGTCCACCGCAACGCTCACCGAGCTGCAGGAGTGAAAGTGATGAACGCCGTACTCGTTGCCTTGGCGGTGCTGCCGCTGCTCGGGGCGGTGCTGGCGCTGCTGCCGAGAGGATGGGCCGCGCCCGCGGTCTCCGTTGCGGCCGGCGTGACATGCCTGGTCCTGGCCCTGGCCTTGGTGCCGGCTGCGGCGAAGGGACCGATTGTGGTGGGCTTCCTGCGGGCCGACGCCATTTCCGTGGTCTTCGCGCTGGGCACCGCGTTTCTCTACACCACGGTTTCTCTACACCACGGCCGCCGTCTACTCCGTCGGCTACCTGCGCGGCGAGCACCAGCGAGTGGACTGCACCCGCTACTCGCGGCTGTTTTGGGTCGGGCTGAACCTGTTCGCCTGGGCCATGCTGTGCGCGCCGTTCATGAACAGCCTCGCGTTGCTGTGGATCGCGGTGGAAATAACCACCGTGGTCTCCGCCCTGCTGGTAGCGCTGGACGGCACCCGGCAGGGCGCCGAAGCCGCGTGGAAATACGTGCTCATCGCCTCGGCCGGGTTGGGGATCGCGCTGCTGGCCACGATCGTCATGTATTACGCTGGCGCTGCGGTGTTCGGGTCTTCTTACGGCTTGGGCTTCGCTCCGCTACTGCGCGTTGGACCGACGCTGCCGCACTCCGCCGTTCAGCTCGCGTTCGTGCTGGCGGTGGTCGGATTCGGCACCAAGGTGGGACTCTTTCCCGTGCACACGTGGCTGCCCGACGCGCACTCCGAGGCCCCCACTCTGGTCTCGGCGATGCTATCCGGGTCGTTGCTCGCAGTCAGCTTCTACGCCGTGCTGCGCTATGACCAAATCGCCAGCGCCACCTTGGGCAGCAGCTTCCCGCGCGGGGTGCTGCTCGTCTTCGGCATGCTGTCGTTGCTGCTGGCCGTGCTGTATCTGGTCGAGCAGCGCAACCTCAAGCGGCTCCTGGCCTACTCCAGTGTCGAGCACATGGGCATCCTGGCCATCGGAGTCTCCTTCGGCACCCCAATCGCCTTCGCCGGAGTGCTGCTGCACGTGCTGGCACACGCCGCGGCCAAGGGCAACGCCTTCTTCGGCGCCAGCGTGCTGGTGCGTACCTACCACACCAGGGAAGCCGGACGGATCCGATGCGGCTTCGACCGGCTGCCGTGGACCGCCCCGCTGTTCCTCCTCGCCATCCTCGCACTGTCTGCGATGCCCCCGTTCGGGTTATTCCGCAGCGAGTTCCTGATCGTCGCCGGCGGGCTGGGCTCGGCCCGCTTCGCCCCTGCCGCAGCGATGATCGCTTTGGTCACGCTGGCGTTCCTCGGGTTGTCGATGGCCACTACCCGGATGCTGTTTGCCCCACCCGAGGATGGTCCGGGAGCCGCGAGCGCGCCGCGGGGCGAGCCGAGCGCGTGGATGGCGGCGCCCATGGTCGTCGGGGTAGTAGCGCTGCTCGTGCTGGGCCTGCACCCGCCGGACCCGCTCACCGCCCTCATCACCCGCGGGGCCGCCGAGCTGGGCGGTGCGTTGTGAGCCGGTCCGCCCTCCGCAGCACCGCTCAGGACCCGGTCGGCGCCCTGCACCATGCGCTGCACACGCGCCTGGCCAGCGGCCAGCGGTTCGCTGCGCTGCTGGGCCGGGGTAACCCCGCTGAGGGAACCGAGCTGGTCGCGCTCGTGGCGCGCGACGACGGCATCACTGCGCTGAACGCGCCACTGCCTGCTGGCGTCACACACTATGCGGCCCTGACGCCGCGGCTGCCGGCGGCGTTCTGGTATGAGCGGGCGATCCACGACCTGGTCGGCCTGGTGCCCGACGGGCATCCCAGGCTGGATCCCTTGGTGCTGCCGCACCGCGAGGACGCCGGCCGGTTGCCGTACCCCGGCTCAGCCGGACAGCCGGACCGGATCGAGCCCGACGAGCGCGCGCTGTCCGGACACCTGCACGGCACCGGGGTGTTCACCATCCCGCACGGTCCGGTGCGCTCCGGGGTGTTCGAATCGGTCGAGTACCTGGTGGAAACCCCCGGCGAGGACATTCCCCACCTGCGGATTCGCCCGCATGCCAAGCACCGCGGCGTGCAGAAGCGGTTCGAGGGCATGACCGTCGACGACGGTGTGTTGCTGGCCGAACGGGTCGAAGGCATCGCCTCGGTGGCGCATGCATTGGCCTTCGCCCACGCCGTGGAGACCCTGGCCGGCGCTCGCGTGCCGGTCGCCGCCGTGATGATCCGGGTGCTGCACGCTGAGCTGGAGCGCATCGCCAACCATCTCGACGTTCTGGGCAAGCTCACCGATGCCGCCGGCCGCGCGGTGGCCACCGCGCGGTTCGGACTGCACAAGGAGCGCACCCTGCGGCTGGTGGGTGCGCTGTCCGGGAGCAGGTTCGGCCGTGGCGTCGTCGTGCCCGGCGGCGTGACCGCGCCACCCCGGTTGCCGGCCGATCAGATCATCGCCGAGCTCGACCGGCTGCAGCACCCCATCAACGGCGACATGCGAGCCGGTGTGGCCGTCAACGTCGGCTTCTACGGGATGTGGCGCACGCTGGAGTTGCTGCGGGTGCCGCCCGGCTGGCTGGCCGTGAGCATCCTGCTGCTGGGTGGGTTCACCGCGTTGCTGGGTATCGCGCACGCCACCGTGCAGACCGATCTGGCCGAGGTGGTGGCGTACTCCAGCGTGGAGAACGGCGGTCTGATCAGCGTCGGGTACGGCGTCGCCCTGGTCGGAGCTGTTGTGGATCGGCCACCGCTGGTCGCTGTAGGTCTGCTTGCGGCGACCCTGCAGACGGTGGCGCACGCACTGGCCAAGTCGCTGCTGTTCTCGGCCGTCTCCGGGATCCAGGACGCGACGGGCACCACTGAACTGGAGGCGCTGCGCGGCGTTGGGCATCGCCTACCCGCCAGCGGAACCGGCCTGGTCATCGGGGCGCTCACGCTGGCCGGCCTGCCGCTGACCGCCGGGTTCGTCTCGGAGTGGTTCCTGCTCGAGTCGCTCATGCAGCAGTTCCGAATTGGTCAGCTGGCCTACGCGCTGCCGCTGGCGGTGGCCGGCGCCCTGGTCGCCATCACCGTTGGGTTCGCCGCGGTGGCGTTCGTCCGGATCGTCGGGCTCATCGTGTTGGGGTCTCGCCAAGGCGCCGACGCGATCCGCGATCGCGAGGTCGGTCCGCTGGGCACGGCCGGCCTGGTCCTGCTCGGCGTGGGCTGTCTGGGCGTGGCCGCAGTCGCCCCGCTGTGGATCCGGGTGCTGATCGCCGGACTCGACCCCGTGGTGGGACGGGACGTGGCGGCCGGCGCGCTCAAGTCGGAGTGGGTGCTGCAGCCGGTCTACTCCGAGTTCTCCGCACTGTCGCCGTCCTGGCTCGTCCTCGTCATGCCCGTCCTTCTGGTCGGGGTGCTGGGTCTGAGCGTGGTCTTCGGGCGCGGTCGGATGTTCGCGGTGCGCCGGGTCCCGGCGTGGCGCTCGGCAACCGGGGGAGTGGCCGGCGAGAACCAATACACCCCCTTCGGGTTCGCCAACCCAACCCGCAAGGTGCTGGCCACCCTGCTGCTGACCCGATCCGAGCTCACCGTCCTCGAACGGGAGACGGGTGGGCGCGTCGGCGACCCGCACCGTGACGCCGCGGGAGCTCACCTCGGCTACACCACCGACGTCGTCGAGGTGGTCGAGCGGTTCCTGTTCCGCCCACTGCGCCGAGGCCTACTGCGGGCCGTGCGCACCGTGAAGAGGCTGCAGAACGGCCGGCTGGATGCCTACCTTGGCTACATGCTCATCGCCGTGCTCGCGGTCGTAGCCGGGTTGGCGTGACGACGACAAATCGGCTGTCACCACTGCGGTTTGTGCTGGCCTTCGGTGTGGTCAGCGGCCTAGCCGATGTCGTCTACGAGGGTGCCCGCGCGATCGTCGGCCCCTTCCTCGCCAACCTCGGCGCCAGCGCGCTCGTCGTCGGGTTCGTCACCGGGGTAGGCGAGGCGGTGGCGCTGGTGCTGCGGCTGGGCACCGGGCGGCTGTCGGACCGCACCGGGCGGCACTGGGCGCTCTCGATCATCGGCTACCTGATGACCGTGGCCGCGGTCCCGCCACTGGCGCTGAGCCAAGCCCTGTGGCAGGCCGCGCTGCTGGTCGTCGCGGAACGCTTCGGCAAGGCCGTGCGGACCCCGGCGCGGGACACCATGCTCGCCCAGGCCAGCAGCAGGACCGGCCGTGGCCGGGCCTTCGCCATCCACGAAGCACTCGACCAGTCCGGGGCGGTGGTTGGTCCGTTGGTAGTGGCCGCCATGGTCGCGATCTCCGGATACCGCCTCGGGTTCGGGGTGCTGGTCGTCCCCGGGGTGGCCACCCTGGTGCTGCTGGTCTGGCTGCGCCGGGCGGTCCCGGTCCCCGGTGCCTACGAGGGCTCCTCGCCCGACCCGATGACCGCTGCCGCGACCGGTCAGCGATTCTCCGCTCGCTTCTGGGCCTACACCGCCTTCACGGCGATGACCATGCTGGGGTACGCGACCTTCGGGGTGCTCTCCTACCACCTGCAGGTCCGCCACATCGTGCCGGAACCGCTGATCCCGGTGCTGTATGCCGTCGCGATGGGCGTGGCTGCGTTGGCCGCCCTGGCCTCCGGTGCGATCTACGACCGGATCGGCCTGCGGGGCCTGGTAGTGCTCCCGGTGTTGGCCGCCGCGGTCGCGTTCCTGTCGTATTCGTCGTCGGTCGCGCTGGTTTGCGTGGGCGCGGTCGTGTGGGGAGCCGCGATGGGCGTGCACGAGTCCACCATGCGCGCGGCCGTCGCCGATATGGTCCCGGCCGCCCGCCGCGGAGTTGGCTTCGGCACCTTCACCGCAGTCTACGGGCTGGCCTGGTTGGCCGGTGGCACGATCCTGGGCGCCCTCTATGGTTACTCGATCTCCGCGCTGATCACCTTCACGATCCTCACCCAGGCGCTGGCGCTTGTCTTGTTTGTTCCGCTGCTGCGTGCTCGCTGATCCCCCGGACGACAGCGGGAACTGAGGAACCGGGAACTGTGGAACACCGTCAGCTCGCCGAGCCGGCTCAGCGGAACGAATTCCGGCTCCATACCGACTTCCATTGGTAGCGGCATCTTCACCGACCGTACAACTCCCGGTTACTGCCTGGACAAGCCTCGCTGGCCATGATCGGATCGTGACCGGACGCGTGGAGTACTACCACGATCCCGCCGCACCGGCAGCGAATAGCGTGGTGGCCGTGGTCTTCGCGGTGGTGCGCGACGCGCAGGGCGGGGTGCTGCTGGCCCAGCGCGCCGACACCCGCAATTGGGAACTGCCCGGTGGGCGGGTGGAACCCGGCGAGTCCGCTACCGACGCGCTACGCCGCGAGGTGCGGGAGGAGACAGGTATCGAGATCGCGCCGGCCGGGCTGGCCGGTGTCTACACCGATCCCGGTCACGTGATGACCTACCCCAGCGGGGAGACCAGGCAACCGTTCGCGGTGTGTGTCCACGCCCACCCCACCGGCGGCCACCTGCAACCCGATAAACGTGAAGTGCTCGCCGTCGCCTGGGTCCAGCCGACCAGGTTGGAGAAGTTGCCGATGCATCCGAGCGTGCGCCTGCGCTTACAGCACGCCCTGGACCGACCGGACCGCCCCTACCTGGGATGAGACGCGGCGCGGCGAGCCCCCCTTCCGGGCAGTGGCGAACTCGTGCCGTGGGACACCGGTGAACACCCTCCGGGTCACAGCAGGCGGTGGCGTTCGGAATCCGACTGGCGTAGGGCGGTGGCAAGGCGACCGATCTCGCCGCCGAGCGGGCGGTCTGCCGTAATCAGCGGCACCGCACGGGCGACTTCCTCGTGCAGCCGCCGCAGGGCAGGGGCGGGGTCGACCGATCGCAACCAGCGTGCCTGCACGGCAGCGATCAGTTCACAGGCGGTGACCACGAACGCCCCGTCGATGACCGCACGCAGTTGTTCACCTGCGGCGCAGGCGAAGGCCTGCACGTCTTCCTGACCGGCGGAGGTGTCGATCGAGCCGAGGGTCGCCGGCGTGGTGAGCCGGCGCATCGTCTGTAACTCGCCGACCGCCCGCTTGTGCACCGCGGCCAGGCCAACCTGGCGCCCCGGCGCAGCGGCGAGCTGCGGCGACAGGCCGGTATACCGGTCATCGAGCAGCCGATGCATCCGCTGCACGCTGATCTCCGCGACGTGCACCACCGCCGCGGCCACCGCGTCCAGGCGCAACCCCCGTTCGGCGGCATGGAAACCCGCCGTGGAGACGAACTCTCGCCCCATCCACGCCGGCGAGTCGGTCACGACACCCAACCCCCGCCACGCAGCACCGGCCAGGTCATCGACCACCCGACGCAGGTGCGCCAGAGCCTGCGGCCCGACGCGCACCGACACCGGCGCCTGCACCACCTCACCGCGCACCATGCCACCATCGCTGAGCCGCCGTACGTCGTCGAGCACCGTCGCCAGAACGTCATCCACGCCGCCGGCTAACCGACTGTCGTAGATCGCCCGAGGCGCACCCAGGGCATCCACGGTGGCCGCCAGCGCATACAGTTGCCAGTCGGCCACCCGCCGGGCCTCGCTGCCGCGGAGGATGGCGTGCATCGTGGCCACCGGGGAGCCTTCGATGAGCGCGATCCCCTCCTTCGGTCCGGGCCGGTACGGCGAAACACCGCGCCGCCGCAGCGCCGCCGCAGCGGCGACCTCGGTGCCGTCTTCCAGTACCTGGCCCAGCCCGACCAGCGGCTGGAACGCGTGGCACAGTGGGATGATCTCTCCCGCACAGCCGATGCCGCCGCGGGGCACGGCCGCGATCAGCCGGTCGTTCAGGCGTTCAGCGAGATAGCGACACAATGGGGCGCTAACTCCAGTCTCCGGTGCGAGCAGTGCACGTAGCTTGATCGCCATCACCGCGCGGACGTCCACCGCAGGCAGCCAAGGCGGGCTCCCTACCGCTCGCCCGGCCAGCAAACTGTACTGGTGCTCGGCCTGGTCCTGAGCATCCAGCCGATACTCGGCGAAACGACCAACGCCGGTGCTCACCCCATAGACCACCAACTCACCGCTTGTCAACGCTTCCAGCACGACCCGGCGGTTCTCTCCTACCGTGCGTAGCAACTCCGGATCGAGAGCGATGGTGTCGCCGCCTGCGATCCGGACGATCGCATCCGCGTCGAGCTCCCCCGGCGCACTGATCCGCAGCTCATGTTCCACAGCACGGCTCACCGCGGTATCGGATCACGATACCGCGATCAACCGCTCCACCGGTGGGTCCTCATCGTGGCCTCCCGACCTCCAAAGATCCGGGCCGACGTGTCCTATGACAGCAATCCGGGAGCAATTCACGGGGTTGACGCGCCAGCGTCGTCGTGGCGGGTCGCGCCACGGCACGCGCGAGGAGTTGATCAGCGCCGTCCACCAGTAAGGTAACGCCTGGGACGCTGGCACCGATTCGTGCGGCACATACGTTACGCCCACTATGAGCGACGTGCCCACCATCACGCTGAACAACAACGTACAGATTCCTCAGCTCGGTTTTGGCGTGTTCCAAGTGCCGCCGCAGGACACCGAGCGTGTGGTGTCCACCGCGCTGGAGACCGGGTACCGCAGCATCGATACCGCGGCGGCGTACCAGAACGAGAGGGGCGTCGGAAGGGCGATCGCGTCCTGCGGATTAGATCGCGACGAGGTCTTCGTGACCACCAAGCTGTGGAACTCCGATCACGGCTATGATCAGGCGTTGCGCGCGTTCGACGCCAGCGCGCGGCGGCTGGGCCTGGATACCGTGGACCTCTACCTGATTCACTGGCCGGTGCCCGCCGCGGACCGGTATGTCGAGACCTGGAAGGCGCTGGAGAAGCTGGCCGCAGACGGCCGGGTGCGAGCGATCGGAGTGTCCAACTTCACCGCCGAGCACCTGCGGCGACTGTTCGCCGAGACCGGCACCGTGCCCGCCGTCAACCAGGTCGAGCTGCACCCGAACTTCCCGCAGACCGAGCTGCGCACGCTGCATGCCGAACAGGGGATCGCCACCGAGGCGTGGAGCCCGCTGGCGCAGGGCACGGTGCTGTCCGACGCCACCATCACCCGGCTCGCCGACCGCTACGGCGTGACCCCGGCGCAGGTGGTGCTGCGCTGGCACCTGCAGATCGGGAACATCGTCATCCCCAAGTCGGTGACCCCGCGGCGGATCCGGGAGAACTTCAACGTCCTCAACGTCGGTCTCTCCCCCGCCGACCTCGCCGCTATCGCCGCGCTGGACACCGGCACGCGCATCGGCGCAGACCCCGCCACCGTTGACTGGCGCTGATCATAGTTTGGCGCATTCAGCGGGGTAAATGGCACCCTGATAACCCCGCTGAATGCCTCTTCAGGACGGCGGGGAGCGCGGCGAGGAGGGTGGTTACGGCGCGGTTCTGGGCGTTGTAGCCCATGAGGCCGATCCGCCAGCCGGTGCCGGCTAGCGGGCCCAGGCCACCGCCGACTTCGATACCGACATGTTCCCGCAACGCGTTGCGGACCGCGGCGTCTACCACGCCCTCGGGTAGCCGGGCTGCGGTGAGCTGCGGCAGCCGGTGCCCCGGCTCGGCGAACACCTCGAAACCGTGCTCGGGCAGCGCCGCCTGCAGCCGCTCGCCTACCCGCGCGTGCCGGTCCCACACCGCCGGCAGGCCCTCCTCCAACAGCCGCCCCAGCCCCGCGTGCACGGAAGAGATCAGCGTGGAACTCGCCGTGTGGTGGTAGCGAGGGGGATCGCCCTGGTAGTAGGCCTCCA
>JAFAXZ010000366.1 GCA_019240665.1 Pseudonocardiales bacterium | reverse complement strand
CCGAGCTGCCGCTGACCGAAGCCTGCCTGGAGGAGCTGGGCGGCCAGCCGGCCCGATCGGTGGTCGCTGACCTGGTTGCGGAGGGGATACTGCGTCGCCGCCCGAGTGGGTGGTTCTGGGCCGCTGCGCGTCAGCGCCCGCACCCTGCGGTCGACATCCGCGGTGGCGGCGGAGACCAGGTGGCAGTGGTGGAAGCCGACACTGGCCGGCTGCTCGGCACGGTCGAGGCTGGGTCGGCGTGTACTGCGGTGCACCCCGGTGCGGTGTATCTGCATCGGGGTGAGTCCTTCGTGGTCGACGAGCTGGATCTGGACTCCGGTGTCGCGCTGGTGCATCCCGAGGAGCCTGAGTGGCATACCTCGGCTCGCTCCACCACCGACATCTGCGTGGTGTCGGTGCTGCAACAGCAGCGCTCGGGTGGGGTGTCGGTGGCGCTGGGCGAGGTGAAGGTGACCTCGCAGGTGGTGGGCTACCTGCGGCGGCTGCCCTCGGGTCAGGTGCTCGACGCTGTGCCGTTGGAGCTGCCACCGGCCACCCTGCCCACCAGGGCAGTCTGGTTCACGGTCTGCGAGGAGGTGCTCGAGACCGCCGGGTTGCACCCGGCTGCGTGGCCCGGGGCGTTGCACGCCGCCGAGCACGCCGCGATCGGCCTGCTGCCGCTGGTCGCGACCTGCGATCGGTGGGACATCGGGGGCGTCTCCACCGTGCGGCACCCGGATACCGGAGAGCCGACGGTCTTCGTGCATGACGGGCATCCCGGTGGTGCCGGGTTCGCAGACCGGGCTCACGCCGCGCTGCGGCCCTGGCTGACGGCGACCCGAGATGCCATCGCCGCATGCGAGTGCCCGGCGGGTTGCCCCTCCTGCGTGCAGTCGCCCAAATGTGGTAACGGCAACGACCCACTGGACAAGGCCGGCGCGATCGTTGTGCTCGACGCCGTGCTCGCCGCGTTAGCGGCGGCCACACCTCATCAAGCGCGGTGAGCACTGCATGCCGACCCCGAACTGCACGCCCTGTTGTCAGCACCCCGCGGAGAGGACCACGGCCCGGTGCTGCCCCCTGATCCCAGGACGGTGAGTGAGTCCCCAACGTGGCGATCACGCCGCTCCACCACGCGTCGACGGCGAGTACGACATCCGCTTCGATAATTCCGAAAGCGCCAAGGGCTGGGACGAGCTTGGGCGCGCAGTGCCCGCAAATCTACGACGAGCCTTCGACACCATCCGGTCTACACCTCGGCCGATTCCCTCGACTGAACGGCACCCTCGACTCCCCTCGGCAGTCTCTCCACCGCCGGCCGCCGAGGAGCCAACCTGGAGCAGTGGCAGTTCGAGGTCACCGGAGGCGGACGCATCTGGTACCTGATCGAAGAAGCGACCCGCACCGTGTGGATCACCTACGCTGGGACTGAGCACCCGAAGAAAACTGACCGCTGAAAGCAGGGGGTCAGTGAAGGTGTTTTCCTTGTGGCGCGCACCATTATCAGCTCGAGGATTAAGGCTTGCTTTCAGGTGAACTAGGTCTGGTGGGCCAGCGCCCGAGGATGTATTTAGCCTTCTCTGCCTCGTCGAGCTCTCTTGTGGCGTTGCTGGTACGCACATAAAACGCCGTCTTCTTGATCATCTGGCTATTTTTGTCGACCGTGACCTTGGCGTCGACCGGAAAATCCGAAGGGTGAACGTGCACGCGGCAGACATCGGCTTCGTCAACAGTGTGGATATAGGAACTGACGTTCGCGGCCGCTGCAGCTCCCATTGAATTGGCGATGAGGTCGCCGAGGTACAGTTGGAACAGGTCACGGTCATCCTTGCCCGGCTTGCGCAACGACGCGTAGTCGCTGGCCAACCCGAAAACTGACCCGTCGTCGCTGACGTCGATCAGCAGGGTTCCCCCGTCTCGGCTGTTGGCGAATGCCGCCACTGTCTTCAGCGTTGCCGTTTCGAGCGGTTTGTACAGCTCACCGGTGGTTTTGATCCGCAGGGTGGACTTGTACTCCAGGTGCTGGTTTTCCTTGTCCGGGCCGAGCAGATCACCGATCGGGCAGTGCTCCTGCCAGGCCACCTTCGCCTTGCCCTGAGTGAGCTTGAGGTAGGTGTCCACCACCAGGTTTCGCGCGTCGGGATTGTCCAGCAGCCGTAGTGACATGTCCTCGGCCAGGTTCATCTGGGCGACGATGGCCTTGACGAACTCCTGCTCGATGACGAGCTTGAAGTTCTCCGGGGTGTTGACCGCCGCCGCCCGCTGGATGTCGGGGCGGCCAGCGAGGTCCGTCGAAGATTGCGTCAAGATGGATCCGGTCGCGCTCGGTCCATTCCGTGCTGAACCGCTCGTTCAGCTTGGCGATGATCTGGGAAAGCGGCTTTTCCTCCGGGTTGGCTTGGCGGCCGGCGCCGGAGAAGAATGTGCTCACCTCGCCGTGTTCGGCCTCGAGCGCGAGGGAGCCGGAGAACTTCTGCTCGGTGCGCAGGTGGGTCAGCTCGACTTCCTTGCCGAGATTCAGCCCAGCCTCGCCAGCCGGGCGGATGAACGCGGCGAGCGCCCGGCAGAACAGGTAGTCCGCTTCCAGTTTGACGTCGGTGAACGACACGATCTGGGACAGAAACGAGTAGGTGTGGGTGAACCTGCTCAGCGCGTCGCGGAAGCGACCCTTGTCTCCCTCGTCCAGCGCGGCGAACCGGCCGATGGCCGGAGTGAGCGCGGCGTGCAGCCG
>JAFAXZ010000288.1 GCA_019240665.1 Pseudonocardiales bacterium | reverse complement strand
GTCGCGGGCGCGGAGTTCCCTGGCACGTATTCTTCGGCTTGGCGTAATAAACGGACGGCCGGCAGGATATCGTTCCGGGAACTGGCAAGATAACTCCAGTAGCCCAGCGCGCAAGCGGCGAGCGCGCGATCACCGGTGTCCTTGGCGATCTTCAGTGTGGCCCGCCATGCGTTCGTCGCTTGATTCATCTGGCCGAGGTCGAAATGCAACCAGCCGATCAACGCCTCAGTTTCACCCAGCATGACCGTGAGAGGGTCCCGTGTGGCATCCGTTCGGGCGTTGCCCAGCAAGGTGGTCAGGGTGGCGCGGTGATTCGTGAGTGAGTCGAGGACGTGTCGCGCCGGCACGGTGTACTCAGTTTCGAAGAAATCCGCCGTCCGGTCTTGCATGAGCTGGACCGTGGTGGCGTCAACCGGGCGTCCTTTATCGACCGAATCCATCAGCCGTCGCCACGGGGCGTCGGCGAGTAAGCCAGTGCCGGTCGCAGTGGTGACCCCGCCGACAATCAGGTCTCGCCTGCGCACGTCCTCGTCCTCGTCGTTCTCATCCCGGGCTGGCTCCTCCACGGTAGCTCGCAGCGGTGGGGCGGCGGGTGTCGCGGAGGGCTCTGGGGAGAATTCGAACCACAACAGGTGCTCAGGGATGTGCAGCACTTGCGACCAATGGTCGAGTTTGGCGAGGTCATGGATTGGTGTGACGGCTCGCTCCAGGCGGCTGAGCTGGCCCTGGGTGATTCCCAACCACCCAACGAGTTGGGTCTGCTGCACCGGGGGACTCTGCACACCACGGTAGGTTCGAAGCAACCGGCCGAAGTGACGTTCCCGGGCGGCGGCCCGCAACTCCGGCTGCTCCCAGAACTCCGCCGGATGCACCGGCGCCCCGAGGGCGTCAGCCGGCGCGGACCCGCGTGGGTGTTGAGTCGTCATCGCGCCCCCAGGTTGACAGCGTATGCGCGCGGCAAATCGTAGCGCATCGCCCCTGTGGGCTGCTGATCTGCCCCTATGCGCGGGGAACATATGCGCGCTCTGTGCTGAGCGGGCATATGTGCGTGCCCCTTTGGAGATCTGTGTTTTCGGTGGGAGTGTGCACCTGTCCGAGAAGACCCGCCACAGTAGACAGGACGGACGGATGAGAGGACACCAGAATGACAGGACGGGCCGGACGCGGCAAGACCCCTCCGCCACATCGCCTCTGGACAATCTGGGGGATGAGGGTGCGGAACGCTACATGTGGGCATTCCCGGAAGGGAACCACGTGGTGCTCGCGATCCCCGGTCTGCGTGATCTGAAACTCGACCCTGATGAAGCCCGCACGATCGGGAAAATACTCGCCCAAACAGCGGATGAGATCACCGAACGTCACAGCAATCACACAGAAGGTGGTGATAGTCATGGCAGCCCCGAAGAACATCCGGCTGGCAGCTGACTTCGACGAATGGTTCCCCCAAGGACTGTACCTGGTTGGAAACATCCAACCGGTCACCGAGTACCAATCACCGGAAGACAAGGCCCGCAACCGCCCGGTGCGGCCACGGATCGATGAGGTGAGCAGCCTGCCCCTGTTCCGGGGCACGTTCGCTGATCCCTCGGCGGAGAAAAACCGGGAGAAATCGGTCACCGTCGAATTCGCCTGTGCTCATCAGCCGGTGCCCCCGGAGGCGGTCGCAGGCATGCCGTTCCGACCGGTGGTGCTGGAGGGCATGACCGTCCAGTCGCGCGCGGAAGCCTCCGGCCAAGCCAAATGGATCACATGGGTCATCCGAGCCACCGGCATGACCACACCAGGGAGCACCGCAGCCGGGGTGACCACAGCAGGCAAACCGGCGTCAGGCAAACCCACGGTCGGCGTAGCTGAGACGACCAACAGAGCAGCGGCATGACCCGACTAGGCCTGACCTGACCGAAGGGTCGTCGATGCACCCGAGTCCGCCGCAACCGGTAACCCGGCCGACGCGATGGGCGCGAGCCATGACAGCACCAGGAGGACGGGGAAGCTCAGGGCAGTGACGAAAGGCCGGAATGCGTGTTTTACACAATCAAGGAACGGAGTCACTTGATTTCGCCAACCTTCTGGTGAGCATGCAGAACGGGACAATTATTTTTGTATTTTTGATCCATACGTCTATTTTGATCCACACGTCACAGGTGCCTGCGTAATCACCCTCGACGAGGAGGGCGTCACAACGCTGCGCAACATTTTAACGGAGTGGCTGGGGTGAGTGCCAACGGGTAGCGACCACCGCCGGTGAGCCGGACTGCTGCCCGACGCACCACCCAGCAGGGAGGGGAGGTAATAGGTGATGGGCTGGCGTGAGCGGTGGGTCGCCTGGGTCGCACTCCGACGCGCGCGACGGGCACGGACTCGCCTGACCTTCCAGACCTGCCGCCGGTGCGGAAGCTACTCATTGCTGCCGATCAGTCGAGAGCGCCCGATCTGCGGTGGCTGCCGCAGTCTGCAATAACCACACACCACACGCAGGAGCGTGCTGCCGTTGCCCACAACCCTGACCCAACCACTCCCACGAAACGAGGTGTGACCTGATGCTGGTAGGAGCCAAAGTCACCGGCACAGCACGAGCAGAGATTATCAAAGACACCGGGAAACTGCTGACCATCAGCATCCCCGACGGACTGCTCCCCGTACACCTGATCGTCGATCCCCTTGGGGCGGCACGGCTGGTGCGATTACTGGCCGGGCACGCAGAAAAAGCATAACCACCGGGCTAAGTGCGTCGAGAAAATCCCAGCCGTCCATAAGGAGTGTGATGCCAGCGCGCACAATGTGACACCCATAACCTGAAAAAACCCATCGCAGACAGTCCACGGGCCACAGGGGTCACGTGGCGAGCACACCTGCGCTGACCGGCAGGAAAAGAAACTAGGCGCAGAAGCGGAATGGCTGCCAACCTCGCCGCTCCTGCGCTGTCCACTACGGGAGTGAACAATGAATACTTTAGACACACCAGCGACCCGTGCGGCAAGACGGGTCACCCAAACGACGACTCGCACCAGTGGGCAGTGCCTGCGTTGCCACCGCGTCGGCGCCTTCGCACCGGATTCGATCGTGTGTGACCGGTGCGCGGGTGTACGGCCGTCGATCACCACCGTGACCGTCACGGTCACCCTCTCCACGGTGGGGGTGACCGGTGATGGACGCGCACACGATCGGAGTGCTCCTGGTGGGCGGTGCGGGCTTGGGCGCGGTGGTGTGGGTGTTACACAAGATCGCAAAGCCCTCATCGCTATGTTCGAAGCACTCGCCGCCATGGCCGTAGTGTTCCTCGCGCTGTGGTGGCTGCTCAAAGCCCTGGTGTGGCTGTTCACCCAGGTCGTGACCCACTGGCGGACCAGCCTGACCCTACTCGTGCTGATGGCGTGGTGGCACTGGTGGGGCTGGCCATCGCTGGCCCTCACCCTCAGCGTGATCACTCTGCTGCTCGGGGTGTGGCGGTGGATCGATGTCCTGTCCCTCGACACCTGGGCGGGTCGGTGGCTGCGTGCCTGGTGGCTGCGTTGGACGATCTACGCACCCAAGCTGCCCGACTGGCTGCACGCCTGCGGTCTGAGCATCAGCGACACCACCACCCCGATGGTGACGGTCAACCTGGTGGGACGCAACAAGATCCGTCGTCATCGGCACCAATCGATCATCCGGGTACCGAAGATTCTTGGTGTCAAATCCAGTGCCTCCTGGGATGAGGTCCGGGTGCGCCTGGTGACGGGGCAGAAACCGGAAGACTTCGACACCGCCACCCGCGCCCTGGCCTCAACTCGGGGAGTAGCCCGCTGCCAGATCCGCGAACTCACCCCCAATGTGATCTCGATCGACTTCCAACGCCGCAACCTCCTCACCAACCCCGTCACCTGCCCCGACCTGACCGCCATGACCACCCTCGATGGAGTGTCGGTGGACTTGCGGCGGGTCTGGGCCGGTCACACCGAATACGGCCAGCCCTGGCACCTCCCGCTGACGGGCTCAGCCAGTTGTCACACCCTGACCGCCGGTGCCAGCGGGGCGGGCGAAAACTCCATCATGTGGTGCCCCCTGGTCTCGATCGCCCCCGCGATCCGCGACGGACTAGTCCGGGTCTCAGGGATTGACCCAAAGAGCATGGAACTGGCTTACGGGCGGGGAATCTCCACCGCTATGCCGTCACCGGTGCAGAAGCATTGACCGTGCTCGATGAACTGGTGGGCGCGATGGACGCGCGTAAGACCAAGTTCGCCGGTCACGTCCGCACAGTGCCCCTCAGCCGCGAGTACCCCTTGGAGTTGCTGGAGTTCGACGAGATCGGAGCACTGACCAAATACACCGACCATTGATCCCCGGGCCGGCCGGATCAAGTTTCGGACGCAGGCCGAGAACTGGATCAAAGGACAGTCGCCAGACGGGGCGACTCGGGAAGTGCTGCAGAGCCGACTGACAAGCCAGATTTACCCGCACTTCGGAGACCTGCCCGTCAACTCAGTTAAGGCGGCCACCGTGCGAGATTGGCTCGGCGTACTGGACGAAAAGAAGCTCAGCCAGAACTACAAGACGGTGTCATCCAGCCACGAGCGGGCTCGGTTGGCCGTCGACGGCATATTCGGCCTAAAGGCGGCTGACGGCCTGGAGGTGGCCTGATCATGGAAACCAGAGGCCGTCGGACCAACACCAAGATTGGTGATCTAGCCGTTGAGCAGGGTGCGGGCCATGACGAGGCGTTGGATCTGGTTGGTGCCCTCGTAGATCTGGGTGATCTTCGCGTCGCGCATCATCCGCTCGACCGGGAAATCCCGGGTATAGCCGTAACCACCGAAAAGCTGCACCGCGTCAGTCGTCACCTCCATGGCCACGTCGGAGGCGAAACACTTCGATGCCGAGGAGATGAACCCGAGCTTGCCCTCGCCACGCTCGGCGCGTGCCGCGGCGAGATAGACCAGCTGCCGGGCCGCCTCGGTTTTCATTGCCATGTCGGCCAGCATGAACTGGACACCTTGAAAGTCGGCGATCGGCTTGCCGAACTGCTTGCGCTGCGTGACGTAGGCGATCGAGGCGTCCACCGCACCTTGCGCGATACCCACCGCCTGCGCTCCGATCGTCGGACGGGTGTGGTCCAGGGTCTGCAGAGCTGTCTTGAACCCGGTGCCGGGCTCGCCGATGATCCGGTCGGCGGGGATCGTGCAGTCGGAGAAGTAGATCTCCCGGGTCGGGCTGCCTCTGATTCCCAGCTTGCGTTCTTTAGGTCCGACCGAGAACCCCGGGTCGTCCTTGTGGACGATAAAGGCGCTGATCCCGCTGGCAGCCTTGGCCGGGTCAGTCACCGCCATCACGGTGTACCAGGTGGATTCGCCGGCGTTGGTGATCCAGCACTTGGTGCCGTTGAGGACCCAGTGGTCGTGATCACAGCGGGCCCGGGTGCGCAGCGCCGCGGCGTCACTGCCCGCCTCCCGCTCGGACAGCGCGTAGGACACCATTGACCCCGCAGCCAGCGACGGCAGCACCTGCTTGCGCAGTCCCTCCGAGCCGCCCAGCAGCAGCCCCATCGTGCCTAGCTTATTCACCGCGGGAATCAGCGAGGATGACGCGCACACCCGCGCCACCTCTTCGATCACAATGCAGGTCGCCACCGAGTCCCCGCCCTGGCCGCCGTAGGCCTCGGGGACGTGCACCGCGTGGAAACCCGTGCGCACCAGCGCAGCCTGCGCCTCGTGCGGGAACCGCTCCAGCTCGTCGACTTCCGCGGCGTGCGGGGCGATCTCCTTCTCGGCCAGCGCCCGCACCGCCTCCCGCAGCGCTTCGTGCTCCACACCAAGCTGGTAAATACCGAAATCCGGATTCACGGATCCTCCTCAAGCATGGCGCGCAACGCGGCGTCGGAGTCCAGCACCCGCTGGGCTAGCTCTTGCTGAAAGGCCACCATCCGCTGGGCGAGTACCGGGTCCGAGGCGGCTAGGATGCGGATCGCGAGCAGTCCAGCGTTGCGCGCCCCGCCGACCGACACCGTCGCAACCGGCACTCCAGCGGGCATCTGCACGATGGACAACAGCGAGTCCAGCCCGTCCAGGTGCGCCAGCGCTACCGGCACCCCGATCACCGGCAGCACCGTCGCCGAGGCCACCATTCCCGGCAGGTGCGCCGCTCCACCCGCCCCAGCAATGATCACCTTTAATCCCCGGCTTGCGGCGTTGCGGGCATAGTCGAGCATCCGCGCGGGGGTGCGGTGGGCGGAGACCACCGACACCTCGTGAGGCACACCGAACTCATCGAGGGCCTGTGCGGCAGCGCCCATCACCGGCCAGTCCGAGTCGCTGCCCATGATCACACCGACCAGGCTCACCCCGTCTCCCGTCCCTGCCCGTGCACCGGGTAGCCGTCCGGCCAGATCCCGGTGGCCAGGAAGGCCGCCGAAGCGGCCGCCACGTCGCGCACCGACGCCAGCTGCGCACCGCGCACCGTGACGTGCCCGATCTTGCGTCCGGGCCGCTCCGACTTCGCGTACAGGTGCGCCTTCGCCTGCGGGTAGCGGGCCATCAAGTGGTGCAGTCGCTCATCCATACCCATCATGGGCGGGGAGCCGGCGCCCAGCACGTTGGCCATCACGCAAGCCGGGGCACATGGTGCGGTGGATCCCAACGGATAGTCCAGCACCGCCCGCAGATGCTGCTCAAATTGGGACGTCGCGGCACCCTCGATGGTCCAGTGTCCGCTGTTGTGCGGCCGCATCGCCAGCTCATTCACCAATAACTGCCCACTAGGCATCTCGAACAGCTCGACGGCCAGTATTCCCACCACCCCCAGTTCCCCCGCCACATGCAGCGCCAGCTGCTGGCCAGCTTGCGCAAGCTCGGTGTCCAGGCCGGGCGCCGGGGCGAGCACTTCAACACAGATCCCCTCTCGCTGCACCGTCTGCACCACCGGCCACGCCGCGCCCTGCCCGAACGGCGAGCGGGCCACCAGCACGGCCAGTTCCCTGCGCATCGCCACGCATTGCTCGATCAGCAACGGGGTGCCCGCGGCGAGCAGCTCCGCCACCACCCGGTGCGCGTCCGTGGGAGCGGTGAGCATCCACAGACCGCGTCCGTCATAGCCACCGCGGGCCGCCTTGAGTACGCACGGCCAGCCGTACTCGGCACCGAACAACACGGCGTCCTGCGGCCGGGTCACCTCGCAAAACAGCGGGACCGGCACGCCCAGCCCGGCCAGTGCCCGGCGCATCACCAGCTTGTCCTGAGCATGACGTAGCGCGTCCGGGTCCGGATACACCCGCACTCCCTCGGCAACCAGCGTCCGTAGGTGCTCGGTGGGGACGTGCTCATGGTCGAAAGTGAGCACGTCACAGCCCACCGCGAATCGACGCAGCGCGGCCAGGTCATCGTGCTGGCCTAGGACTACATCGGCGGCCACCAGCGCCGCCGGCTCATCCGGACCGGTGGCCAGCACCCGCAGAGACTGGCCGAGCGCCACAGCGGCCTGGTGGGTCATCCGAGCCAGCTGCCCGGCTCCCACCATGCCGACGACGGGCAAGCCAGTACGGGAGTCCACGAATCAGTGACCTTATCGGACCTTATCGCCCTGGCACGCGGTTAACGTCGGAGGTCGCCGTGCCTGCACGGCGTGAGACTCTCCCCCCATGGGTATTACGGGAGACGACGCGAGCGGCGAGCGGCGACCAGTCGAGGACGGTGGGGACGGTCCGACGTGGGACCGGCTAGAAGATCAGCTCGGCTGGTACGACCGCAAGAGCGCCGCCGCCCAGCAGGCGTACAAGCGGGTCAAGCTCGGCCAGCTCATCGTCGGCGCTGCGGTGCCGGTCGTCGCCGCCCTCCAAGTCTCCGCCGCGGTCACCGCGACACTCGCCGCCTTCGTGGTCGTCGCCGAGGGCGCCCAACAGCTGTACCAGTGGCAGACCAACTGGGTGTTGTACCGCTCCACCGCGGAAGCCCTCAAGCACGAAAAGTATCTTTACCTCGCCGCTGCCGGTCCATACAGCACCGACGACCGGGACCGTGTTCTTGCAGAACGTCTTGAAGGTTTGGTTTCGCAGGAGCACGCCAAATGGACGGAAAGTCGACAAAAAGAAAATCAAACCTCTCCGGTCGAGACAAAGCGCCATTAGCATCAGCGAAGGAATCACCGGCCGCCTGCCTGCAGGTCCTGTTACGACACAACACACGCCACGGTACCTTCCCGGCCGAGAGGTTCACGCGACGAACCGGGCCGAACGCCTCAGCTGAGCGATGGCCTGGACCTCGTCGCCGGGCACCACCGCGGCCGCACTCCCGGCGTCGGGCGTGCGGCCGCTGGCGGGACTCCCCACCAAGGTCGTTGACAGCACTTCAGTATCTCGACGGTGCTGGTGTATCAGCGGACCTTCGTGGTGGCTCTGTTACAGAAGGCCAAGCCGCCACCCATGAGGGGAAGCTATGACGGTTATCTGTGAGCTTGCCCAGCGGACCCGGATCCGCGCCTTTCGGGCTCGACAGTACGTGTTGCTCATCGCCGAGGGCGAGCTGGCTACGCCCGGCTTCGACGTCGACATCGCCCAGAGCCCGTTGGAGATCTTTCCTCCGCAGTTCACCGTGCTGTGCCGCGCGCGGCCGGGCACCTGGCCCCGACGCGTCACTCCCTACCGCGACGCCAAAACGGTCCGCTTCCCCGAAGACCAGTCCACGGTGACGGTTCATCACGCCGATGGCACTGATCAGGTTGACATCGAAAAGTGCGGCGAGGAGCTTTCCTTCTACCTACGCGCAGTCGGTGACAATGCCAGCCGGTCATGCCCGCAAGGTGCTGACGAGGCCACCGGCTTTTCGAAGAAGCTCAGTTTCGAGGAAGCATTTGCCAACGCGCTGGCCAACCTTCCACCAGTGCAGTCCTCCGTCGCAGATTCATTGGAGCGGATCCAGGTACTCGAGATCGGTGCCCTGTTCGGCAGCATTGCCGGCTTCCGCGATATGTTCGTCCGCATCTGTCGCACCCACGACTGAGTAACTGAAGGCTCGCCTCTATCCTCCTCCGCGACGAGATGTTGACGGGAGGTGATCGTGGCCCGGATTTTCATCAGCTATGCCACCCCCGACCGGGCGGTCGCTGACGAGGTGTCGGAGTGGCTGCGGGCGGCCGGCCACGAGCCGTTCCTTGACCGCGACCTTCGCGACGGCATCAGCGTCGGCGAGAACTGGAAGCAGCGGCTGTACCGCGAGCTGCGCGAGGTTGACGCAGTGATCGGGGTGGTCACGTCGTCCTTCGTGACGTCGAACTGGTGCTCAGTGGAGTTGGGAATCGCCGATGCGCGGGGGTGCCGGCTCATGCCGTTGCGAGCCGAGGGCGGCGTGGTGCACCCGCTGATGCAGCACCTGCAGTACGTGGACTATGACGCTGATCCTCAGCAGGCCCGCGACCAGGTGCTCCAGACGGTGCGGCGGTTGGATGACAATAGCGGCACGTGGCGCGAAGGCGACAATCCCTTCCCTGGGTTGGAACCGTTCACCGCGGCGCTGAGCGCAGTGTTTTTCGGTCGTGCGGCGGAGGCCCGTGAGATCGGCAGCCGGCTGCGCACCATGGGCAGCACCGGCGGGATGCTGGCCATCGTTGGGCCGTCCGGCTGTGGGAAATCCTCCCTGCTCAACGCCGCGGTAGCGCCGCTGCTCGGCAGCGATCCGGCATGGCTGATCGTGCCGACGCTGGTACCGGGAACCGATCCGCTGCCCGAACTGGCCCGCACACTGGCGATCACGACCGTCCGTGTGGAGTTGGGCTGGTCGGCCAGCGACGTCCGCGGCAGGCTCGAAGCCGGCACGGATGGCCTGCGACGCGTGGCCGACGATCTGCTGGCCGCCGGCCCGGGCACACCCCAGCGGCGATTGCTGATACTGCTCGACCAGGCCGAGGAGTTGTTCACCCGAACAACCCCGGCCGGCCGGCAGCAATTCGTTGAACTCCTGCGCGACGCCATCGCCGGCCCGGTGCAGGTGGTCGCGGCGATACGCTCGGAGTTCCTCGATGACCTCCGCGCGCTCCCCGGGCTGGCCGGCACGCGGATCGAGACGTACGTGTTGGCCCCGCTGGACCGGGAGATGCTCCGCGACGTCATCAAACAACCCGCCAAGGTGGCCAGGCTGCGCCTGGATGACGGACTGGCCGCTGCACTGGTCGCTGACACCGGCAGCGGCGAGGCCCTGCCGCTGCTCGCCTTCACCCTGCACCAACTGGCCGACGGCCTGCCCGCCGGAGGCATATTGAGCTTGTCCCGTTACCACGACCTCGGCGGCGTCCAAGGCGCATTGGCCCGGCATGCCGACACCACGCTCGCTGACGCCGTACGGGCCAGCGGCCTGAGTGAACGCGACGTACTAGCTGGACTCACTCGCCTCGTCACCATCGACGAAACCGGCCGCCGCGCCCGTCGGCGGATCAGGCTCGACGGCCCCG
>JAFAXZ010000152.1 GCA_019240665.1 Pseudonocardiales bacterium | reverse complement strand
ACCCGGTGGCACGGGAAGTGGCCCGGCTGGGCTTCTCCTGGTTCCCGGTCGAGGATCCGGCTCCGCTCGCCGCCTGGTTCGTCGACCCGGACCCGGCGCTGCTGGCCCGCAACCGTGCGCTGGCCCGGCACCACTTCGGTCCAGAGGCGCTCACCGGCCGGCTGGTGGACACCCTGGCCCGCGCAGGACTGCACCCGCGCACTCGCTAGGGTCTGAGTATGTCGATTGTGGACGACCTGCTGATCCGGACACTGCGCGGCCCAGTGCAGCGCCTGCTGGCCGAGGAACGAAACCGGTTCACCTACGGTGACAGCGAAGACCCGTTCTACCGCTATCGGGTGCACGGCACCCTGGAACGGCTGCACATCGACCCCACCGCGATCGTGAACAACGCGATGTTCAACGTGTCCGGTGGGGAGATCACCATTGGCGAGTACGCCTTCTTCGGGCACGAGGTTGCGGTGCTCACCGGCATCCATGACATCACCAAGTTCGGCCGGGAGCGGCAGACCACCTTCCCCCGATCCGGGCGTGACGTGGTGATCGAGGAGGGCGTCTGGGTGGCCAGCCACGCGATGGTGCTCGGGCCGGTGCGGATCGGCAAGCACGCGGTGGTCGCCGCCGGCTCCCTGGTACTGAACGACGTCCCGCCCTACGCGGTCGTCGCGGGGCGTCCCGCGAAGGTGATCAAGGAGATCAGCGCAGCCGACCACGCTGCCCCAGCCGACCAGCGGTGAAAGTCGAGATCGGGGCGGGGGAAAAGCCGCATCCCGACTACGACGTGCACGTCGACATCCTCCCGCTGCCCGATATCGAGGTGATCAGCTGGATCGACCGGCTGCCGTTCGCCACGGCCTCGGTCGACGCGCTGCGCGCCAACCATGTCCTCGAACATCAGAGCTATGAGCTCGTCGGGCCCACCCTGAGCGAGTGGGCCCGGGTGATGCGGCCCGGTGCTGCCCTGGACATCGGGGTACCGGACGCCCGGTTCGTCGCCGGACAGTGGGTCCGCGGCGAGATCGACACCGCCGAGGCGAACTACTGGATCCTCGGGGGCCACTGTGACCGAGCCGCGCACCAAGGCGTCGACGCGCGCGGTGTCCCTCGCTGGATCTGGAACGCCCACCACACGATGTTCGACGCCGAGTCGCTGCGCGCGCTGGTCTCCCGCTGCGGGTTCGTCGAGTTGACTATCTTCCCCTACGACATCCGCAACCTGCGCTGCTATGCCCGACGCGCCTGGTGAGTGGGCGACGTGTGTACGTTCGTTACTGCAAGTCCACGGCAGTCGAATTAGCTACCTACAGAGATGGGACTGATCAGCGTCGCGCCGTCGGGAAGCTCACGCAAGCCGGCCGTTCCTAGTGACCCCGAGTTGTACTGCCTAAAGGTGGCAGCCGCCTCGGGGATAGCGGCAACTACAAAGCCTTTCACGTTCGCCACTACCGGACTGAGAGTACCAGTTATAGTTTGCTGACAGCTAAACCGATTCTCCGGCAAGATGCCGCAGGGGGCCGGAGCGGGAAAGAGGTGATTTCGCCGCGCGCCACGGAAAACAACCCAAAGCTCCTGCCCGGGCCGCAATCCACGAACGAAGCCGTTGAGACTAAATAGGGCAGTCCCGGGGTCGTAGGTCTGTGATGTGAAAACGATTTTGATATCAGCGGTTGAACGCGCACGACCCGAGGAGTCAAAGTAGTGCACACGAGTAAACGCGATAAAACCAGCAGTAGCCACAACGAAAGTGACGACTGCCACAAAAACGGCTAGTCTCAACGATCGAGGCCGATCATCCTTCCGTCGAGCAAAGGCAAAGATGAATGCACCCAGGACGGCAAGAATGCCGACCGCGGCAAGGATGACGAGGACAACTTGCGTCATACTTCCCTACCCCTCCGAGACCCATACCGTAACAAGGGAAAACGCAACCGCGACGAGCCCGTAGCAAACGGGCACCCAGAAGGGTAGTGGGTTATCTTTCGTCATTGCCTTGGCTAATGCATACATCGCGGCTCCGGTAACCATGGTAAGCATAGAAAGTACGATGGCAATGATGTAACCTAACGAGGCTTGACCTGTGTGGCGTTTGTCAAACACTGCCTCTCCGAGGCCACTCGCCGCGATCCCGAATCCGATCAAGTACGTGGACGGATCCGAGAAGACCACTTGCCAGCTGATCGGCTCACGCTGGAAGAGAAGGACAAGCAGGTCGAACCCAAGGGGCATTAAGGTGAAGAGAACCGTGAAGGTGACCATTTGCAAACCTTGCGAAGAAGGTGGCTGGAAGTTACGGAGGGAGCCACGCGTGTTTCGGTGCTAGTTGCAGAAATACGGCATCACCCCCCGGGTACGCGGCCTCTGGAGTACAGGCTCGGTGATAATTTCGGACGGAGGGTAGCGCACGGCCCAGCCGGGCGCCGGCCCACCAGGAACCGGTCAGGGGCGCTGGCTGGGGCAGTAACAGAGCACAAGGTCGGGACGCGGCACCATGGAGGCTGGAGCCTCGCGGAGGAGAGAGCGAATGCCGTTGGCCACAGCCGCGACCGGGATCGGCAAGCAGGTGGTCACCCATGCGGCGCGCACCTGGTTGGGAGCGCGACGGGACCGGGCCGAGCGGCTCTATGACGCGGTGCTCGATGAGAGCTGCATGGTGCTGGTGCAGGTGGTCAGGAACCTGCCCGCGTTCACCCCGCGGGCACACGGATCTCCCCCGGCGAGCGCTGCCTCCCCACTTTGTTTCGCTCTCCCAGCAGCGTGCGGTTGCCCTACCCCAGCGTGGGTACGCCCGATACCATCCGACCCCATGGAGCAACTCGTAGTCGAGCGGGACGCAGTCACGCAGCGCTACTTGCGCCAACGCTGTGCTCGCCGCGGAGACCTCGCCGCTACGGCTGCCGCCGCTCTTCGCGAGCTGGCTCTGCGTGACGGTGTCGCCGCGCTCGAACGCTGGCATCAGGCTCATCCCAGCTACGCTGACCTTGCCGACCAGGAGACAGCAGAGGCCCTCGCAGAGCTTGCGTAGCCGTCTCTGTACGCTCTGCGCCCGTGCGACGAGGCGAGGTCTGGCATTACACACCCGTAATTCCAAGGCCAGGGATCAGCGTCGTGCGTCTGGTTGTGAGTGCAGACGTGATCAACGAGTCCGAGACCCCCTGGTGCTGGGCATCCACCTCGTCGACCGCGATCCAGAAAGCGTCCTAGCTCAGCGCATGGGGGATCACGGCTGGGCGGTCGTCACAACCATAGAGCGCGTGGTTCGTTCGAGGCTCGGTGAACAACTCGGCACCGATACTCCCGAAGAAATGGAACAGGTCGACATAGCACTCAAGGCTTGTCTTGATCTGGACTAGCGACGATCCGCGTCGGCGAACTGTTGCCGGACCCGGCGTCACTGCACGAGGTTGCGGGCACGACCACCAGTACCGCTGCCGCCACTGCCCCAGTAGGGCGCATGATCCGAGATGGGCGAAATCGCCACATTCTACTGCCGGCCCAGTGCCTGTGGGGTGGGCAGCGTTGCCGCTGGCGGCCTTTGGTGAGTGCGGATGTGCCGATAGATCGTCATGGGTGTGACCTGGCAGGACTGGGCAATTTCGGCCATGGTGAACGCCTGGGAGTCATACATGCGCTGGGCTTTGTTGATCAGCGCGAGGGTCATTTTGGGTTTGCGCCCCAAGGTCCGGCGACGCTGACCTCAGTCAGTGCGGGAGTGTCAGGCGCTCGGCGGTCCAGCCCTCGATGGCGCCGGCCAGCTCGGTGACCTCCCGGCCGGGGTTCTCGACGGAACGCAGCGCGGTGCGGACGTGCTCCACCGAGGTCACCACCCCGTGAATGCGCTGGGCGACCGGGAGCTCGAGCACCGGGCCGAGCGCGTCCGCGGCGCCGTCAATCTCGCCGTGGAACACCCGGGCGATGGCCAGCGCGCTGCGGGTGCCGGCCACTCCGCCGAACGCCCGGTCCGGGGCCGGTGCCCCGGCATAGGCCTCCAGCGCGTCCAGGGCCAGGCGCTCGGTGCGGTCCGCCTCCGGTTGCCCTCCCCAGGTGAGGGCGTCGGCGGCGTAGTAGAGCTGGCGGGGGCGGCTGAAGGTGCATAGCCCGCCGAGGCTGTCCAGCTCGTCGGGCTGCACCCGGTCCCGGGCGTCGGCGGCGCGGGCCAGGGCAGCGTGCGCGTCGTCGAGCCGGTGCAGTGCGGCCAGCGCCCGGGCCTCGTTACTGGCCAGCCAGACCCCGGCGGTGCCCTGGCTGCGCGCCGCCGCCTCGGCGCCGGACTGGGCGTAGCGCACCGAGTCCTCCAGCCGCCCGGACCAGTAAGTGATCAAGGACTGCAACCCCCGGGTCCAGGCACGTAGCCCGTCGTGACCGGCATTGTCCGCGCACGCATAGCCGGTACGGGCCTGCGTCAGCGCGTCATGAAAGGCACCGAGATCGTGCGACGCCTTGGCCATCAGCCCGCAGGCGATCCCGGCGAGCAGGTAGAGATCCCGGCTCTGCTCCGGGCGCTGGCGCCCCTCCAGCAGCACGAACGCGCGGTCCTGCGTCTCCACCAGCTCACCGAGCAGGGTGGGCAGTGGCTGGTGCTCGTAGGCGATGACCAAGCGGCGCAGATCGTCGATGAGCTGATCGAGGGTTTCGGTGCCGACGTTGGACGCCTCGATGCGGGTGCGGAAATCGCGAGCGCGCTCGGCGCTCATCGCGATCACCTGCCCTTCCCAGTCCGTCCGCGTGGTACCCCGCTGCGGCGCCACCCGGTGGCCTCGGGTTGGCGCCAGCGCCCCGAGACCGTACGGCGGGCCGAGCAGCCGGGCCACCGGTTCCCCGAACATTGTCTCTAAGGTGGCCTGCGCCTGCGGATAGGGCAGCCCGCGCACCTCTCCTGCCACCCAACGGTATGCCTGCCGCTCGCTGAGCGCGGTCCCCTGGGCGGCCCGCTGGTAGTTCTTCCGGAACTCCTCCAGCGTGAGGTGCTGCTGCCGCAACAACTGCTCCAGCCGCGTTCGAGGCGCCCCATGCTCGACCATCCCTGTCCGTCCCCTCGGTTGATCGGCTCACCCTAGATCCACGACTGCCGGAACGGTGCCAGTGTGAGAGCAGATGGCAGCAGAAGGCGAGGGCCGACAGTCATCATGGCGTGCTCGTGACGCACTGCACGGGCAGGCGAAACCCTCCCAAGTCCGTCAGCTCCTGCGACTGATGAAGCGCTAGGTCCAGCCCGATAGCCCTCGCCGAAGCAACGCGGCGGTTGACCACTCGCGACATTTAACCGCTCATGTGGCCCATTGCCATGGCACCGTCGTGCATGTCGGTGACGGTGACGACGAACGGCCGCATCATCTCGGTGTCCTCGTGTTCGAGGATGTGGCAGTGGTACACGTAGCGGCCGGGAATGTCGAACCGGACGGCCACCTCGACGACGTTGCCGGGATCGACCCGGATGACGTCGTTCCATCCGTTGACCTCGCTGGGCTGGAAGGTCCGGGGCGGGTTCTGGGTGTCGGGCACCAGCGGCGCTGACGTCTTGCGGGTTTCGGGGTTGTACAGGTTCGTGCCGCCTGCGTCGGTGACGACCAGGCGGCTGCCGGTCGAGTTCAGCGGCTGGAACTGGGACTGGTGGATGTGCATGGGATGGGTGTCGCCGGTGGTGTTGACGAATCGCCACACCTGCCACTGCCCCACCCGGGGCCGGAGTGCCACCCGGTCGTAGAAGGAGACCCGGCTACTCGATCCCGCCGGGTCACCCGCCATCCAGCCCTCCACTCGGTAGGTCATGGGGTTCGCGTCGCCGGGGAACTGGATCGTGATCTCTCCGGCCGGATCCTCGACGATCTCGTGCAGGTAAAGATGGCCGGGCGGGGTTGTCTCGGCGAGCAGGATGGTCCGCTGGTCGGGCGCGGTGATCGGGAACTGCTCAGGCTCGTCAATACGCGCCGGTTGGTGCTCGTCGCGTACGAGGCGTCGAAACGCCGGATTGAGCACGGCCGCCGCGGTGTTGGTGAACAGCGCGCGGGACGCGCCGCGGGTCGGGGCGTCGTCGTCGATGTCGAGCCGCAGCACCCATGGGTACGGGTTGCGGCCTGGTCGGTCGCCGTTGGTCAGCAGGCTATCGAGCGGCGGTGGCGGAGCCCCGTCGAACGGGGCCTGCGCGGAGTTGACCAGCAGGAGCTGTTCCCCGTCGGGCAAGTCGGTGAGGTCGACGAGGACGTCGATCCGGTCGGAGGATGCCACCGTCAGGGCCTGGTCATCGCCGAGCCGCCAGGCTCGCCACAACAGGCCACCGCCGGTGCCGATCACCAGAACCCGGTCGTGCTGGGGCGTGACCACCACCGTGCCGTCCGCGTCCTTTCGTGCGGTCACCAGGTGCAGCCGGTAGGTGCGGGCGTTGCTCGCGTTGAGCAGCCGCAGCCGGTAGACCATCGGCCGCAGCGGTAGCCTCGGCCAGAGCGTGCCGTCGACGAGGGTGAGTGGGCCGAAGGACTCCGCGGTATCGGTTGTGATCTTGTGGAGTAGTCGGAGCTCGCCGTCGACGACGTCGAGGTTGCGGTCCTGCAGGACCAACAGGATCTCCCCGTCCGCCGCGCTGGTCGGCAGGGCCAGCTCCCGCTCGCGCGGGTCCCGTACCAGATATCCGCCCACCAGCCCGGAGTAAGCGTGGTAGCGGGTGCCGTTCATGGCATGGTC
>JAFAXZ010000149.1 GCA_019240665.1 Pseudonocardiales bacterium | reverse complement strand
CGCGGCTGTGGCGGCGGTGGTCAGTGAAGCGGTGGAACGGTTGGGACAGGGACCGACTCGGTTGGCGTGTGAGCGCTTGCTGGGTGTGGGTACGACGCGGGGGTTGCCACGATGAAATCGGCGACGCGCAGCCCGCGAGGTGCTGGACGTCGGTGAGGAGCACTTCCGCAAGCACCGGGAGTATGCGTTGTTGCGGGAATTGGCCGCGGAGATCGTGCTGGCCAACGCTGCCTGCACCACCACTCCGGCCATCCCCACAACCGCCCATGAGGACGCTGCGGGCGCCATGGCGTTGGGCACCGCGGAGCATGTCGTGCCCGGCGAGGGCCGGAAAGCGAACGACGAGGGCTCTGTGCGGCGACGGGGGCAAAGTTCGGTGCGCCCAATGCAATTGCCCCCGGCGGCCAGGGTGTTCGTCGGTCGTCAGCGGCAGACGAATGAGCTCAACGCGCTTGCAGAGCCCGCCGCCGACCCACGGCCCACGATCGTGGTCGTAGATGGAGCTGCTGGTGTCGGGAAAACGACTTTCGTGGTCCGCTGGGCGCATCAGGCTATGGGAATGTTCACAGAGGGTGTACTCATGGCGAACCTGCGCGGCTTTGACCTGACCGGTTGCCCAGCTGATCCTGAGGAAGTCTTAAACGGGTTCCTCATCACGATGGGGGAGACGCCCAACCAGATCCCCGTGGGAGTAGGGGCCAAAGCCGCGCGCTATCGCGCCCTTCTCACGGGCAGGCGCATGCTGGTGGTACTGGACAACGCTGCGGACTCCGCACAAGTCCGGCCACTCATTCCTGCCACGGGCGGATCCATGGTGGTCATCACCAGCCGTAACCGGCTGCCCGGCCTGGTGGCTCGCGACGACGCTGTACGTATCACACTGGGTCCGCTCTCGACAGATGAAGCGATCGCCATGCTACGAATCTTAATTGGGTCAGCCCGAGTCGAGGAAGAACCACGTACTGCTACTGCTGTAACCTGCTACTGCGGTCATCTCCCCCTGTTCATGCGGGTGGTGGCTGAGCGTATCGCTTCCCAACCTGACGTGCTACTGTCACACCTGGCCAGAGAACTCGCTCAGGAGAGCCGCCGTCTCGATGCCTTGACCACGTCGGAGGACGAAACGGCCGCCGCGCGACCAGTGCTGTCCTGGTCCTATGCGGCCTTGTCGGTTCCACAGGCACGTTTGTTCCGCTTAATGGGTTTGTATCCGGGGATGGACATCACAGTGCCCGCAGCTGCGGCTCTAGCCGGCCTGTCACAAGCGGAGACGGCGGCACTGTTGCGTTCTCTTGCTGGGGTCCATCTGCTTGAGGAAATCGGCCTATCTCGCTACCAGTTCCACGACCTGCTACGGGTCTATGCCGCAGAACTGAGCAGCGCTGAGGAGCCGGCTTTCGAGCGGAAGGCTGCCGTTGATCGGCTGCTCGAGTGGTATCTACACACGACCTATGAAGCCAATTGGGTGTTGGCGCCACACCGAAGCAACCTGCCACTGCCGGCCCCAGCCTTTGACCTTGATATCCCGCATTTTTCCTACGATGAGGGTTTGTCCTGGTGCGAAGCGGAACTCCCTAACCTCGTAGCGATGACCCGCCTGGCCTGGGAAACAGGGCACCTAGCCATCGCATGGAAACTTCCGCTCGGACTGTGGAATTTCTTTCACCTGCGCAAGCCATGGACTTCGTGGGTGGCCACCCACGAGATCGGCCTGCAAGCGGCCGAGGCAAGCGGAGATGAATTCGCTCAGGCGTGGGTGGTCAATAACCTGGCCAACGCCTACCGCGAACAACACCGGCTTGACGAGGCCGAAGCCCACCTGACACGGGCATTGCGGCTCCGACGGAAACTTGGAGACCAGGTCGGACAGGGCTGGACCCTCTATGCCATTGCGTTCGTGGACTGCGACCGCAACCACCTAGAAGACGCCGCAGAGCATCTTCATCAAGCCACCAGCCTGTTCCAGGCCAGCGGCACACGGGACGGCGAAGGCGCCGCATTGGTCCGCCTCGGTGCTATCCTGCGCCGCCGCCATCTATTGGCCGACGCCACCCATTTTCTGCAGCGAGCGCTTGCCATATTCACTAGCCTGAGCGACCGCGATGGCCAAGGCCTAGCCCTCTTCGCCCTTGGTGAGACCTATCGGGATTCCAGCGACGCGGCTAGTTCGGTTAGGTGTTTTCAAGAAGCGCTTGCCGCCTACCGAGCAATTGGTGACCGGCCGGGCGAAGCGCAGACTCTGCATGCATACGGTAGCCTGCTCGCCGAGAGAGGCGAGAAGACGCTGGCCCTGGACGCTTGGCGGGAAGCACTAGCCATTTTCGATGAACTTGGCGATCCTCGCGCCCAAGTCATCCGTCGCCTGGTAGCCGGAGGAACGGGTAGAGCGTAACGTATGACCATCGGTGGACGTAAAGTAATGAAAAAGTGGATGAACTATACTTAGGTGGAGTCTCGCAGTGTCCCCCGGCGGAATGCACGGCGTCTGCGTCAAACTGTGTGTGTACGTTGCGCTCCACACCGATCGGTACTGTTTTGGAGTAACGTGTTGACGATGCCGTAGCCGGGGGCGAGGATCCCATGCGGGTCGAACTCTTCCTTGGCTATCAGGAGCTGTCGCCAGTGCGGCCCGAAGTGGGTGCGCCAATCCGCGGGGGACATCGGTAGGGTAGTGGTCGGGTAGGTGAGTCCACCGCGGGCGAGGACCCGGTCGCGGACTACCCGGTTCGCCTCGATCATGGCAGCGGCGCCCGCGGGGTCGTCGGCGCTGGCGGTCCGCAGCAGTGCGAACAGCCAGACCAGCTCCGAGTCGGGTACTCGCGTCAGCGGTGCACGCAACCGGTCAGCGCGGACCGGATAGAGCAAGGCCAGCCCTGAGTTGCCCAGTTCAGCAGCGGTGAGTCCGGTGAGGATCTCGCTGACGAGCGCCGCAGTGGCCCCCGACGGTAGGAAGACCGTGATCCAGGGATGCGGATACAACCACTCCCCACTGGCCCGCAGCGCCGTCTCGCCGGGAGCCATCCGGTGCGCGAACTCCCGGTAGGAGATATCGTCGATCTCCTCGTCAGTACGGTCGTAACCCAAACCGTTGAGCAGCGCCGCGTCAGCGGGCACCACCGGTGGTGTGTAGTAGGTGGCAGCCTCCAGGAGGTATCGCCAGACCCCGGGCGCTGCCAGCAAGGTCTGGCTCTGAAGGAAATCGAATCGACCCTGCATCACGAGTTGCCGCTGGTCTGCGAGAAAGGTCGCGAGGTCGCGATAGCGCAGGCGGTAGCGTCGAGCGCGGGCGGGTGCCGGTATCACACTGACGGTGGCGCTGATGATGATGCCGCATTGTCCAAGCCCGGCCCGGACCGCATCGAACAACCGCCGGTTCCGCTCCGGCGAGCAGGTCACCAGCTGGCCGGTCCCCGTAATCACACGCAGCTCCTCGACACTGTCGACCTGAAATCCGTAGCAGTGACTGGTGCCGCCCACGCCACCGACTGTCAGGGTGCCGCCCACCGAGATGTCCAGGTAATCGGTCAGCACCGCAGGTGTGCACCCACGGGCGAGTGTGGCGTCCAAGACCTCACCCCACAGCGCGCCGGCCTGCGCTGTGACCCGGTCCGCACGCACGTCGCTCACCAGATCCAGCCCAGCCATGTCGATGACAATGCCACCCGCGGTCTGAGCCTGGCCATAAGTGGAATGACCAGCGCCGCGCGCCGCCACGCCTAACCCGGTCTCGCCAGCGAAAGCCACGATCGCGGCCACATCGGCGACCCCGCCTGGACGCAGCACCGCCCGTGGGCGGCGATGCACCACATGGCCGAAGTCCTCAGCGGCCCATTGCAGGCTGGATTCGTCGCACACCAGCGCTCCCTCCAGCTCAGGCACCGGCACCGCCCCCGGACTCTCCCGCGGCACCCACCTGCGGGTGGCCAGATCAAAGGCCACCGGTTGCCACAACGAACCCCGCTGGTCCACGCCGCGAAACTACTACCTCGACATCAGCCGGCCCGAAGACGATATCCCTGAAGACTCTTGGTTCCGGCGGCTCCTTGCCCTCACCTCGAGCATCCAAATCGCCGAACTGCCTCGTGGATGCCGCAGGCGCTCAGCAGGTTCGCCTGCGTGGGCACCAGGTCCGCCTTGGCGACGCGCACCGTGGCCGCAGACCAACGTCGATTTG
>JAFAXZ010000252.1 GCA_019240665.1 Pseudonocardiales bacterium | reverse complement strand
CCTTCGGCGAAGACCCGGCTGCCGCGGAGGTCTTCGGGGGCCAAGGTGGTGAGCTCTTCTTTGCTGACCGGTCGATCCATTTCCATGAGGCGGCTCGCGTGCCGCAGCCGAGCCCGCTCGATCGCATTGCGGACGCTGCGGGCGTTGGCGAACCGCGCTTGGGCCTTGCGGCGCTCCAGGTATTCCCGGAAGGTCTTTTGGGCCTCTGGGGTGAAGCAGTAACCCTCCGCCGCGACCATGAGTTTTCCGATGTCCTCCAATTCCGCAAGCGTGTAGTCGGGGAAATCGATGTGGTGCGCGATCCGGGAACTCATCCCAGGGTTGGACACGAAGAAGGAGTCCATCCGGTCTTTGTAGCCGGCGAGGATCACCACGAGGTCCTCGCGCTGGTTTTCCATCGCCTGCAGCAGGATCTCGATGGTCTCCTGCCCGTAGTCGCGCTCGTTGTCCTCGCGGTACAGGTAATAGGCCTCATCGATGAATAGCACGCCGCCCATCGCTCGCTTGAGGACATCCTTGGTCTTGGGTGCGGTGTGGCCGACATACTGACCAACGAGGTCGTCGCGGGTCGCTGAGACCAGGTGCCCGCGGCGCAGGTAGCCCAGGCGGTATAGCAAGTCGGCCATTCGCATGGCCACCGTGGTCTTGCCGGTTCCCGGACTGCCGGTGAAACACATGTGCAGGTTGGGTCTTGAGGTGGACAAGCCGAATCGGGCCCGGGCGCGGTCCACCAGCAGCAGTGCGGCAATCTCGCGGATCCGATTCTTGACCGGGGCCAGCCCGACCAGATCGGCGTCCAGCGCGTTGAAAACGTCATCGATGCCGATCTCTGCGCGCTCCTTGGCGAGATCGATCCGGGCATCCGGCGGCAGCGTCTGTTTTTCGTCAGCTTCTTCCGGGGCCTGCGGCCCGGCCGCATCGCGGCCGGGCCGGGCCATCCCGAAACCCCTCCGTGTCTCGGGGACGGTGCTCCCGGGGAGCCGGTCGGGGGGTGTCATCGCTGCCCGTTGTACCGCTCGCCGTGCGGCTTCTCGGTAGCGTAGGGATACAACGTGTAGCGGATGCTGCGGTCGTGCGACTCCTGGCGCTCCAGCCGGAAGCCAGGCTCCTCCGAAGGCCGCTGCACGATGAAGGACAGCGCGACAGTTTGCTTGCCGTAATTCGCGTTGTAGGCATTGAGCCGGATGTAATGCTCCGGCTTTGCCTTGCGGCATTCGTTGACCTCGGCGAGCACTCCCGCGGCGTCGGACAGGTCGAACATCGGCAGGCCCCACATTTCCCACAGATTGTTGCGGGGGTGCGGGTCGTCGGTGAACTCCACCGAGCACGGCCAGCCATTGTCCAGCGCGTACTGGATCTGCTTGGTGATCTCTTCGTCGGTCAAGTCAGGTAGGTACGAGAACGTCCCCTGAGTGATACGCATCCTCGATTTCTCCAATCAGGCAGAAGTCGGCGTCTCGACCACGTCGGGCACGTCGGTCGACTCGTAGTTGAACGTGATGTCGCCCCAGGTGGCTAGTGCGACGTCCAGCTCGCGGCTCTTCTTGGCGGCCGCCTTGAGGATGTCGTCACCCTCCTTGCGGTAGTCGCGGCCCTCGTTGCGCGCCTTGATCATCGCTTCCACCGCGACCCGGTTGGCGGTTGCGCCCGCGGCGATGCCCATCGGATGGCCGATCGTGCCGCCGCCGAACTGCAGCACCACGTCCTCGCCGAGGTAGTGCAGCAAGTCGTGCATCTGGCCGGCATGGATACCGCCCGAGGCCACCGGCATCACGCCTGGCATCGAGCCCCACTCCTGGTCGAAGTAGAAGCCCCGCACCGGATCACGGGGCACCTTGAGCTCCCGACACGTGTCGTAGTAACCGCGGATCGCGTTCGGGTCGCCCTCCAGCTTGCCGACCACGGTGCCGGAGTGGATGTGGTCCACCCCCGCCAGCCGCATCCACTTGGCGAGCACCCGGAAGTTCACCCCATGGTTCTTCTGCCGGGCGTAGGTGGCGTACCCGGCGCGGTGCAGGTGCAGGATGCACCCGTTGGCCCGGGCCCACTTGGCCATCGACTGGATCGCGGTGTAGCCGATGGTGAGGTCGATCATAATGATGACGCTGCCAAGCTCCTTGGCGAACTCGGCTCGCTCGTACATGTCCTCCATGGTGCCCGCGGTCACGTTGAGGTAGTGGCCCTTGATCTCGCCGGTGGCTTCCTGCGCGCGGTTGACCGCCTCCATGGAGAACAGGTACCGGTCGCGCCAGCGCATGAACGGCTGGGAGTTGATGTTCTCGTCGTCCTTGGTGAAGTCCAGCCCGCCGCGCAGCGCCTCGTAGACCACCCGGCCGTAGTTGCGGGCGGACAGGCCCAGCTTGGGCTTCGTGGTCGCGCCGAGCAGGGGCCGGCCGAACTTGTTCAGGTATTCCCGCTCCATGATGATCCCGTGCGCGGGGCCCTGGAAGGTCTTGACGTAATGGAGGGGGATCCGCATGTCCTCCAGCCGCAACGCCTTGAGCGCCTTGAATCCGAAGACGTTGCCGATAATCGACGACGTCATGTTGGCGATCGACCCTTCCTCGAACAGGTCGATGTTGTAGGCGATGTAGGCGATGTACTGGTTCTCCGCATTGGGAACCGGCTCCACCTTGTAGCACTTAGCCTGGTAGGTGTCGTAGTTGGTGAGCCGGTCGGTCCACACCACCGTCCAGGTCGCGGTCGAGGATTCGCCGGCGACCGCGGCGGCAGCCTCCTCCGGGGGCACCCCGGGTTGCGGGCTCACCCGGAACGCGCACAGCACGTCGCTGTCCTTCACCTCGTAGTCGGGCTTCCAGTAGCCCATCTCGGCATAAGGGATGACCCCGGCCGACCAGCGATCTGCCTTCTTCTTCTGTGACTTGTTGACTTCAGTGTCGGTCACGCCTGCCTCCTCTGGTCAACACTGAGCTTGGCCTCTGGTCAACACTGAGCTTGGCGGTAAATAATCAGCGTGTCTATCAAGTCTTTGGCCATGACTATGTACTGATTGCTCAGGGGTTGCTGTGACCGAGTCTCGTTTGCGCACGCTGGTTGCGCTGGCAGCCACCGGATCGGTGCGCGGTGCCGCCAGCCGCTTGACGGTCACCGAGTCCGCGGTGTCGGCCTCGATCGGAGCCCTGGCTCGCGAGCTCGGCGTGCCACTCGTGGAGCCGGTGGGTCGGGGGCTCCGGCTGACCGCGTCGGGTGCCGTCTATGCCCGATACGCCCGCCGGGTCCTGGGATTGCTCGACGAGGGTGCGGCGGCCGCGGCCCAGGAGCTCGACCCGGAGCGGGGTCGGCTCCGGCTCGCCGCGGTCACCACCGCCGGGGAGCACCTCCTACCCGCCTTACTGGCCGAGTTCCGTCGGCGGCACCCGAGAGTCGCGCTGGCCCTGGAGGTGGCCCCCAGCGCGCAGGTGTGGGACCTGGTCAGTGCCCACGAGGTCGATCTGGTCATTGCTGGAGCGCCGCCCTCGGGGGTCGAGGCGCGAGTGGTCGCCACCAAACCCAACGAGCTCGTGGTCGTGGCGGCGCCCTCGGTCGCCGAGGCGTTCGACTGGGCACACACTCCGTGGCTGCTGCGCGAGCAGGGGTCGGCTACCCGCACCAGGGTCGAGGCCTACCTGAAGTCGCAGCACGTCGTACCACCTCGTCTGGTGCTGGGTTCCAACGGGGCGGTGGTGGCCGGCGCGGTGGCCGAGCTCGGTTGTGCGCTGGTCTCCCGGGACGCCATCGCCGACCTGCTGTCCGACGGGCGGCTGGTCGCGGTACCCACTCCGGGCACCCCGATGCGGCGGCCGTGGCATGCGGTCGTCGGTGCGTACTTCGGTGCCTCCACCTGGCTGTTCGCCCAGCACTTGCACGCGTCCGGCTGGCGACCACACGGCCGGCGGTCCGCCGTGGCGCCTCGGGGGGTGCCTGCCAGGGTGTCTGTGTTCTTCAGGACGGCACCGTCCTTCAGGGCGGCACCGACCCCCCCACCGGATCCACCCACCGGGGGACGTGCGCCGCGGCAGTCCCGGCCTAGGCTCGAGGGCAGCGGGGACCGGCCCGTCGCGGTGGAAGGAGAGCCATGATCGAGGCGCTGCACGGAACCGCCCAGGCGATGGTGAGCCGGCCGCGCGGGATCCTCGCGGCCGACGAGAGCATCGGCACCATGTCTTCCCGGCTGGAGAAGGCCGGGGTTCCCGCGACAGCGGAGAACCGGCGGGCCTACCGGGAGATGCTGCTCAGAACTCCGGAACTGCACCGCGGCATCAGCGGAGTGATCCTGTCTGACGAGACCTTCAACCAGAAGCTTGACGACGGGCAGGACTTTCCCCTCGCCCTGCACGCCCTGAATATCCTGCCTGGTATCAAGGTCGACACCGGGGCGAAGCCGCTAGCTTTGTCACCCGGTGAGAAGGTGACCGAGGGCCTCGACGGCCTGCGCGATCGGCTGAAGGATTACGTTTCCCGAGGTGCCCGCTTCGCCAAGTGGCGCGCCGTGATCATCATTGGTGACGGCCTGCCAACCCGCAACGCGCTGCGGGCCAACGCACACGCGCTGGCCCGGTATGCCGCGCTGTGCCAGGAGTCGGTCCTGGTGCCCATCGTCGAGCCTGAGGTGTTGATGGACGGTGACCACACCATCGACCGGTGCGCCGAAGTGACCCGCGCGGCGCTGGAGCACGTGCTGGCGGAGCTGGACGAAGCTGGGGTGGATCTCGCCGGCACCGTGCTCAAGCCCAACATGGTCGTGCCGGGCTCGACCTCGGGCCAGCAGGCCAGTCCCGAAGAGGTCGCGGAGCGGACCGTGGCCACGCTGCGGGCGGTGCTGCCCGAGGCGCTGGCCGGAGTCGCCTTCCTCTCCGGCGGTCAGTCGCCGGAGGTGGCCACCGCGAACCTGGCCGCCATGCAGAAGCATGAGACCCCGTGGCCGCTGACCTTCTCCTTTGGGCGGGCGTTGGTCGATCCGGCGCTGAAGGCCTGGCACGGGGACCCCACCCAGGTCGCCGAGGGTCAGCAGGCGCTGGCCGACCGGGTCGAGCCCAACTCGGCCGCCGTGGCGTAACCGCCAGCGGCGGGTCAGCGGAAGAGGCCTTCGCGCAGCGCCGTTGCCACCGCCCCTGCCCGGTCGGTCACTTCCAGCTTGCGGTAAATGCCCCGCACGTGACTCTTGATCGTTTCCTCGCCAACCACTAGTTCGGCGGCGATAGCCCGGTTGGACGAGCCGGCCACCATCAGCGAGAGCACCTCACTCTCCCGTTGGGTGAGACCGAGGTGCGCGCCGGGCCAGTACTCGCCGGCATGGAGCCGGGCAGCGGAAGCCCCGGCCCGGGCACTGAGGCCGGCATCGACGACCACGCCGCCGGCGTGCACCCGGCGCAATTGCTCGACCAGTTCCGGACCGTCGATCTGCTTGAGGAGATAGCCCGCCGCTCCAGCCTGGATGGCTTGGAACAGGTACTGCTCGTCGTCGTAGACGGTGAGCAGGACGACCCGACGTCCGGGGGAGTCCTGCACAAGGTCGCGGCACAGGTCCAGCCCACTCTCCCCGCTCAACCGCACGTCGGCGAGGACTACGTCGGGGTTCAGCCCAGCTACTATCCGTCGCGCGGTCGCTGCATCCGCGGCTTCGCCGACCACCCGTACTTGCCCAGCGAACCGACTGAGCATCGCTTTGAGGCCAGTACGCACCATCTCATGGTCATCGACCAGGACCACGCGTAGCGGCTGGCCTTTCATATGCTGAGTGTAATCAGCTTATCAGGCCTGGTCGGGGACACGGTGGGGGGACACGGGAGGGGGACACGGTGGGGGATGGATTCCCCCTTGCCTTTCCCTCCAGAAGGGGACGCCGGGCCGCAGCCGGCCTGTTTACCGTCAGGTCCGGCCTCTTGAGTCCTAACGGGGTCTTGCGGAGAAAAGGGGTGTATCGTGCCCGATAAGTTGTTGCGGATGGAGCGCGCCGGGTCCGGCCCGTCGCGACCGGTGATGCTCGCGATCGCCGGCGACAGCGCTGCGGGGAAGACCACGCTGACCAAGGGACTGGTGGAGGCGCTGGGCGCCGATCGGATCACCTCCCTGTGCGTGGATGACTACCATCGCTACGACCGGCAGGAACGCAAGGGACTGCCGTTCACCGCACTGCACCCGGACTGCAACTACGTGCAGATCATGGAGCAGCACCTGCAGCTGCTGGCCACCGGCCAGCCAGTGCTCAAGCCGGTCTACGATCACCACACCGGCCAGCTCACCCGACCCGAACTCATCGAACCCACCAAGTTCGTGATCGTGGAAGGTCTGCTGCCCTTGCACACCCGGTTGTCCCGGGCGTGCTTCGACATCACCGTGTATCTCGACCCGCTCGAGCACATCCGCCGCGACTGGAAGATCAAGCGAGATGTCAGCAAACGCGGATACACCCCAGAGCAGGTGCTGGCCGAACTCGACAAGCGGGAGCCCGAGTCTGAGGCGTTCATTCGCCCCCAACGATCCGCTGCCGACATCGTGGTCCAATTTGGTCCCATCGCAACCCGCCATGACCCGCCGGATACCCCACTGTCGGCTGAGCTGACGCTGCGCCCGACGATCCCCCACCCCGATCTCACCGGGGTATTCCGCGAATCCGACCGGCGCGCCATGCACCTTAAGCTGGCCCGCGACGAGGACGGCAGACCGGTGGATGCGTTGCACGTACACGGGTACGTGCCTCGCGAGGAGAGCCGGCTGTTGGAGAAAGCGATCTGGACGAAGCTCGACACCGAGACGGAGCTGCCGTCCTCGCTAGGCCAGATCGGGGAGGGCGTCCGCAGCGAGCCGCTGGCGATCACCCAGCTGTTGCTGCTATACCACATGCTCGACTCAGTTCGCTGACCCCCGCCCCCATCGCGTCGGCGTGTTCTCCAGTGGCGGGGACGATCAGGGTGGTGGGCTCCCCCTCCAGGGTCTGGCCCCGCAACATCGCGCGGAATGTCTCGTCGGGAATGCTCATCGGCCGGGGTGTGTACGTCAGGTTCTCGCTCATGGTCGGTAAGGCAACCGGAGAGGGTGGCGCGCCGGAATGAGTGCCCGAGGTGCGTTCCGGCGCCCGCGGCGGGTGAGGCCCACAACGTCGGGTAGTAGCCGCGCCCTAGTTCCATCCCGCGGATCAGAGCGTTACGGTGCGGTACCACCATTCGACCGCGATCATGGGCACGGGTATGACGGACTCAACCTGCACGCTCGCTGCCGTGCTTGCCGAGCTGGGCTGGAAGCCCGAGGCGCTGGCTCGGCGGCTGAACGGCTTCGCCGCCCGGCACGGGCGCTGCGAGCGGATGCATGCCAAAACGCCTTGCAAGTGGCTGCGCGGTGATCGGCCGCGCTCCCCGTGGCCCGCGCTGATGGCCGCGCTGGTGTCCGATGAGCTGGGACGCCCGATCACCACCGCCGATCTGGGTTGGGACGGTGATGACGTGGAGGCGGTCTCGGCGATCAGGGGGTTGGTGCTGCCCTGGACCGCGGCCGGGAGTTTGCATGCGGTGCGGGTGGTGACCGACGCTGGGAGCATGGACCGGCGGATTCTGCTCACGTTGCTGGGTGCCGCGGCGTGCGCTCCTGCTCACGAGTGGCTGATCGCCCGCCCTGACGCTGGAGTGGCTCGCTCATCCGGTTCGCCGCTGCCGGTCGGAGTGGTCGATCACCTCGACGACATCGCCGGTCGGTTGCGCCGAATGGATGATCAGATTGGCAGTGGGACGCTGCTGCCGCTGGTCCGCGCGCATTTGCGGCACGTGCTGGGCCTGCTGGACCAGCGCCGCTACACCGATAGCGTGGGGCGGCGGCTGCACGCCACGGCCGCCGAGCTGATGCGGCTGGCCGGCTGGTCCGCGTTGGAGGGCGGGCAGCATCCGCAGGCCCAGCGGTACTGGGTCGCTGCGCTGCACGCCGCGCACGCCGCCGGAGACCGGGCATTGGGCGCCAATATCGTGAGATCGATGTCTGAGCAAGCCGAGGACCTGGGCCAGATCCGGGAGTCGGTCACGCTGGCTGAGACCGCTCGGGCGGGCTATCCGGGGGCCTCCCCCCGGGTTGCCGCGATGCTCGATCTGCGTACGCCTGCGACGGCGCAGCCACCGAGTGCCGCCGCGCCTTGGACGCCGCCTTCGACCGGCTCGGCGACACCCCCGGCTCCTCGGGGGAGCCGGACTGGTGCTACTGGATCGACGAGGCCGCAACCCATGCCTATGCCGGCGCCTGCTACCTCCACCTGGAGGACTGGGGTCGGGCCCGCCAGCACCTGCGCGCCACGCTGCGGCTGCAGGACTCCAGCTATGCTCGTGACGGCGCGCGGCGCCACATTGATCTGGCCACTACCTACCTGCGTCAGGACCAGCCCGAGGTCGACCACGCCGTCTCCCTGGCCTCCCGGGCGGTGGAGACCCTGACCGGGGAGGTCGACTCCGCCCGCTGCGTCGGCCACCTGACCCGGCTTGTCGGTGACTTCGCCCCTTACCGGCGACGGCCAGCCGTCCGCCAGGTCACCGAGCAGGCCGCCGGACTCCGCACCTCCCACTGACGGCGGTGCCGCGCTGGCAGGCACGGGATGGGGTGTCGGCCGGGAGTTGTCGTTTCCTGATCGGCTCGTTTCCTGATCGGCTCGTTTCCTGATCGGCTCAGTCACGGCTGACCGCAAGTTGTTCCCCTGCGAGTAGCCTGCCGATGTTGTGCAGTTCCGGCAGATCGTGCACGTCGGCGGCTAGTGCCGGCACCGTGACCACCGCGACGGCCGGATGTGCTCTGCGGAACCGAGCCAGCAGCCGGCGTTCCCGCCCGGCCAGGGCGACCCGATCGGCGTGTAGCCGCAGCACCGCCGCAGCCAGCGGAGCAGAACCAGCGGCGGGGCCCGCTTGTTCCAGCGCCTCAGCCACCGTCTCAGCCCGCGCTGCCGGCAGGTCGGCGAGCTCGGGATGTGTCCGGTTGAGCACCAGCCCGGCCAGGGGCATCGACTCGGTGGCCAATCGGTCCACGAAGTAGGCCGCCTCGCGCACTGCGTCGGTCTCCGGAGTAGCAATCACCACAAACGCCGTTCCCGGGGCGCGGAGCAGCTCGTAGGTCGCAATGGCACGCTCCCGAAACCCGCCGAACATGGTGTCGAAAGCCTGCACGAACGCCGAGGCGTCGGCCAACATCTGCCCGCCCAGGATCGTCGAGATCGTTCGGGCGAACAGCCCGAACCCAGCACCCACCAGCCGGCGCACGCCGCGACCGCCGGCCCGCGCAGGGGCGGAGAGCAGCCGGATCATCCGCCCGTCCAGGAACGACGACAGCCGCTGCGGGGCGTCCAGGAAATCCAGCGCGGAGCGCGAAGGCGGGGTATCCACCACGACGAGATCCCACTGCCCGGCCGCCACCAGCTGCCCCAGCTTCTCCATGGCCATGTACTCCTGGGTGCCGGAGAACGACGAGGAGATGGCCTGGTAGAAGGGGTTGGCGATGATGTCGGCGGCCCGCTGGGGGCTCGCGTGCGCCTGCACCATCTCGTCGAAGGTGCGTCGCATGTCCAGCATCATCGCGTGTAGCTGGCCGCCAGCCGCCTTGATCTCCGCGGTCGGCGCCACCGGGCGGGGATTGTTGGTGAGCTCCCGTAGCCCCAGCGACTGCGCCAGCCGTCGCGCCGGGTCGATCGTGAGCACCACCACCGATCGGCCTCGCTCGGCTGCCCGTAGCGCCAGAGCCGCAGCCGTCGTCGTTTTACCCACCCCGCCGGCACCGCAGCACACCACCACTCGAGTAGTCCGGTTGTCCAGCAGCGCGTCGATGGTGAAGGGGGGCGGCGGCCTCATCGCACCCCCTGCTCGCGGAGTGCTTCGGCGAGTTCGTAGACCCCGCCGAGATCGACTCCATCCCCCCCGACTTCGGTGAGCTCGGGCAGCTCGATCAGCGGCATGCCGGCGTCGGCGAGCCTGGCCCGAGCCTGCTGCTCGGCGTCCACCCGCACCGCATGCTCGACGGTTTCGGCGACCAGGCCATCGAGCACGGCCGAGTCCAGATCCAAGCCGGCGGCGAGTAGCCCGGCGCGGACGCGGTCAGCATCGACCTGGCCGTTAGCCGCGGCGGTCACCGACCGAGCGGGCAACCGGGAGGGTCGCGTCCGGTTGATCAACACCGCGCCCGGGCGCAGATCCGCCAGATCCAGCTCCGCGACGGTCTCCAGGGTCTCGGCCACCGGCAGGTCCTCCAGCAGAGTGACCACGTGTACCGCGGTATCCGCCGAGTGCAACAGCTGGACCACCCCCGTGCTCTGACTGTGGATCGGGCCCACCTTGGCCAGGTCGGCCATTGCCCTGGTGACATCGAGAAACTTCACCACCCGCCCGGTCGGTGGAGCGTCCAGCACCACAGCGTCGTAGGTGTGGGTACCCTGCTCCGCTCGGGTGGTCGCCTCCTTCACTTTGCCGGTGAGCAGCACATCCCGCAGCCCCGGCGCCAGCGTGGTGGCGAACTCGATCACGCCCATCCGGCGCAGGGTACGACCTGCGAAGCCCAGGTTATAGAACATCGAGAAGTACTCCAGAAGAGCTTCCTCGGCGTCCACCGCCAGCGCCCGGACTTCGCCGCCGCCGGGGGCGACTGCGATGCGCCGCTCCTGATAGGGCAACGGGGGAGTGTCGAACAGATGCGCGATTCCCTGCCGTCCCTCGACTTCCACCAGCAGCGTTCGTCCGCCCCCCGTGGCCAGCGCTACAGCCAGCGCGGCGGCGACTGTCGTTTTGCCGGTCCCGCCCTTGCCCGTGACGACATGAAGGCGAGCCTGCACCAGCTCATCGGACCACATGCCGCGAGCCTAGGCGGAACGCCACTCATGACCGCGCGCTAGCGTGCACGGTCATGACAATCTGGGAGTACGCGACCGTGCCGCTGTTGACGCATGCCACCAAGCAGATCCTCGACCAATGGGGAGCTGACGGCTGGGAGCTGGTCACCGTGCTGCCCGGTCCGACCGGGGAGCAGCTGGTGGCCTACCTCAAGCGCCCGAAGCAGTGAGCGCCTCGGGTCGGCTGACCGAGCTCGGGTTGGTGTTGCCGCCGGTGGCCACCCCGGCTGGGGTGTACCTGCCCGCGGTGCGCAGCGGATCCCTGGTATTCACCGCAGGCCAGCTTCCACTGGTCGACGGAGTGCTGGGGGCCACCGGCAAGCTCGGGGCCGAGATCGACACTGAGCGCGGTCAGGAGCTGGCCCGAACCTGCGTGCTCAACGCGCTGGCCGCGGTGGACGACCTGCTCGGGCTCGACGCGGTGGTCCGGGTGGTGAAGATGGTGGGGTTCGTCGCCTCGGCACCCGGGTTCACCGCCCAGCCGGCCGTGGTCAATGGGGCATCCGAGCTGCTCAGTGAGGTGTTTGGCGCGGCGGGGGCGCATGCCCGGTCCGCCATCGGGGTCGCCGAGCTCCCGCTGGGCGCTCCGGTCGAAGTCGAACTGATCGTCGAGGTGTCCTGAGTCAGTAGCGCCCGCGGCAGTCCCTCCAGGGTTGTGATGACTTCGTCGTTGTAGCCATCACATTCCCTCCTTCGAACTGTCTCGCACGTGGAAGGCACGCCCGAGAGCACGGTTCACCCTTGGGCTCATCGCGGTGCAGACACCGCTGGAAGGGCAGTCCGACCAGGTAACTCTGTTGTCGAACTCGGCGTTGTCGAACTTGGGGCATGCAGAGCGGTCAGGCGGCACAAGGCGGGGTGGTCAGGCGGCGCACTGGCGGAGTACGGCGCGGACCTGGGCGGCGAATCGGTCGGGGTTGCGCAGCATGTCGGCGGCACTGGCGCGCAGCACAGTCCAGCCTAGCGCGGCGAGTCGGTTGTGCCTGGTCAGGTCGGCCTGAAACGTCGGCGTGTTCTGGTGGTGTTCCCCGTCGAACTCCACACCAGCTCGTGCGCTCGGATAGGCCATGTCCAGCCAGGCCACGTGATCTCCCAGCTCGTCGCACACCCGGTACTGCAGCTCCGGGCGCGGCAGCCCGCGCAGGACAAGGGATAACCGGCACCGAGTCTCCATCGCGGACTCCGCGCGCGGATCCATCAGCTCGGCGACCAGCGGAACTCTTCCGCGCCACCGCGCCCCGGGGTAGCGAGCGGCCAACCCAACCAGCGCGGACGGTCCAAACCGCCCGATCCGGCCCAGCGCGTCGGCCGCGACGATACCCTCCACGAGGCTCGACCAGCGTGCCAAGTCGTATGCGGTGCGCAGGGCGGAGGTGACCACCAGCCCAGCCACCGTCTCAACCTCGTCCTCGGCAAGCCGCTCCCGGTGTACCCGCAGACCCCGGCACTCACGCACGTCACGGCCCGCCGCCACCTCGGCGTCCGCGTCGCGGGGCGCAATCCGGGCGCCGAGCAGTTCCGCCGCGGAATAGCCAGCCAACGCACCACGCCCGGCGACCAGCAGGTGCGCGCCACGCGATCGCATGGCCAGCGTCGGGACGAGGTGCGCCGGCAGGTAGATGTCCGGAAACAACCTGCGGAATCTGGGACCGCGCAGCTGATTCTTGGTCACCAGCCCAGCGGACACAGCAAGCGACCCTCGCAACGGTGCGTCCAACTCCCCCATGCCTCGCAGCCTGCCCTCAGCCCCACTTCACAGCAACTCACCAAGCCCCCAGCCCCCCGAGTTATCCACAACTGGGACTCCATCCACAGTCAGGCTCCGCCCAGGCCAGACCCCACGCTATATCCCCCGAGTTCGACACTAGAGTTGCCCGGTCAACGCCGGGCAACTCTAGTGTCGAACTCGGGAAGCGCAGAGCACCCGAGGGCTGGATTGGGGTTGAAGGGCAGCTGTCAGCGGGCGCGGCGGGCTAAGCGCTGGGGCTCCAGGATGAGCACACTCTTGCCCTCCAGGCGTAGCCAGCCGCGGTGGGCGAAATCGGCAAGCGCCTTGTTCACCGTCTCCCGGGAGGCGCCGACCAGCTGGGCGATCTCCTCTTGAGTGAGGTCATGGGTCACTCGAAGCATGCCAGCTTCCTGGGTGCCGAAGTCGTGCGCGAGTTGCAGCAGCGCCTTGGCGACCCGCCCCGGCACATCGGTGAAGATCAGATCGGCGAGCATATTGTTGGTCCGGCGCAGCCGTCGCGCGATCACCCGCAGCAACTGCTCGGCGATCTCTGGCCGCTTGGTGATCCACTCCCGCAACGCGGTGCGATCCATGCTGACCGCGCTGACCTCGGTCACCGTCGTGACCGTCGATGTCCGTGGTCCCGGATCGAAGATCGATAGTTCGCCGAACATGTCCGAGGGCCCGAACACGGCGAGCAGGTTCTCTCGGCCGTCAGGCGACTTCCGCCCGATTTTGACCTTGCCCGACAGGATGATGTACAGGCGGTCGCCCAGTTCGCCTTCGGCGAAGATGACGTGGGCCCGAGGGAAGCTGACCGGTTCCAAGCTGGCTTTCAGAGCCTGAACTGCCGACGGGTCAACACCCTGGAAGATGCCGGCCTTGGCCAGGGGGTCGTTCACCGCATTCCTCCAGCTGACTGAGCGGACCGGCCCCGCCGTCAAGGAGCCTCTCTTCAGTGCCGCCGATCACATCGATGGAGTCTAAGACCGTTGCCGGGTGCGGCGTGACGTGACCAGGCCGACTTTGCGTGGGCCAGTGCCATTGGGTGAGCCGCCATTGGGTGAGCCGTGAGGTGGACCGGTGTCGGGTCGCCGACGCAGCCGGAACAATTCCAGCGCACCGGCGATCCCGCTGCCAAACAGCACCCGTACCTCCTCAGGGCGGGCTGCCTGCAGGAATTCCTCGACCTCGTTCTCTTGCACCGTGAGGTGGCGCAGGCGGTTCTCCAGCCGCTCCATCGCGAGCGCAAAGAGCATGATCAAAACTGGCACGGCGGCAACGAACCAGACGGTCATGGTGCCGGGGATCATGCCGCATCACCGACTGGTGCGCACGCGGGGGGCCGCGTGCCGGGCGTGTCGCACCGCCGGCTCGGGCGACCGGGTTGGGTGACCGGGTTGGGTGACCGGGCTGGGTGACCGGGCTGGGCGACGGGGTTGGGCACCACCTCCGTAGGCTGAAGACGTGCCAGCTCGATCGCGCCGGTCCTTCGCTGCGGAGAGCCACCTCGCGCTGGTCCGGCGAGCCCGCCGGATGGGCCGGGTACTGGCCACCGCCTACCCGGACGCGCACTGCGAGCTCGACTTCTCCACGCCGCTGCAACTCGCCGTCGCCACCATCCTGTCCGCGCAATGCACCGACAAGCGAGTCAACGAGACCACGCCAGAGTTGTTCAGCCGATATCCCAGCGCCGCCCATTACGCGGCTGCCGATCGGGACGAGCTGGAAGAGCTGATCCGGCCCACGGGGTTCTACCGGAACAAGGCGACGGCGTTGATCGGACTCGGCGCTGCGCTCCTCGAGTGCTTCGGCGGCGAGGTGCCCCCCACGCTGGCTGACCTGGTCACCCTGCCAGGAATCGGGCGCAAGACCGCCAACGTGATCCTCGGTAACGCCTTCGGTGTGCCCGGCATCACGGTGGATACCCACGTCGGGCGGCTGGTGCGCCGGTGGGGGTGGACTGAGCACGAGGATCCGGTGAAGGTCGAGCAGGCGATTGCCGAGCTGGTACCGCAACGGGACTGGACGATGCTGTCCCATCGGGTGATCTTCCACGGGCGCCGGGTGTGCCACTCTCGCCGCCCGGCCTGCGGGGTGTGTCCGCTGGCTGGGGATTGCCCGTCCTACGGACTGGGACCTACTGAAGCTGGGGTTGCTGCCGCGTTGCTGCGCGGGCCTGAAACACCGCACCTGCTGGCGATGGCTGGACTGCCTACCGATCTACGGGACGGTCCGGGGGTAAAAGGTGTCGCGGCCCCAGGGACGGTACTGTGAAGCCTGCGCTGCGCTGGGTGCTGGTGACGGTGGTGTTGGCGTTCGCGCTCGTCGTGGCCCTGTGGCCACAGGCGAGCCCCACCACGGGTCCCGCGTCAACGGGTCCCGCGTCAACGGGTGCCACGCAGCTCGGCCAGTCAGTGCAGTCTGCTGCCGGCTCGCCGCCCGGTATTGACCAGTTGAGGTCCCGGGCGGCTCTGCGACCGTGCCCGGCCGCGCACCCGGGCCTCACCCCGGTTCGCGGGCCGCTATCCGGGCTCGTGCTGCCCTGTCTTGGCCAGCCGGGGATGGTCGACATGGGGACGGCGCTGGCTGGCCGGCCGGCGTTGCTCAACCTGTGGGGACCGCTGTGCCAACCGTGCGCCCAGGAGCTTCCCGCGCTGGCGGCCTACGCCACCGAGCCTGGTGCGGTGCCGGTGCTCGGCGTCGAGGTGCAGCGGCTGCCCGAAGGGGCGCTTGATCTGCTCGCCGCACTTAACGTGCATTACCCGTCGGTCAGCGATCCCGATGGCAGGCTGCGTGCCGCGTTGAGCGCTCCACCAGTACTGCCGCTGAGTTATGTGGTGTCCGCCGACGGCCGGGTCAACCAGGTCAACCCCCCCGAGGTGTTGCGTAACCCAGAGCAGGTGCGCGCGGTCGTTGCTCGCTACCTCGGCCCCGGATCGGTCGGATGATCGGATGACTGAGTCGCTTGTGGGTGGGCTGCAGGCCGCCGAGGTGGTCGGGCTTCGCGGACCGGGTGGGTACCCGTACCCCGTGTTCTTGGTACCTGGGATGCTCGTCTGGCCCTTCACCGGCGGGTTGCTGGCCGCGCTGCTGACGATGGGCGGCTGGGCACGGCCCTGGGAGCCGGCGGCTGAGTACGACCTGGACGTCGCATGGCGTCCGGCCGAACGGACCGAGGTGATCCGGTGAACTGGGTGGACGTGCTGGTCCTGGTCCTGGCCCTGCTTGCCGCGACCTCCGGTGCCCGGCAGGGGACGGTCGCTGCTGCGGCGTCCTTCATCGGTGTGCTGGCTGGGGCAGTGATCGGAGTGCGCAGTGCGCCGTCGCTGATCGCTGGCTACCAGAGCCCGGAAGTCCGGGTCGCGCTCGGCGTGTCGATCGTGATCGTGCTCATCGCGCTGGGCGAGACGCTGGGTGTGTTGCTGGGCCGAGCGGTGCAGCGCCGGATCGACGCCGAGGCGCTGCGCCGGGTGGACGGTTTCCTGGGTGCGGTGGTGCAGGGCATTGCGGCTCTGGTGGTGGCCTGGCTGGTCGCCCTGCCGCTGACGAAATCGTCCGCCTATACCGGGCTGAGCGGGGCGGTACGGGACTCGTCGGTGCTGCGGATCGTGGACACGATGATGCCCACCGTGCTGCGCGAACTGCCCTCCGAGCTGACCAGACTGTTAGATGTCTCCGGGTTCCCCAACGTGCTCGCCCCCTTCTCGCCCACCCCGATCACTGATGTCGGGCCGGCCGATCCAGAGCTGCTCAACAGCCCTGTGGTGCGACAGGCTCGGGCCAGCGTGCTCAAGGTTCGTGGCCGGGCGAGGTCCTGCTCCCGGGCGTTGGAGGGCACCGGGTTCGTGGTGGCGCCGCAGCGGGTGATCACCAATGCGCATGTGGTCGCCGGCACTGATCGGGTGCAGGTGGAGACCACGGACGGCACGCTGGACGCCGAGGTGGTCAGCTATGACCCGGAGACTGATGTCGCGGTCCTGAAGGTACCCGGGTTGACAGTGCCGGTGCTGCAGCTGGCCTCGAAGCCAGCCACCTCCGGGTTGAGTGGGTTGGTGCTCGGCTACCCGCTGGATGGGCCGTACACGGCCTCGGCCGCCCGGGTTCGGGACCGCATCCACCTGCGCGGCCCGGACATTTACAACATGTCAACCGTGGTCCGCAACGTCTACACCGTCCGCGCCGTGGTGCGCAGCGGGAACTCCGGTGGTCCGCTGCTCGATGGATCCGGCCAAGTGCTCGGCTTGGTGTTCGGGGCAGCAGTGGACAACGACGAGACCGGGTTCGTGCTTGCCGATGACGAGATCGTTGACGACGTCGCCGCAGCATCGAGCCGAAATACCGAAGTCTCCACCGGCGCCTGCGCCTCGTGAGCGGTCACTCAGCGGCCACCGAGTTGGCGGCCGAACTCCGAGGCGCACTGCTGGACCCTCGCCGGATCCCCGCCCGACTGCTGGAGGCACTGCCGGTAGCTCTGACCGGCCGGCGAGTTCAGAAGAGACATCCCCAATGCGATCAGCCCGATCGCGATGAGCAGTCCGATGCCGCCGAGCACCACCCCGGCGATTGACAAGCCGCCGGTGGTCGACTCGCCCCGCTTGGCTTGGGCCCGACCGAGCAGGCCGAAAATCACTGCGAGTATGCCGAAGACGATGCCGCCAATAACTGTCCAGGACAGCACCAGCGCGAGCAGGCCGAGCACCAGCGCGGCGATCCCGAAGCCGTTGCGGGGCCGCACCGGGGGCGCGCCGTACCCGGGGCCCTGGCCATACCCCGCCGCATTCTGCCCGTAGCCCACGGGCGGGGGGTACGGGCCACCGCCCCGCGGATCCCCCGGTACGTTCATTCCCTACCTCGCTTCGTCGGCGTCCTAGTCCGACAATGATCGCACCGATGATTCAGACGCGCACCAGTCGGGCCGGTGCCCGGTTCCCTGTCAGGCAGTGCGGCGCGCGAGTCCAGTATTGCGGCCGGTGGAAAGAGGTGGTTCGATAGCGGGCTCATCATGTCGCCTTGTGGGCGAGGATCCAGCTGCCGGTGTGGTGTAGCCGGCTTGGCAATGCGTTCGTATTGTTCACCGATGCGGCATGCTCGGCAGCCGTGCCCAAGCAGGTCGACCACCGGCAACGCCGTCAGGAGATCGCGGATGCCCTGTGGCGGGTGGTGGACGGGAGCGGATTCGGCGGCGTCAGTCTCCGGCATGTCGCCGCCGAGGCGGGCATGTCCATGGGTCTCGTGCAGCATTACTTCCGGACCAAAGAGCAGATGCTGCTGTTCGCCATGGACAGCGTCGCGGAGCGGGTGGGTCAGCGGTACGCGGCCGCGCTCGCCGATCTGCCGGACCCCCCGCCATCGCACGCGGCGGTGCGCGCCCTACTGATCCAATGGCTGCCGTTGGATCAGCAACGCCGCCGGGAGAGCCACTCGCTCTTCGCGTTTCTCGGTGAGGGCGTGCGAGAGGGGGCCATCGGCGAGCGGATGCGTGCCGACATGGCGCAGCTCCAGGAGTTCGTCACCGCGCAGATCCGCTCAGCGGGAACGCAATCCGACCCGCGCCGGTTCGCGCTCCTCCTGCTCGCGGTGAACGACGGCCTTGCCGCGCACGTGCTCGGCGGCTACCTCGCCCCCGGCGAGGCCCTCGCCGCGCTGGACGCGCATAGGGCTCCTCCCGATTATGTCGAATGCTCCACCGGTTTCGACGCTCGGCTAGAGGAGACTCATCGGTGGCCACCTCGATCCGCCACGATTGCGCGGCGGCCCGCTTACACCAACCGTGTCACTCCCGCGTGTGCGGCGCAGCGTCCCCGTTCCCCGAGACCTACAGCAACTTCCAGCCGCTACCGATGTACGCGAGCCAGTCCCGTAGGCCGATCCTCTACTGGGACACGACGATCGGCCTAATCGCCGAGCGCAGTGTCCTCTTCTGCCGCTGTCTGTGTTCGGGTGCTGGTGCAGGCCGTGCCCAGCGGGTCCGTAAGGGGATTGCCATGCGGTCGCCGTGCGTCGGCCGAGGCAGGATAGGAAGGACTGGTACGGGAGGACGGAGAGGACTGACCGCGATGAGCAGGGCCTATGGCTACACCTCGTACGGTGGTCCGGAGACCGAGACCTGGTTCGAGCGGCCTGAGCCGGCACCGGGTCCCAGCGAGCTGGTGATCAAGGTCAAGGCTGTCGGAGTCAACCCTGTCGATTACAAGATTCGCAGCGGCGCGATGGCCAACCCGCAGAGCACACCGAGCTTTCCCCTGGCGCTAGGCGTCGAGGCGGCCGGTGTCGTGGTAGCAGTCGGCTCCGACGTCGAGGGATTCGCCCAGGGCGATGACGTGATGGGCAGGGCCGCACCGGAACACGGCAGCTACGCCGAGCACGCGGTGCTGCTCGCCGAGGCCACCACACATAAGCCCCCGCAGGTCAGTTTCGTGCAGGCAGCCGCGCTGCCGGTGGCCGGGGGGACCGCCTGGGACGCGCTGGAGAAACTCGGCGTCACCGAGGGGGAGACGCTGCTGATCAACGGCGTCGGTGGTGGTGTCGGCGTCATGGCCGCACAGCTGGCGCGCAACCGCGGCGCGGCGGTCTTCGGAGTCGGTAGCCAGACCAAACGGTCGATGACGGAAAGTCTCGGAGCCACGCTGGTGCCCTACGACAGGGGCGACGTCGTCAAGCAGATGCGGCAACTGCTCCCCGGCGGCGTGGATGCCATCCTCGACGTGGTCGGCGGTGAACCAATGCGCCACGTCGCCATTCTGATCACCAACCCCGCCCGGATCGTGTCGGTCGCCGACCCCCGTGTCGCGGAGTTGGGAGGCAGTTTCCTGATCTCCAGCTCGGCGGGCGTTCCCACCGTCGCCAACCTGGTCGCCGCAGGCAAAGTCGATCCCAAGGTGCTCCAGACCTACCCCTTCGACCAAGCGCCGCAGGCACTGCGAGCAGTGGAGTCCGGTCACACGCTGGGCAAGATCGTGATCGACCTGGAGCAGACCACTGACGTGTGACCTCAACAGGCCGAGCACCACTGCCCGCACGGGGATCCCTTGCCAACACACGTTAACCCCGGCGCGGGAGCGACTAACGAGACTCTCTGGACGTCCTCATCTGCCGAGAGCGGAGGTGGCGAGAGGTTTTCCTTGCTCGTCCTGGCCAGCAGGAGTCGGTTCAAGACGGTCCCAGGGGTGGGTGAAGATGCGGTGCGCGGCTCATCACGCCGTGAGTACGGACCTGACGCTGTGCCGGGGATCTTGGGTGAGGACTTCGAGCACGGCTGTAACCGCCGTCCGCGTGGGGTCGGTGTCCCGGGCGATTATCGACGGGTCGGACACCGCGGCGCTCGCGGACATGCTCCATCCGCAGTACGAGCGTTAGTCTCCGGAGGGCCACGAACACTTTCCGGTCGTGTTCGACAAGTGGCTGCGATTGTGGCGCGAGGAGCTTGACCTGGAGTTGTCCGCACTCGCCGAGCTGAGGATGCCCGTACTGCTGATGCAGGGCGACGACGGTGTGCGCGGCGAACGGTGTGCGCGTCGAACACAGTGCTGTCGTCGCCGTGGCTCTGCCGGATTCCCGGCTCGCTCGTGGTTGTCCTGGGCACCTCGCACGCTCTACCGCTGGAAAAACCCGCGTTGGTCAATCAGTTGCTGCTGAACTTCCTGGCTGAGGAGCAGTCGCCGAAGTACATGCTTCCCGGCCACGACTGATGACCATGTCGAGGCACTGCCCCAGCTGGCTGAGTCGCCGTCCGGCAAGTGATGCGGGATGAACGCGGGTTCGACAGGACCGTGGGGTGCTCCCATGGCAGTTAGGCGGGGGTCTGACCAGTGTTCGACACAGGGCGCACGGTCATGATGGTCGCGTGCGGAGCATGCCTGTCCGGTCGTGGCAGCCGAGATACCGGAAATCCTGCTGGCCTGCCTCGGTGACGGTGACCTCGTGGTAGAGCCGCAGGCGGGCGTCGAGGCCCATGGTCGACAGGTACTTCAGTGCCGCCCGGAAGATCGCGACATGCGTCGGATGCGACTCCGACCAGGTTTCCAGGTCTTCCAGGCTCCGCCACCAGCTCATGCCGAAGCTCTTGTCGGTCTCGACGCCGTCGTCGGTGGTGACCCGGAGATATCGGTTGGCGTAGCAGCCGATCTCGAGCCCGTCGTCGCGCAGGAAGTCCATGCCGGCGTGCAGTAGCGGCTCGACATCTTCGAGGTACATCCGCCGCTCGTCTCCGTCGGTCTCAGTCCAGTCCTGGCCGGAACGGATGAGGCACAGGTTGCCGTGCGGCCGGATGGTGACCAGCCCGGTTGACGGGTCGGTCTCGAGGGACAACTCGCCCGAGGGGTCGAGGCGGTCCGTCTGCGCCAGCGGTATCCGGTCTCGGACGCCGCCCCAGTAGCCGTGCTCCTGGATCTCACCGCTGAGCTTCTCCGCCGCGACGGACACACCGTCTGTGCGGTCGCTGGAGAACAGCGCACGCCCAGGTAGGCCATCACTGCGCCACCACACCGGCCGGGCCCTCACCACCGAGTTTCGTCGCGGTGACACCGCCGGAGTCACGCAGTCCGGTCTCGGCGAGCAGGTCACCGAGTGGGACCTGAACGACGGTCTGTTCGAAGGT
>JAFAXZ010000214.1 GCA_019240665.1 Pseudonocardiales bacterium | reverse complement strand
GTCGCGGTAGCGATCACGTGAGCGACCCTTGAGGCTGGAGGTGCGGTCACCGCAAGACCAACTGGCTGCGCGACGTCATCCTCGGCGGCCATGACGGGCTGGTGAAACATCCTCGGAATGATCCTTGGCGTCATCGCCGGCGGCGGCTCGAACACAGTGGTGCTGACCACCGGCTTCGCAGCCGCCATCACCGAGTCCATCTCCATGGGCGCGGTGGGTTACACATCGTTGATCTCCGAACGCGACTACTACAGCGCCCAGCGCAGCGCGAACTGGAACACATCAAGACCACGCCCGAGGCCGAACGCAGCGAGGTTCGCAAAATCTATGTGGCCGAGGGCTTCAGCGGGGAACTGCTCGACCGCGTGGTGGACACCATCACCGGCAACCGGGACAGCTGCTTGCGACGATGATGGACAAGGACCTGCATCTGCAGCCGGTGGGCACCGCCGACATCCTGCGCGCCTCGGTCGTCATCACCGTGGCTACGTTGATCGGCCACTTGATCCCGCTAGTTCCGTTCCTGTGGTTGACCAGGACGTTAGCGCTCGTGCTGGCCATCATCCTTAGCGCCCGGGTGCTATTCGGTGTGGGCATGTACTCCGCGCTGACCCTCGTTGGTGGCTGGCGCAAAAACGGCCTGAAGATGGTCGTGATCGGCCTCGGCGCGGCAGCCGTGGGCCGGTTGTTCCACGCCATCGGCGCCTGACCGCAGCGCCACCAAGGGCCTGCGGGAATTGAGACGTTGATCCCCATCGCCACTCGGGTCACCGCCGCGGCCGCGCTAGCTGCGACAAGGACCAACTTTCAGATGACATCTGTGGGGAAACAACCACTTGGCACCTGGACCGGCGGGTGATAATACAACGTGTAGCGGCAGACACACCGCGCGCGACACCCCATCCGACCAGCAACTGATCCACAGGAGCACAGGGTGCAACAGGTTCCCTGGCGGCCAGTAGATCTGGACGCCGCCTGCAGCGAGGCGAAGATCACCAACAAATTCGTCCTGATCGACTTTTTTTCCCCGACGTGAGGCGGCTGCGGGGCGCTGGCCGCAGTCAGCTACCCCGAGGCGACGGTCGTCGCCACCATCACCGACCACTTCGTGCCCTTGCAGATTGACACCACCGACGATGCCAATGCGCCATTAGTGCAGCGCTTTCGGCAGATCTGGACTCCCGACCTGCGGGTGCTGGATCCGGATGGCTTTGAATACGACGCCTGGCAGGGGTATTGGCCGCCTGCAGAGTTCACCGCCAGGCTGTTGCTTGGCCGGGCACGGGCACTAGCCCGGCAAAACCGCTTGCAAGACGCTGAAACCGCCTACGAGGAAATATTGCGCCGTTTCCCGCGCAGTCACGTCGCGCCGGAAGCCGCTTACTGGCGTGCTGTGTGCCGGTACAAGCGCACACACGAACCCGACGACCTGCTCAACGGCTGGGCACGCACTTTGCCCACCCGCTATCCCGACAGCCAATGGCGCACCGCCCAGTCGTTTACCGAACCTCCCCTACACTGGTAATCCTGGGTTAGGGCACGTCAGTGACCCGCCCGTACTGGACACGGCCCGGTACGCGGTTACTCATTGCCCGGCGACCTTGACAAAGATCTAGTTCTTGAACCACCAGCGAAGACCTAGTTGTTCACCCCCGCGCCCTCGCGTGGCAGTCCGGGACGCGCCAAGCTAGCGATGGGCTGCTACCAGGCGGCGGAATGCTGGCACGACCTCCTCAGCGAACACCGCGATCTGCCGTTCATGATCGGCGCTAGGCCAGTACACGAATCCGTTTATGTCGAACCGTTCCACGATCACGGCAAGCTGGTCCAGCCACTGTTGGACCGAACCCTGGAACAGCTCCCGGCTTTCTGCGCCGATCATGCTGCCGAGGTTGCAAATCTTGCGGATCGACTCCGGATCGCGGCCAGCGTCCTGGGCCCCACCATTGACCCGCGCTACCGCTTCGGACAGCCGATCGAGACCCAAATAGCCCAGCGTGGGAAGCCAGCTATCCACCTTGCCCCAACCAGTCGTATTGTGCGCCGCCCGTAGACGCCCAGCCAGATGCCCAGCCCCGGCCCCGGTCTCGGGTCGGGGTGAACTCCGACAAATCGGTAGTGCTGGCCGGAAAACCAGGGTCGTGCCGCGGATGCGCACCGCTGGCGGCGTGGACTCCATAGTGGGTGATTCGATGACGGTCGTCTGACGACCGGGATAGGGGTAGGCAATGGCAGGCATGCAGTTCGGCATTTTCAGCGTCGGCGACGTCACCCCTGACCCGCTGACCGGCGTGGCCCCCAGTGAGGTAGAACGAATCCGGGCCATGGTGACCATCGCGAAGAAAGCCGAGGAAGTCGGATTGGATGTGTTCGCCACCGGCGAGCACCACAATCCTCCCTTCGTGCCGTCGTCACCGACCACCCTGCTGGGTTACATCGCCGGACAGACTGAGCGGCTGATCCTGTCGACGTCGACGACGCTGATCACCACCAACGATCCGGTGAAGATCGCCGAGGATTTCAGCATGCTGCAACATCTGGCCGGCGGTCGGGTGGACCTGATGCTGGGCCGGGGCAATACCGGACCGGTCTACCCCTGGTTTGGTCAGGACATTCGGGATGCCATCCCGTTGACCGTCGAGCACTATGGGCTGCTGCGTCGGCTGTGGCGCGAGAAGGTCGTCGACTGGAGTGGCAAGTACCGCACACCGCTGCAGGGCTTCACCCTGGCTCCGCAGCCCCTGGATGGGGTCCCGCCGTTTGTGTGGCACGGGTCGATCCGTACCCCGGAGGTCGCCGAAATCGCCGCGTATTACGGCGACGGATTTTTTGCCAACCACATCTTCTGGCCGCCCTCGCACACCCGCCGCATGGTGCAGCTGTACCGCGAGCGCTTCGAACACTACGGACACGGCAGCGGCGACCAGGCCATCGTGGGATTGGGCGGTCATGTCTTCATGCGCCCCAATAGCCAAGATGCAGTGGCCGAGTTCCGGCCGTATTTCGACAACGCGCCGGTGTACGGGCACGGCCCGTCGTTGGAGGAGTTCGCTGCGCAAACCCCGCTGACAGTGGGATCACCTCAGCAGGTGATCGATCGCACGCTAGGTTTCCGCAACTACGCCGGAGACTACCAGCGGCAGTTCTTCTTGCTCGATCACGCCGGCCTGCCCCTCAAGACGGTGCTGGAACAGCTCGATCTACTCGGGGAACAGGTCATCCCCGTGCTGCGCAAGGAATTTCAGGTGGGCAGATCCCAGCACGTGCCGGATGCTCCAACGCACGAATCATTGGTGCGGACCAAAACTGCCGGACGAAACCCTCAAAAATCTCGTCCAGCGGACAGGGGCAACAGTCATGACCAAGTTGACAGTCATCAGTGGCGGATTGCGCCAGCCTTCCTCGACTCGATTGTTGGCTGACCGTATCACCGCGGCGGTCCAGGCCGAGTTGGCCAGGTTCACCATCACGGCATCGTCTTCGATGATCGAATTGCGACCGCTCGGACATGCGATCATCGACGCCATGCTGACCGGGCTGGCCAATGCAGAATTGGAGTTCGCCTTCGAAACCGTCGCTAACGCCGACGGGCTGATCGCGGTGACCCCCGCCTTCAACGTCTCCTACAGTGGATTGTTCAAGTCATTCTTTGATGTGTTGCCTCAGGAGACGCTGTACGACATGCCGGTGCTCATCGCCGCGACCGGCGGCACCGAGCGACATTCGTTGGTCCTCGAACACGCCTTACGGCCGATGTTTTCCTATCTCCATGCCATTGTGGCACCGACTGGGGTCTACGCCGCGACCAATGACTTCGGAGCACACGGCGGTTCGGTCGGCCTTGCCGAGCGAATTAGCAAAGCGGCAAACGATTTCGCGCGGCTGCTGCGCGCCTGCGGTAACCGAACCCGTCGCGACGCCTTCACCGAGGACCTCACCGAGATGCAACGTCTGCTGACCGCAGCATCCAAGCCCAGCGAAGACGCAACCGTCGAGGACTGATCTTCACTCAACCCCGGCTAGAGACACCGCCGTTCTCCTAGAGGCCGAGGCTGACCACGCCGAGGCGATGATGACCTCCGAGATAGGCAAGACATTCTCGTCGGCCAAAGCGCAGGCGCTTGCTTGGTGTTATCTCACTCGACAGCGAGGACGACTTGCCCGTGACCTGCCGCTCCCGCAGGGCCCTGCACGCGTCGGTGCCGAGAGGCGGATGCGGGTGAAGGCGTGACGGTGGTTGAGCCAGATCACCCCGATGTAGGCGAAGGAGATCAAGGTAGCCAGGTACACCGGCCACTGACGCGGCAGCGCGCTCCTCAGCCCGCCGGGATGGTGGCTGGGGGTGGCCATGCCCAGGGCGAGGATGGTGGCGAGGATGGTGATGGCGACGGCGAAGACGGCGTCGCTGAACGCCTTCACTCGCCCGGTATCGGTCGAGGCGAACCGGCCACGGGAGCGGTGGTCGCCGGTGGGGTTGGGCGGTTCGAGTGCACTGGGCATGGCGGTCTCCTGGAACTCCGCCGGGCAACGATCGGGCCCGGCGGTCCGGTCGGGGTGGCTACGGCTCGCGCCCCGGTTCCAGGTGGCGGCGGGCGGAGGCTGCGGGTAAGGATGGGGCTGTGCGCGGCGAGGTTGAGCAAGCCTCACGAAACGCGGCCACGTCGCGTCACGGTTTCACCAGCGCGCCGGGAGTTCTTTCGCCGGTTCCACGGAAACGACGGGTTGGAGGTGGAGTCCGGCCGCCGCGTCACGGCCGGGCATACCTGCCGCGGCCGGTGGCGGCATCTGCTGGTGTGGCATGCCGTCGGTGAATTTGAGGAGCCTGAATGGAGATCGACAAGCAAGCGTGCCTTGCGATCGTGCGTCGTGTCGGCGGCCCTGATCTTGTTGAAGAGGCCGACCGGATCCTGCCCGAGCGGATCGACCTTGACCGCGATTCCGGTCTGCTGCGTCGTCTCGGCCTCACCGAAGAACAGATGATGGACAGGCTCGGCGGCAGTCCCTAACCCCGCCCTAACCCCGGGGCCAGCGGTAATTGCCTGGCGTGCTTGGCCCGGATTACCGCCGTGGAGGCGGTCGAAGATCGCTCTATCGCGGGGCATGGCGGCCCGCAGGGGCTGGGCAAGCGCATGGCCGCCTGGGTGGGCGACCTGGGATCGGGCGCTGGATCACGCGTGGATGACTTCCTGGACCAGGATGCCCGACGTGACGTGGCATTCGCGGTCGCCGACTGTGAGTTGCTCTTGACCGTTTCTCCGGGCGCGGGGTTGATCGGGCGATCGCGATGGCGTTGGTGTCCTTTGCGGCGGCTCGGGATCAGCGTTGCCGCGCCCGGTGTGTGGGCTGCGTAGGTTGAGGGTGGCGTCGCGGCAGCGTTGTGCCGCCGCCTGGAGGGCTTCGACGCTGCGGCGCAGCGCGTTCTGCTCGTCTTCGGACATGCGGGGGTGGTGCATTTGCTGCACGCCAGCGGCGCCGAGCACGCTGACCAGCGACAACGTCACCTGGTAGTCGGGGTAGTAGGCGGCTGCGGGCAGCACGGCGCGCTCGTCGCGCAGGACCGCCTCGGCCAGCCGGGCCGACACCGGCCCCGATGCCGTATTGGCTGGCGCCGGCACCCTCGATGATGTTGATGTTGGCGTAGCGGATCTCTTTTTCGATCTCGGCGCGGAGCTGGGTGAGGTCGTGTCCGGCCTCGGCGAGCAGGTCGAGCACGCTCAGGCCGCCCAGGGTGGCCGAGGACCACAACGGGACCTCCGAGGTGCCGTGTTCGACGACGAGGGCTTGCACGTCGCGGGCTCGCACCCGCAGCCGGCCGGCGAGGTGGACGCGGAAGCGCAGGCTGTCGATGAGCGTGCCGGTGGAGAACACCCGATCATGGCCGGCCTGGGCTCGGGTGAGGTCGGCCAGCGGATCGGGCGGGCCGCAGCCGCCCTTGCGGGTCGGCGCGGTCGGTCGCGCCGCCGGTCTTCTCGTTCACCCCGGCGGTGATGATCACCAGCTGGGCGCCGGCGATCGCCTCCGGCGGCCCGCAACTGATCTCCACGGTGGGGGACAGCGCTGTAGGCCATGTCCAGCGCGACCCAGCGACCTTCATCGCGGACCTCCTCGCAACTCCTACCTGTGGGTCCTCCCAGTGGCCTGGCGCCGCCGGTTGATCCCACGATCACTGTCAGGGCGGGGCGCCGGGCACTGGAGTTGTAGTCGCTCGCGGGTGGGCCCGTCGACCGCTGGGGTCTCCGGGCCTGGCCGCTGCCGGGCTCATGCGGGCAGCCAGCCGGTGGCGAGCACGTGCTGTTCGAGGCTGTGCACGTCCGGTAGCACCGCGCGGGCGGCGGCGAGGTCGGCCTTGGAGCCGACCTGTTCGAACGAGCGGAACATCCGGTAGTCCTCGTCGTCGACGCGTTCGCGAAACCTTCCCAGGGCAGCTGGGTGTAGTGGACCCGGCGGCGCGGGGCGTGGCCGAACGCGTCCGCGTCTGGTCCAAGGTCAACTCGACACCCGCGGGATCGAACGCCTGCTCGATCCAGGCGTCGGGGGCGGTGAACACCCCGGGTGACGCACCGGCCGACGTCGTCGAGGGCGAGTTGCCGCACGGCGCGGGTGGGGCTGAGCGGGGAGGCCAGCGTGCCGCCGAGGATCGCCTGGCGTTGGCTGTCCCAGTTGGTCATCAGGAACACCGGCGGATGACGGTGGTGGGCCGCGCGGGTTGTGCTCGATCCGCCATTTGGCGTCGAAGGAGGGGACGCCGGTGTCCCGGTAGGCGCTGGCCACCGAGGAGTAGACGAAGTGGGCGATCTCCGCGTCGCGGGCGGCGTCGGCGAGTTGGATGCCTTGGCCGATCTCGCCGACTGATCCGCTGCCCTCGCCGTGCCGCGGCGAGTACACCCCGTCCACGCCGGCCAACCCGGCGTCCAGCGCCGAGCAGGTGGTGGGCGACGGAGCCGCCTTCTTGCGCGGTGGCGCCGGTGACGAAGATGCGCTTGGCGCGATCAGGGTAGACGGTGCTCACCGTGGATCTTCCTTGTTCCGCCGGGTCGAGGCCGACTTGCCGGGGCTTGCGCTCGTGGCGGCCGGGGTCCAGCTATCCGCCGGTGAGCCGGCCGAGAGGACCTGCCCGGCGGCGGCGACGGCGGCCTGTAGCAGGCAGGCCAGCCCGAGCGCGGCCGCCACGGTGATCTTGAGGACCAGGAGCGCGCCGACCAGCGCCCCGGCGAACATCGCCAGCACGGAGACGATGCGCCGCCGCAGGTGGCTCGGTTTGCCGGCGCCCAGGCGGCTGTCGGCGGCCAGCCCGGTCAGGGTCAGGGTCAGCACGGTGGTGGTCAGGTCGGGGACCGCGAGCGCGCGGGCGGTGGCGTTTTGCACACCCATCGTGGCCGCGAGGATCGCGATGAGCAGATAGCGGGGCCCAAGGGCCTGATATCCCCAGCTCAGGGAGACGATCAGCGCCACCAGCAGGCCAACGAGCCCGACTGCGGCCGCGATGGTGTGGTGGCGGCCCCGGTGGTGGCCGTGGCGGCGGGCCAGCCGCCCACCGCCGAGCGCGCCGAGCAGGAACGCGACGATCGCCAGCAGCGACGCCAGCGCGGAGATGCTGGCCTCCCCGGCCAGGCCGAACCCGAGGAAGACCACGTTGCCGGTCATGTTCGCGACGAACACCCGGCCGAGCTTGAGATAGCTGACCGCGTCGACGAGCCCCGTAATGACGGTCAGGGTCAACAGCAGGGCCGGGAAGGCGCGACTACCGCGCCAGTGCGTGAGCGTCGGCGTTCTCACGGGTGGCCTCCATTCGTGGTGGCGCCGCGGGGCATTGGGTGATCGGCGGCCGGGGTGGGCGTGGAGCGCTGATCGACGGTCAGGCTCAGGTGGTGGCCGGTGGGCCAGGGCAGCTGGTCGTGGTGGCGGTCGTGCACGGCAAGGATCACGGTGGCTTCGGGCAGCAGGCGGGTGATCGCGCCCAGCGCGTGGTGTGCGGCGGTGGTGTCGAGCCCTTCGGTGGGTTCGTCGAGCAGCAGCAGCGCGGGGCGGGCGGCCAGGGCCCGGGCCAGGCAGACGCGGCGCTGTTCGCCGCCGGACAGTACCCGCGCGCCCGGGCCGATGAGGGTGTCGGGGCCGAGTTCGCCGGGCGGCGCGGGCAGCAGCCCGACCGCAGCCAGCAGCGCGCCGATCCGCTGGTGGGTGAGTGTGGGGTCGGCCAGGCGTAGGTTGTCGGCGAGGGTGCCGGCGAACACCACGTCGTCGTGGTCGACGAGCACCACCTGGCCGGCCGGGTGGTGGGCCGGTGGGACCCCGCCGACGAGGAGTTGTCCGCCCTCGGTGGGTAGCTCGCCGGCCAGGGCCCGCAGGATGGTGGTTTTGCCGCTACCGGAGGGGCCGCTGAGCACCAGCACCGTCCCGGCGGGAAGGGCCAGGTCCAGGTCGGGGGTGACGGTGCGGGTGGGGTAGCGCACGGCGGGATGGTGGATGCGTACATCCAGCCCGCCGGCGCGGAGCCGGAGCGGCGTGCACCCACCGCCCAATGGATCAGCTGGTGTGGTGAGCGCGGCCAGCCGGCGCGCGGCGATGACGGCCTGGATGGCGTGGCGTAGCGCGGCGGGCAGCGGGTCGCACGCGTCGAGGGCCGCGGCGACGGCGAACACGACCAGCGCGGCGACCGCCGGGGTCGGCTTGGCGCTCAGGGTCAGCAGGGTGATGGCCAGCAGGGTGGCCGCCCGGATCACCTCGGCACCGCTGTGGGCGAGGGCGGCGCGCCGGTCCGCGCGGCGGCGCCGGGCGCGGAGCTCGCCCAGCCGGTCGATGATCTGCGCGCCGACCTGGTCGAGGGCCGCCAGGCAGGCCAGCTCCGGGGCGGCGGCGGCCGTGGTGACGAGGAGGTCGCGGGCGGCGGCGCGGGCGGCGGCGACCTTCGCTACCCGCTGGGGTGAGCGGGCGGTGAGCGCCGCGGCGGCCACGGTGAGCGCCGCGCCGAGGGCGAACACCGGCGCCGCCGACGGCACGACGACGGCCAGCAGCAGCACCGTCGCCGCCCCGGCGGCCAGGGCCGAGACGGTGGGGGCGAGCGTGGCGGGCACGAAGCCGGCGAGGGTCTCGGCGTCGGCCATCACCCGGTCCACCAAGTCCCCGGCGGCGAACGCGCGCAGCTCGGGGAGCCGCAGGCGGGAGGCGTCGCTGAACAACCGCGCCCGCAGCGCCAGTAGCCAGCGCAGCGCGGCGGCGTGGTTGGCGCGCCGCTGCCCGTACCCGGCGGCGATGCGGGTGAGGGCAAGCGCGCGCACCCCGCCACTGGGCGGGTAGAAGTTGAACGCGGCGGGCGGCATCGCGCACATCACGAGAAACCAGCCGGCGAGCCCCATCAACCCAATCGATGCGCCGGCGCCCAGCGCGGCCAGCGCCGTTCCGGCGGCCAGTTGCGGCGCGGCGGTGGCGAACAGCAGGCGCAGAGAGCCCCACACCGGCCGCCGCCCGGAGCCGGTGCTCGGCCGGGCTTTCGAGGTGATGCTTGGGGTCATCATGCTCAGGGTCATCGCCGCTTCTCCACGAGCAGCTGCCCACCCGCGAGTGTCCAGATCTCGTCGGCGAGCGCGGTGACGGCCGGCGAATGGGTGGCGATGAGCACGGTGCGGCCCCGCCAGGCGCGGGCCAGCGCGCGGCACAGCTCGGCTTCGCCGGCCGCGTCGAGGTGGGCGGTGGGCTCATCGAGCAGCCACAGCGGGGCGTCGCGCAGCAACGCCCGGGCGAGCGCGACCCGCTGGGCCTGCCCGGCGGAGACTCCCCAGCCGCCCGCGCCGATCCGGGTGCCCAGCCCGTCGGGCAGGCACGCCAGCAGGTCGGCGAGCCCGGCGCGCCGCGCGGCGTCGTGTACGGCATGGCCTGACGCGGTGGGGTTGCCCAACCGGATGTTGTCGGCCAGCGAGCCGGCCAGTAGCAGCGTGGTTTGCCCGAGCCAGCTCACCACGGTGGGGCTCGGCGGGCGGCTGGCGGGCGCACAGCCGAGCGTCACGGTGCCAGCGCTGGGGGTGATCAGCCCGGCGATCGTGGCGAGCAGGGTGGTCTTGCCGGCCCCGGACGGCGCGCACACGGCCGCGACCCGTCCGGGCGCCAGTCGGACGGTCACCGCCTGCAGGACCGGGCGCTGGGCACCGGGGTAGCGCACGGTCAGCGTGTCGAGCTCGACCGCCGGCGCGTCCAGTTGCGCCGTCGGCGGCCCCGGTGATGGGCTCGGTGATGGCCTAGGTGATGGAGGGTGCGGGGGCGCCGGGTGGGTGTCGAGGGTGTCCAGCGCGGCCAGCGCGGCCTCGCGTTCGTGGTAGCCGGCGCCCAGCGCGCGCAGCGGCGCGAAGTACACCGGCGCGAGCACCAACACCTGCAGCGCGGTGGACAGCGTCAACCGGGGAAGCCGGGTGGCGGGCAAGTAGCCCAGCAGCATCAGGCCGGTGTAGAGCGCGGTCAAGGCGATGGCGAAGGTCACCGCGATGTCCAGCACCGCGGACGAGATGAACGCGCGGCGCAACACCGCCGCGCTGGCACGGTTGAGCCCGGCGGCCGCGGCGCTGACCGCCGCCGCCTCGCGGGGCGCGGCGCCGAGCATGACGAGGGTGCGCAGCCCACGGAAGCGATCGGCCAGCCGCGCCGACAGCGCCCGCACCTCGCGCAGCTGCCGGTCGGCGACCGCCCGGGTGGCGTGCCCGGCCAGGTGCAGGTTCAGCGGGATCAGCGGGGTGGTGGCGGCCAGCAGCAGCGCCGCCGGCCAATGCAGCACCGCTACCACCGCCAGCACCCCCGCCGCGGCCGGGCAGGCCAGCCGCGCCGGGCGCGTCGTGCGGTGGTAGTCGCCGATCTGGTCGGCCAACTCCAGCACCGCGTGGGCCAGCGCCGCCGGCTCGGCGTCCCCCCACCCGGCCGGACGTAGCGTCACCCGCAGGACCTGGCGGGCCAGCGCGGCGCTGACCGCCTCGGCGCCGGCGTCGGCGCCACGGCGCGCGCCGTAGCCGGCCAACCCCCGCCCCAGCACCACCACGCCCAGCACCGCCCCGGCGTGTCCCAGCGCGGCCGGGGTGAGGGTGTGGGCGGCGACGCCGGCGAACAACCCGGCGGTGATCAGCCAAAACGCCACGTCCGCGGCGGTGCCCGCGACCCGGCACCCGGCCGCGAGGGCGAAGTGCCCCCGACCCGGCGCCGCGGTGCGCTCGAGGCGGGCCCGCGCATCGGCTGGCGAGCGCGATCTGGCCCCGGACGCCGGGCTCGCCGGGCGCGCGCGGGCTTCAGCCGCGACGTTCACGACGCTCATCCACATACCACACGAGCGCGCCGGCCGCGATCACCAACACCAGGGCGATCAGGTTCAACAGCGCGCTGTGCGCGCGCGGGTAGCCCCCGAACACCCCAAGGCAGATTGCGGCGAGCACGACACCGGCCACGACCCAGGCGGCGTTGGCCAGCCAGCGGCGCCGCGCGCCCCGTGGCGGTAGCGATGGCGATGGCGATGGCGATGGTGGGGAAGATGGCCGCGGCGGTGGTTGCGGCGGTGGTTGGGGTGGCGGGCGGCTCGTCATGGCGTCACCTTTCCGCGCGGGGTCGCCGGGGTGGGGTCGGTGGCGCGGGCGGCCGCGGACTGGCCGGTGGGCCGCGCGGCGAGGAGCACCCGGTATTTGCCGCGGAAGACGTGATGGGCATACCAGTTGTAAAACAGCACCAGGGGCAGGTTGACCCCGACGCCGACCAGCAGGAAGTTCAGCGACCCCGCCGGGGCCGCCGCCGCGGCCAGGTCGAGGCGGGGCGGCACCACCACCGGGTAGATCGCCACCAGCAGCCCGGCCAGCCCGGCGCCCTCGGCCGCCGTGACCCCCGCCGTGGCGACCCAGTCCGGGCGGCGGCCAAATCCCCGCCCGGCCAGGCCCAGCCCGGCCGCGGCGACGAGCACCAGCACGACGAACGCCGCGAGCCGGCCGGGTTCGCCCAGCCGCACCGGTGTCGCCGTGGCCGGCGCGAGCGCCGCGGCGCTGGCGGCGGCCAACGCCACGGTGGCCACCAGCGCGGCCCGCCCGGCGAGCATGGCGCGCCGGTAGAGCGCCCCCTCGGTCTTGACCCGCAGCACCGCGGCCCCGGCGGTGGCATACAGCGCGACCGCAGCGAACCCGGTGAGCACCGCGTAGGGGGTGAGGAAATCGAAGCTGGCCCCGGCGAACACCCCGCCGCGCAGCGCCACCCCGGACAGCAGCCCGCCGAGGGTGACGCCTTGGGCGAAGCTGGCCACCAGCGAGCCCAGCCCGAATGCCCACCCCCAGCCGCGCGGGAAGCCCGGGGCTGCGGAGATCATTTCGATGGCGACGCCGCGGAAGATGATCGCGAAGAGCATCACCAGTACCGGCACATACAACGCCGGCAGCAGCACACCGTAGGCGGCCGGGAGTCCACCGAACAGCGCCACCCCCAGCAGCACCAGCCAGGATTCGTTGCCGTCCCAGGCGGTGGCCACCAGCTCGACCATCTCCCGGCGGCGCTCGTCGTCGCGGTCGGCCAGCAGCAGCACGCCGATGCCCAGGTCGTAGCCGTCGAGCAGCACATACATGGCCAGGCAGAACAGGGTGATCGCGTACCAGGCGATTTGTGCCATCTCACACCCCTGGAGGTTCGGCGGCCGGTGCGGTGCCCGGCTTGTCGGCGGTATCTCCCGTGCCCGGGGCGCCCTCGGCCAGCCGGGCGGGATCGGTCAGGTCCGCCGGGTCGGGGCCACGTCGGATCGCCCGGATCACATACACAATCCACGTGGCGTACAGCGTCAGGTACACGAGCACGAACGCGATCATCGATCCGATCAGGCTGGCCGGCGCCAGGTGCGAGACGGCCTGGTCGGTGCGCAGCAGCCCGTAGACCACGAACGGCTGCCGCCCGGTTTCGGCGGTCACCCAGCCGCCGATCACCGCGGCCACGCCGATCGGGGTCAGCCACACCATCCACCGGTGAAACCACCGCGCCACATACAGCCGCCGCCGCAGCCGCAGCACCACCCCGGTCAGCGCGGCGGCGAACATCACCAGCGCGGCATAGAACATGACCCGGAAGCCGTAGAAGACCGCCCACATGTTCGGCTGCTCGGACCTGGGGGTTTGCGCCAGGCCCGGGGCGGCGGTGTGCCCGGAGAGGTCTTTGGCGATCACGCTGTCCAGCTTGGGGATGGTGATCTGCACCAGGTTGCGCTGGTGGGCCAGATCCGGCACGACGATCAGGTTGTAGCCGGTGTTGTCAGAGGTCCAGTTGCCTTCCAGGGCCTCGAACTTCGGGGGTTGGTAGGCCAGGTCCAGAAAGGCCACGTTGTCGCCGATGTAGAGCTGGGCGGGCACCAGCAGCGCCAGCACCCCCAGCGCCAGGGAGAACCCGCGGCGGGCGAACCCAAGGTGGCGCCCGACCAGCAGGTAGTAGGCGCAAATTCCGCCGATCAGCCAGGCCGCGGAGATCAGCACCGCCAGCAGCATGTGCGGGAACCGCCAGGCGAAGGAGGGGTTGAAGATGGCCGCGACCCAATCGGCGGGTTGGAACTGACCGGCCACGATCCGGTATCCGGCCGGGGTTTGCATCCAGGAGTTCGCCGCGAGGATCCAGGTGGTCGAGAGCACCGTGCCCAGCGCGACCAGGCAGCACGCGGTGAACATCACCCGGGGGCTGACCCGCCCGTCGCCGTAGAGCATGATCCCGATGAAGCCGGCCTCGAGGAAGAACGCGGTGACGACCTCCATGCCGATGATCGGGCCGAGGATCGGGCCGGTCGCCGCGGCATAGGGGCCCCAGTTCAGCCCGAACTCGAAGGTGATGACGGTGCCGGCGACCACCCCCAACGCGAACCCGACCGCGAAGATCTTTTTCCAGAATCGGAAGATCTGCAGATAGACCCGCTCACCGGTGCGCAGGTACATCCCGTAGACGAACGCCAGGAACACCGCCAGGCCCACCGTGATCGCCGGGAAGGTCATGTGAAAGGCCACGGTGAACGCGAACTGCCACCGCGAGAGCAGCAGCAACGTCAGTGAGGGCATCACAGCTCCGTTCCAGCTCAGTCCGGCACGCGGGCCGGCCCGTCGGCCAGCAGGGTGCGGCCGGTGGTGTCCGCCGCGAGCCGCTCGGCCAGCCGGGCCGCCAGCGCGCTCAGCTCGTCGTGGTCGGCGGGCGGCCAGTCGGCCAGCAGCCCCGCCAGCTCATCGCGGCGCGCCGAGCGCAGGGCGTGCGCGGCGCGTTGGCCGGCGTCGGTGACCGCGATCGTGCCCCTGGCGGTGTCGGCGGTGGTATCGGCGGCGACGACGGTGGTGGTGGTGGTGGTGGTGGTGTCGGCGAGGGTGACCAACCCGGCGTCGGCGAGCTGCCGTAACCGGGGGCGCAGCCGCTCGAGGGTGGTGTGGGCGTGTTCGGCCAGCTCGGTCGGGGTGGTGTCGCGGCGCTGGTCGAGTCGTTCGAGTAGCCAGCAGCAGCCCGGTTCGAGCCGCAGCTGGCTGTCCTTGGCGAGGCGGCGGTAGTTCTTCGGGAGCGCGGTGCGCCCGACGAGCACGGCCAGCGCCCGCTCGATCTCCTCCGCGGAGGCCCGGGCGTGGGGCATGGCGAAGGTGTCGCCGGGGTCGGTGGCCGTCGAGGTGGTTTTCAGTGGGAGTTCTTTCAGCGCCAACGCCAGCGCGAACGCGATCACTCCGAAGGGGATGGCCATCACAAACACCGTGTCCAGGGCGCCGGAGTAGGCGTCGCGGTAGGCGGCCCGCGCCGGCGGCGACAACTGGCGCAGCAGCTCGGGGTGCGCCTGCCGGGCTTGCGGGTCGAAGCCGGGCGGCAGCGCGGTGGTAGCCAGAAACCGGCGCAGGTTGGTCGCCAGCGCCCCGGCGAACACCGCACCGAACGCGGCCACCCCGAACGACCCGCCGATGGAGCGAAAGAACGTCGCCCCGGAGGTGGCCGTGCCCAACTCGCGGTAGTCCACGGCGTTTTGCACCGCGACGATGAGCACCTGCATCACCAGGCCGAGCCCGACCCCGAGCACCAGCATGGACAGCGACGAGGCCAGCGTGGAGGTGGCGGCGGTCATCCGCGAGAGCAGCAGCAGCCCGACGCTGAACACCGCGGTGCCGACGATCGGGAAGATGCGGTAGTGGCCGGTGCAGGTGACCAGCTGCCCGATCACCGTCGAGGCGGCCAGCATGCCGAGCATCATCGGGATCATCCGCAGCCCCGAGCTGGTGGGGCTGGCGCCCGCCACCACCTGCAGATACATCGGCAGGAAGGTGGTCGCGCCCATCATGGCGAACCCGACCACGAACGCGATCGCGCCGGCCAGCGCGAAGGTGCGGTTGGTGAACAGCCGCGGCGGCAGGACCGGCTGGGCCGCGACGCGTTCGATCGCGGCCCACCCGGCGAGCAGGGCCGCGGCGGCGACGAGCAGCCCGATGATCGGCGGTGAGCCCCACGGATAGCTGGTGCCGCCCAGGGTGGTGACCAGCACCAGCGCCGTGGTGGCGGCGGCGAGCGTGACGATCCCCCCGTAGTCGATCTTGCGGTCCAAATAATCGTCATCGGCCAGGAAGACATGGGTGATCAGCGTGCGGTGGCCGTCCGCGTCGACCTTCAAGTGCAGGTGCGCCGGCCGCATCGGGCCGCGGCCCGCGGCGGTGAGCAGCTCGCCGACCGGACCGTCGTAGGGGATCGGGTACGGCGCCGGCAGCACCGACCAGAACCGGTACTCGCCACCCGCTCCGGCGGCCAGCCAGGCCCGCCCGGCGCTGCGCTGGTCGTCGTACGGCACGTCGTAGAAACCGTCCTCGTCGGCCTCCCATTCGGCCTGCGTCAGCCGCACCTCGCGGGCAAACGCGTGCAGGTGCCGCACCAGGCTTTCCATGATCTCGCGGTAGCGCGGCGAGGCGGCACCGGCGAAACTGGCGATGACCTCCTCGGTCACCACCTGCTCGCGGTCGGCCCGCGCGCCGCCCTCGCCGCCGTGGCCGGTGTCGGGCGAACTGGTGTCGGGGTGGGTGCGCACGCCGTCTCCTTCATGGTGGCGGTGGCGGTGGTGGCGGCGGTGGTGGTGGTGGGCTGGCCGGACCAGGCCGCCGCCAGCAGCGCGCGCAACGCGGCGGTGTCGACCGGCACCGGGTTGTCGGCCGGCACCACCGGCTCGATCAACCGCACCGCCTGCTCCAGCTGGTCCTCGCGCAGCCCGAGCTCCCGTAACCCGCGCGGGATCCCCAGCCGCCGCGACAACCCGCGCAACCCGGCCACCGGATCATCGGCCGCGAGCGCGCGGGCGATCCGGGCGGCGGCCTCGGGGGCGCCCGGGGCGTTGAACGCCAGCACGTGCGGCAGCACGATCGCGTGCGTCTGCGCGTGGGGCAGGTCGTAGGCCCCGCCGAGCACGTGGCAGATCTTGTGGTGCAACCCCGAGCCGGCCACCGCGAACGCGCTGCCAGCCAGGTACGCCCCGTACAGCAGGTTCGAGCGCGCCTCGAGGTCGTCACCGTCGTCGACCACCGCCGGCAACCCCGCCGCCAGCGCCCGGACGCCCTCCTCGGCGGCCAGCGCGCTGATCGGATTGCGGCGCGGCGCCCAGAACGCCTCCACGCAGTGCGCCATCGCGTTCAACCCACTCGCCGCCGACAACGCCGCCGGCAGCGACACCGTCAACTCCGGGTCATAGACCACGACCTTGGGCAGCACCCGCGGATCGGTGCCGGTGGTCTTGCGTTCCGCCTCGGTCAACCCCCACACCGGGGTCACCTCCGAGCCGGCGTACGTGGTCGGCACCGCCACGATCGGCAACCCGCTCGTCAACGCAATGGCTTTGGCCGTGCCCGTCGTCGACCCCCCGCCGACGCTCAACACCGCATCCGCTCGCGTAGCGGCGGCGAGCGCGCGGGCCCGTTCGGCCACCCGCACCGGCACATGCGGGCGCACCTGGCTGAACGTCGCCGCGATCCGGTCGGCCAACGGCGCCACCAGCCGCTCGGCCAGCGGTCGCTCCGCCTCGCCGGCCACCAGCAACACCCGTGACGCCGCCAGCCGCTCGATCTCGCCGGCCAGCCGGGTGCGGGCCGCCCCGGCGGCGAACACCACCCGCCCAGGCAACCCCTCGTAGCTGAACTCCCGCACCCCGACCCCCCGATGCTCGGCAGTTCCGGTGATGCCCTTCACAGTCCACCCGCAACAGTCATACGTCCAATACCGATTTGCTGCCACAGCCATACACTGAGCTATAGACCTGAGGCAGTTGCGGTACTTCGTCGCCGTCGCCGAGGAGCGCTCGATCACCCGTGCCGCCACTCGGCTGCATCTCACCCAACCCCCGCTGTCCAACCAGCTCGCCCGGCTGGAACACGAGCTCGGCGTGCCGCTGCTGCATCGCCACCGCCGGGGCGTCGACCTCACGACGCCGGCCGCCACCTGCTGGATCACGCCCGCCGGCTGCTCGCCGACGTCGACGCCACCGCCCAATCCGGGCGCCACCTCGGCGAGGGCCGTTCCGGCTGGGTCGCGCTCGCCTTCGACTCCGCTACCGCCTGGGGCCCGCTGCCCCGCCTGCTCGCCCGCTACCGCGCCGAACGCCCAGCGGTGCTGCTCGAGGTCCTCGAAGACACCACGGACGGCGTGCTCGACGCGGTCCGCTCCCGCCGCGCCGAACTCGGGCTGGTGCACCTGCCCCCGCCCGCCCTCGCCGGCGCACCCGACCCGCACCTCGACCTGGCCATCACCACACGCGAACCGCTGATCGCGGCGCTACCGGCCGCCCTGGCCGCCGAACACGGCGACCGCGCCGACCTCGCCAGCCTCGCCGAACATCCTTTCCTCGTGCCACCACGCGGCAGCCGCAGCGGCCTGCACGCTCACACCCTCAACCTAGGTACAGCCCAAGGAGACCGGCGGAGAAGGCGGCTATAGTCCGACACCCGCCAGGCCGGTCGGAACCAGCGGCAGCGGCAACGCTGTGCCGAGGGTGACCTCCCCCCAGGACAGTGTGCGAGTGAACGTGCGGGAGTCGAGGTTTTTCAAGAGCGGATCGGCGCCAGTGGCGAAGCCGTGCCCGCACCAGCCGCGTCGCCGTACTTCCGCGAGGGGCCGGGTCGGTTGAGACGCGCAAGGTGGTGGCGCCGGCTCCAGGGCGAGGCGAGGTGCGGGCTCGAGTTTCATGGGCGGGGTCTGCGGGACGGACGTTCACCTACGGAACGCTGACGACCCACCATCCGGACATGATCACCTACGGCGGGTCACAATCCCTCCAGTACACGCCCTAGCAGCCGGGCAGGGGCAACGGCCTCGCGGCGGCCGCTGGACGCCGCCAACCTGGCGCACGGTCGGACGGTTGAGCCGACAGGTCCGGCCGCGCGGTGGCTGTCGCCGTTGCGTAGACCCTCGGAGCTGGCGCCGGGCGCCCATGCCCACGGACTCCAGTGGTTGGACCCATCCCGCGCCGAGGCGGCCTGTACTGGCGCGAACCCCCCGCGCTCACCCTGGCTCTCCAAAGCCCAGCGCACTATCCAGCCCGCGCTCGACCAGGCGCAAACACACTCTGCTCCCACCGCATCGGCAGCCAGCTGAAAGCCCTCAACGAATTGACCAACTACCCCGCCGTGGTCGGCGGCTACTCGAGGGCCGCGATGGCCGCCGGAGTGAGGTCGGCGAGGCTGGTCAGTACCAGCCGGGCCAGTCCGAGCGCGCCGGGGTCCGGCGGGTACAGCGGACGCGGCACGGCGATCACCCGCATCCCGGCCCCGTCGGCCGAGCGCAACCCGTTGCTGGAGTCTTCCACCGCGACGCACCGGTCCGCGCGGACACCCAGCCGCGCCGCCACGGCCAGGTAGACATCCGGTGCCGGTTTCCCGCGAGCCACCTCTTCGGTGGACAGCGTTGCCGCGAAGAGCGGACGCAGCGCGGCGGGGTCGAGCACCGCGTCGATAAGGACGCGCGGCGACGAGCTAGCCAGGCCGAGCGGCCAGCGATCCGCCATCCTCCGCGCGGCCTCGACGGCGCCGGGCATGAGCGGCAGGTGATCGGCGTAGCGCGCGGCCATGCGCTCGATGACCAGCGTGGCGACCCGGTCCGGCGCCAGGCCGACGCCGAGGTCAGCGCTGAGATAGCGGGCCCACTCGGAAGTGCTCATGCCCATCAGCCGGCGCTGCGCCTCTGCAAGCCAGTGGCCCCCGTGCTCGGCGACCACCTGGCGGCGCACCTGCTCCCACACCGGTTCGGAGTCCACAAGAACACCGTCCAGGTCGAACACGACCGCCTCGATCACCCCGCACACCATCCTCTCGCCCGGGAGCTCTCACCACAGTGCCAAACCCATCAGCGGACGGCGGGGCCCGGCGATGGGTGGGTACCGCGGAGCCCCGCGGATCGCCCATGCACCGGCCGCGCACGGGTGCCCCGGCAGTCGACACCGCGGCTTCGGAGAGCGAGGTCCGGTTCGGGGACCGGCCGGCGCGGGCGGCGGCGAGGCTCCGTGCATCGCCCCCCGAACAGGGTCAGCTGGCCCTCGCGGGCCGGACGGGCTTCGAGACCAAGCGTTGCGTGGTCGGCGAGCATGCAGGTCAGCGCGTTGCACTCGGCGGTCACGGCAGCTCGAACTGGACGCCGGGCTGACCCACGGCGTGGACCACCGCGATCGGCATGTGCGGCTATCTCGCCGGCGATGACCCCACAGCGGGTTGGCGCCATCGCGCGAGGACCGCGGGATGGCTTGCTGGGCGCGGATGTCCTGATACCGCGGGTGGCCAGCCGCCGCACGGGCGACTCATCCACCGCGCGGACTGGGCGGACCGCGGGGCCCACCTGCGATGCCGCGCCTGTCAGCGGGTGACATCGTGTCCGCGCGGGTGGGGGATACCTTCGCTGGTGAGAAAGTAGAACACCGGCAGCAGCAGGAACGCCGCGAGCGCGATACCGGGGGTGATCGCCCAGCCGAGCCCGCCGCCGAGGAGGTAGGTGATGATGCCGGCACCGGCGCGAAGTTGGCCGTGGGGGACGTAGTGAGCTTCGGCGCTGGTCTCGAGGATGTCGGGGTGGTGGGCGAGATGGCGGTACATCCATAGCCAGCTCGCGCACATGGCCGCGGCGATGAGCGCGTAGAGCGCGCCGGCGGTGCGCACGTCGGCGCTGTCGAGGTGTTCTTGCAGGGCGTCGGCGAGCACGCCGGTGGGGAACGGGAGCGCGGCGGTGGTGAACAGCAGCGCGAGGTTAGCCGCATGCAGGCCGCGGTCGATGGTGCGGATGCGGGTGAAGGCCTGGTGGTGGTTGAGCCAGATCACGCCGATATAGGCGAACGAGATCAGATAGCCCAGATAGACTGGCCACTGGTGCAGCAGCGCCGGGAGCAGCCCACCGGGTCGATGGACGGGCGTGTGCATGTCCAGGGCCAGGATGGTGATCGCCACGGCGAAGACCCCGTCGCTGAAGGCCTCCACCCGACTGGTGTCGGTGGTCTGAAACCCACCGGCGGAGGGCTTGCCGCCGGGGGACGCTGCGGGCTCGGTGGCCATGGTGATCTCCTCTGCCGGTTGGCGCGCTGGTCGCGGTGTCGCGCGGGCTGTCGCGGGCGCATCCGGGTTTCGGGACAGGCTTTGTCTCCGATCTCAGCTTTCGATCGGCCTCGTTCGGGTGCCGCGGGTTGTGCTCGGGGCGCCCACCGGCGTTGTGCCTCCGTGGACTGACCACAGAGCTTAGGTACGACCCGAAAGGAATCTGAATGATCGTGTCAAGTGGCCGAGGTGATCGGTGGTGGCGCGGTCGGTGTGAAGGTTCGACCGTCGCGCAGCAGCGCCCACAACACGTCGACCAGGCGGCGGGCCAGGGCGAGCAGGGCCTGGGTATGGATCAACCGTTGGCCGCGCTTGCGCTGGTAGAAGACACGCGAGGGGCCGTCGGCTCGGATGCTGGACAGCGCGGCCATGTAGAACACCCGCCGCAGCCGGCGGTTGTAGCGCTTGGGGCGGCGCAGGTTGCCGGTAATACGGCCGGAGTCTCGGGGGACGGGGACCAGGCCGGTTATGGCCAGCTCGACAATCCGGGTCGACTGACGTGTTCGGTGTCTCGGCTCACCGGTCATAGCCGATCGGCATGTATTTCACCGCGGCCGTGTTCGCCGCGCGTGAGCACGTTCTTCCCGGACGAGGAGACCAGGCGGGCGCTGATGCTCGTGCTCGAGGTCAGCAACACGGCCGCGTTGGGCCTCGCCGCGCTCCTGCTGATCACCGTCACCGCCACGGCCGCCACTGCCAGCCGCACCCGCGCCACTTGGCACGCCAGAAAGGACTCTCAATGATGTTGTCAAGTGATCGAGATGTCAGTCCATAGGCGGCTCGGGCTGCCAGGGGCGGTTGTCGCGCATCAGTGCCCACAGCACGTTCGTGCGGCGGCGGGCCACGCAGACGATCGCCTGGATCGGACGCTTGCCTTCGGCCCGCTTTCGCTCGTAGTAGGCGCGGGACTCGGGGTGGCAGCGCATGCTGGTCAGCGCGGACAAGTACGTCACCCGGCGCAGTCTGCGGTTGTAGCGGCTGGGGGTGTGCAGCCGGCCGGTGCGTTTGCCCGAGTCGTTAGCGACCGGGGCCAGCCCTGCGTAGGCGGCCAGGTGGTCGGCGGAGGTGATGAGGTCCAACTCGCCGATGGCGGCGAGCAACTCGGCACCGAGCCGGTAGCCGAAGCCGGGCATGGAAACGATCACGTCGGCCATCCGGTGGCGGCGAAACCGGTCCTCGATCGCCTTGTCGGCCTGCTTGATCCGGATGTCGAGGTCCATCACCTCCTTCGCGAGGGCGGCCACCAGGTCGGCGGCCACGTCCTCGCCAGGCAGGCGCACGGTCTGCGAGCGCGCCGCGGCCACGGCGGCGGCGGCGATGGTGGCGGCGTTGCGCACGCTGGCATCGGCCAGCACGGCGGTGAGCCGGTCGACGCGTGAGCGCGGCTGCGTTGGCTGATCCGTGCCCGGTACTGGGTGCTGGCCATGGTGTAGCCCGGCCTGGTCGTGCTGTGCGTGAACTCCTCGATGTAGGAGCCGTCGCGGCGGTCGCGCAGCTGCAGCAGCGCGTTCCAGCTGGGTCCGCGTTCGGGATGGTCGGCCGGCAGCGGTCGCCGGCCGGGCGCACTGGCGCCTGGAGGGCGACGCCGCGGTGTACGACCCGGGCGGCTCGACGCTGGCCTGGGTGCGGGCGGTGGCGCAGCCGGCCACGCCGCGGCAGCGGTACCACGCGGCGGTGCTGCGCCGCGGCGGGCCGGCCACCAACAGCATCCACGCCCGGGATCCACGCGGCGCGATCCGCTGGTGCGAGTCGATGGTGCCGGCCTGACCGGGCGCCGGGGGTACCGGCGTCGGCGGCCGCGGCTGAACCGGCCCGGGGTTGTGCTCAGCCCGGCGGGTTGAGGGCTACGCCGGCACGCCCCGCCGGCTGCCGGCCCCCGCGCTGCCGACCGCCCGGCTCAAGCCCCGGCCGGCACCCGCGACCTGACGCCCGCGCCGGCGGGTCAGGCAGGCTCGGCGGTCGTCTGCGGCGCCTCACCCGGGTGGCTGTGCGGCAGGTTCTCGGCGGGGATCACGCCCAGCCGGCCCGCCTGGTAGTCCTCGAAGGCCTGCACCAGCTCCTCGCGGGTGTTCATGACGAACGGGCCGTGGTGTGCGACCGGTTCGCGGATGGGCCGGCCGCCCAGCAGCAGCACCTCGAGGTTCGGCTCGGCCAGCGGCTGGCGTGCCGCGCCGGCGACCGTGACCGCGTCACCCGGACCGAACACGGCCAGCTGCCCCTTGTGTACCGGTCGTGCCTCGTTGCCGACGGTGCCCTGGCCGGCCAGCACGTACGCCAGCGCGTTGAACTCGGGGGACCAGGGCAGGTCGAGCCGGGCGCCGGGACTGACCGTCGCGTGGACGAGTGTGATCGGTGTGAAGGTGACGCCGGGACCGTGATGGCCGCCGACCTCGCCGGCGATGACGCGCAGCAGCGCCCCGCCGTCGGCGGAGGACAGCAGTGTCGCATCCTTGCCGCGGATGTCCTGGTACCGGGGCGGATTGAACTTGTTGGCGCGCGGAAGGTTGACCCAGAGCTGGACACCGTGGAACAGGCCACCGGAAACCACCAGCGCCTCCGGTGGCTTCTCGATGTGCAGGATGCCGCCGCCGGCGGTCATCCACTGGGTGTCGCCGTTGGTGATCACGCCGCCGCCGCCGGTGGAGTCCTGGTGCTCGAAGATCCCGTCGATCATGTAGGTGACGGTCTCGAACCCGCGGTGCGGGTGCCATGGCGTGCCCTTGGGCTCGCCCGGCGCGTACTCCACCTCGCCCATCTGATCCATGTGGATGAACGGGTCGAGGTCGCGCAGGGAGACCCCGGCGAACGCCCGGCGTACCGGGAAGCCTTCCCCCTCGAAGCCGCTCGGGGCGGTGGTGACCGACCGGACCGGGCGGCGCCGGGCCGGCTCAGGCGTGGGCACCCGCGGCAGGGTGAGGGTGTCCGCGGTGATGGCGGGCATGACCGACCTCCAGTTGTTGCGTAGTCAACTATTGTACGGCTGACCGGGGTTGAGGAAGATCGGTACAGGAATTCACGATAGGGACGATCTTGCTGGCGTGGCTGCGGCTGCGCTCGACACGAGACGACCCCTCCGGGTACCCGCCTCCAAGGCGTCCCAGTGTGGCGTGTGCGCCCCGCCACTTCGAATACTCAGGACAGGATTAGCCACTAAAGGGTTGGCCATCGCCTCGCCACGTACCTGGTGTACGGGAGAGTGAAACCTTTGGGGGAGGTGACGCGGGCAAGGTTTGTTGATCACTCGATGCACCAGCGTGTGGATAGTTCGATGCGGATCTAAATCGCCGCTCTGGACCCTCGTCCGCTGGCATTGACTCACAGGTCAATCACGCTCGCACTTGCCTCCCCCAAAATGTTTCGCTCTCGCTTGGTACCCGGCGATGAGTTCCTGGACCTGGTCGGCGTCGAGCTGGCGCGCCCGCCGTGGTTTGGGGCGGTCTGCGGGTGGCGGAGCCGGTTCAGCCGGGTCTGGCAGCTTCCGGAGCAGTGTCTCCAGGGCGTCTACCTGGGGTTTTGTGTTGTAGTAAGTTCCCCCAAGGTCCACCAGAGGTTCTAATTGTGCCCTGACCAGGGGTTTTGCGTGAGCTGTGTCCGGCTGTTTATGTGTCGGTGTGAATGTCCTGGTCGGGGGCTATTTGTGGGTTCGATTCCCGTAAGGTGTTTTGCTGCGCTTTGCTGGCATTTCGTCACTTACCGTGTTGGTGCGCTAGGGGGTGAGGAAGCATCTGTCCCTCGCGTTCTGGTCAGCTAGCTCACCGACTCGCGGGAGGCCGGTGTCGCCTTTGCAGTGGCACACTCCGCTTGGCTTCTTCCCGTGTGACTGTCCTGCACAACCTCTCCGAAGAACCATCCCCCATGGAACGCGTGATCCTCAGCGGTTGCTCGGGCA
>JAFAXZ010000133.1 GCA_019240665.1 Pseudonocardiales bacterium | reverse complement strand
GACTTCTTCACCAGTCTTGATCATGAGTGGTTAGAGAAGTTCCTCGGGCACCGGATCGTGGACCAGCGGGTCCTGCGGCTGATCCGTAAGTGGTTGGCCGCGGGCGTCATCGAGGAAGGGAACTGGTCGGAGACCGTGCGGGGCTCGCCGCAGGGGGCATCGGTATCGCCGCTGTTGGCGAACGTCTACCTGCACTACGTTTTCGATCTGTGGGCCGACTGGTGGAGACGCCATCGCGCGCACGGGGACATCGTGATCGTGCGTTTCGCGGACGACTTTACCATGGGCTTTGAGCACGAACGAGATGCGCGGCGGTTCCTCGCGGAGCTTCGCGAGCGGTTTGCGAAGTTCGGGTTGGAGTTGCATCCCGACAAGACTCGGCTCATCGAGTTCGGGCGATACGCCGCCGAACGACGACGGGCGCGGGGGTTGGGAAAGCCGGATACGTTTGATTTCCTCGGGTTCACGCATATATGTGCGAGGATGCGAGATGGGCGTTTCTGGGTGCGGCGTATCACGGTCTCGAAGCGGATGCGGGCGAAGCTACGAGAGGTCAAAGACCAGCTCAAGCAACGGCGACATCAGCCCATTCCTGAGCAGGGGCGGTGGTTGGCGAGTGTGGTGCGGGGACACCGCGCCTACTACGCCGTGCCCGGCAACCGCGTGGCGGTCGCCGCCTTTCGCACCCAAGTGACCAGGCTCTGGCACGACGCGCTTGAACGTCGCAGCCAGCGCACAAGGATCAGCTGGGTGCGGATGAATCGCCTCTCTAATCGATGGCTTCCACCCGCCCGCGTTGTGCATCCCTTTCCCGACGTGCGTTTTCGCGTTCGGACCTGAGGCAGGAGCCCAGTGCGTTAGTAGCGCCCGCTGGGATCTGTGCGGGGGGCCACCCGCGAGGGTGGTCCCTACCGCGATATCGCCTACGGGACGCGAGTCCTATGGCGACGGAGTGCCCGCAGTAGTCGGCGGGGTGACGTCCGCCCAATCTGGAGACCGCTAATGACGGTCCACAGGGCGAAGGGGCACAGGCGATGAACGGGAAGCGACCATGAGGGATGCGTAATGCAGGAAGCCGTAGTGGTACTTGACGTTCTCCGTGAGCGCGGCAGGAAGGGCCTGCCGTTCACGCAACTGTACCGGCAGATGTTCAACAAGGAATTGTACCTGCTATCTATTGACCGGACTATGGGGCGACACGCCGAGGTGGTGGAGGCGTTGCTTGCTCGGTGACCGGTAGGACTCACGCAGCTCATGGAGGAGGCTGCGTGCGGGTGTCGGTTGGTGAGGGTGAGCGGGAGCTTGGTTCGTTACGGTTGCCGCGGTGGGGTCGTGTCGTTGCGGTTGAGGGTGTCGTGCCGTGGCTGGTGGTCGATCCGGCTGGTGATGTGGTGAAGCCGATTCGGCGGTTCTTGCGGGACTTCGTGGCCCGCGGTAACCGGATCGGCAGTGTTCGCAGCTATGCCTATTGCTTGCTGCGGTGGTGGCGGTGGTTGGTGGCCGTCGGCGTGGAGTGGGACAAAGCGACCTCGGCTGAGGTCAGGGACTTCGTGTTGTGGCTGGGGCAGGCCGCGAAGCAGCGCAATTCGCCGAGGACGACGTCGATCGCCACGGCCGGCACCGTCAACGCGATGACCCGCAAGCGCTATCTCGATGATCAGTACGAGCCGCGGACGGTGCGGCATGGCAATGCGGTGTTGCGGAGTTTCTATGAGTTCTGGATCGAGGTGGGTGGCGGCCCGCTGGTCAATCCGGTCGTGCTGGACCGATGCGGGCGGCGGCTGAACGAGCATCACAACCCGTTGGTGCCGTTTCGGGCCGAGGGACGTATCCGCTATAACCCGAAGCTTCCGCGTCGCAAGCCGCGGGCGATGTCTGAGGAGCGGTGGAACGAGCTGTTCGCGGGGCTGCGGTCGAACCGGGACCGGGCGATCCTTGCGCTGGGGATCAGCAACGGCGCTCGTGCCAGTGAGCTGCTCGGGGTGCGGGGCGCCGACTTGGACTGGGGTGAGCAGCTTGTGCGGGTCTCCCGCAAGGGCACGGGCGCGGAGCAGTGGCTGCCGGCCAGCCCGGAGGCGTTCGTGTGGATCCGGCTGTATCTGGCTGAGCTCGATGCGCTAAAACCGCATGAGCCGCTGTGGTGGACGCTGCGCCGCCGCGACCATGGCGACGGGCTGTGTCGTCAGCCGATGAACTACGAGGCGCTGCGAGCGGTGTTTCGCCGGGTCAACGCCCTGCTGGGCACCAACTATTCGATGCATGATCTACGCCATACCGCGGCGTTGCGGATGAGCCGCGACGATGCGCTGTCGGTGCGGGATGTGCAGGTGATCCTTGGTCACGCCCACCTGTCCACTACCGCGGATGTGTATCTCAAGGCTCGGGAATTGCACCAGGCGGGCGAGAAATGGCTGGTCGCCTGCTGACGACAGGGCTGTGAGGTTGGCGTCCAGCCGGCGGCGATAGTTCTCTGACCTGCCGATTTGGTTGATCGATCCCGTCTGGTGCATGATCGGCCCATTGTTTGAGCGGACTTGGGGGCGGGATTGAGGCAGGTCGATCACGCGGGCGCGGCGCATCTGGAGCTGGTCGGCGGGGTGGTGCAGCTGCGGCCGGAGGACGCGATGGCCGAGGCGATGCTGCGGGGCTGGAGGGCTCAGCAGATGGCTCGGGGTCTGCGGGAGGAGACGATCGTTGGGCGGGAGCGGTTGGTTCGCCGGTTCCTGGAGTTCACTAACGAGTACCCCTGGCGGTGGGCGCCAGCACATGTGGACGAGTGGTCGTTGACGATGACCGGTGAGCGGCATCTGGCGCCGTCCACGATCCGTGGTTATCAGACGGATCTGCGGCTGTTCACTGAGTTCCTTGCCGACAACGCGCACTATGGCTGGGTGTCGGCCTGTGAGAAGGAGTTCGGCTCCGGTGTGCATCCGGTGGCGATTGTGCACGAATGGAACTCGATCGCCCATCTAAATTCGTATGAGGGCAACCCGGAGGCGCGCCCGTTCACACGGGAGGAACTGCAGCGCTTCCTGGATTACGCCGATGACCAAGTCGAGCGGGCGGTGCGCGCCAAACGCAAAGGCGCGCTTGCG
>JAFAXZ010000106.1 GCA_019240665.1 Pseudonocardiales bacterium | reverse complement strand
AGATCTTTCGGTGTGCACGGTGCGAATCGCCCCGCTGATCTCCCAGCAGGTGGCCGACGATCCGTCCCGGATCCTGTCCCAGGCGGCGCAGGCATTAGTGCACATTGTCCGCGGTGCCGGGATCGATGTGGTCGCCTTCCTCGTGGACAACGCCGAGCAGGCCGCGTGCTGGCCATGGATCGGCGCCAACTGGGGCCTTGGCGCGCTGTACGGCAATCCAGGACCACCGCAGGACATCGAGGCCCAGCTACGCCGCCGGTGAGCGACGATACGAGCTATGGCGCCGAGCGCCGCTGCCGGCTCTAGAACAGGGCACGGGCCAGCGCGCGGCGCGCCGAAATGACCCGGGGGTCGTCGGGCGGGAAAAGCGCAAACAGCTCGACCAGGTGCGCTCTGGCTCGGTCGCAGTCATCTCCGGTCAGCCGCCGCACAGCGCTGACCAGCCGCTCGAATGCCCGCTCCGGCGCCTTGGCGGCCACCTCGGCGTCAGCTGCGGCGATCTGCGCGTCGATGTCGTCGGGCGCGGCATCGGCCCTGGCCACCGCCGAAGGATCGGCTGATTGCGCCCGCGCCAGGAAACGAACCTGGATGAGCGCGGCTCTGGCCTGCTCGTTAGCCGGCTCGATGGCCAGAATCTGCTGGTAAGCGGCTTCGGCGGCGGCATAGTCACCGGCCGCCAGCGCGGCTTCGGCGGCGGTGAACCGGGGATCCCCGGGCTCCGCGTCCGGCGCTGGCGCGCCGGTGCCCGGCGCGGCTCGCTCGGCCGCCCGGATACCGGGCAATCGATCGCGCAGCACGTCGAGCAGCGCGGTAATCCACTGCTTCACCTGCGGCTCGGGCCGGGCGCCGGCAAAGGCCTCGACCGGCTGGCCGCCGGCGATGGCGACGACGGTGGGAATGGACTGGACACCGAAGAGCTGGGCGATCTGTGGGTTGGCGTCGACGTCGACCTTGGCCAGCACCCACGCCCCACCGGACGCCGCGGCGAGCCGTTCGAGCACCGGGGACAGTTGCTTGCACGGACCGCACCAGCTCGCCCAAAGATCGACCACCACGGGTACCTGCATGGACCGGTCGACGACATCCGCCTGGAAGCTGTGTTCAGTCACGTCCAGGACCCACGGGCGCTCCCCGCTGGCCGGGGGCGTGCCCGGGGCGTCGCGCCGAGGAGCCGAATCAGCTCGTGCTTTGAGGGCAGACAGGTCGACGGCGCCGGACATGGCTACGGTCTGCTGCGGGTTAGGCCTGCTCACACCATCTATACTGGCATGGATTCCAGGACGTCAGAACCGGGCCGGCTCCCGGTACTCACCCCATTGAGCTTTGAGCGCCCCGCAGATCTCGCCGAGGGTGGCTTCAGCCCGCGCCGCGTCGAGCATCGGCTCGATGAGGTTGCCGTCACCGTCTGCTACCACGACCATGGCCGCGAGGGCCCGGTCGACGGCGGTCTGGTCACGATGGGCGCGGCGCTGTGCCAGCACCCGGTTCTGCTCGCGTTCCACCTCGGCGCTGACCCGGAGAATCTCCAGCTCATCAGCAACCGATCCGGTCAGCGTGTTCACGCCGACGATTTTCTTGTCGCCCTTCTCCAACGCACGCTGGTAGGCGAACGCCGCGTCGGCGATCTCGCCGGTGAACCACCCGTCCTCGATGCCGCGCAGGATGCCGGAAGTCATCTCGCCGATCGGGTGCCTGCCCGACGGCACCGCGGCCGCGGCCATGCTCCTGATCCGGGCAAAGATCCGCTCGGCGTCGGCCTCGATCCGATCGGTCAGCGCCTCGACATACCAGGAGCCACCCAGCGGATCGATCACATGAGCCACCCCGGACTCCTCCATGATCACCTGTTGGGTGCGCAAGGCGATCTCCGCGGCGCGCTCCGATGGCAGCGCCAAGGTCTCGTCCATAGAGTTGGTGTGCATCGAATTGGTACCGCCCAACACCCCAGCGAGCGCCTCGATCGTGGTGCGCACGACGTTGTTGTAGGGCTGCTGCGCGGTGAGCGAGACGCCCGCGGTCTGGGTGTGAAAGCGCATCCATAGCGCCTTGTCACTGGTGGCACCATAGACGTCGCGCATCCAACGGGCCCAGATCCGCCGGGCGGCACGGAACTTCGCGATCTCCTCGAAGAAATCCACATGCGCGTCGAAGAAGAAGGTCAGGCCGCTGGCGAAACGGTCGACGTCGAGCCCGCGGGAACGGCCCAGCTCCACGTACCCGAAGCCATCGGCCAGCGTGAATGCCAGCTCCTGCGCAGCCGTCGCGCCAGCTTCCCTGATGTGGTACCCGGAGATCGACAGCGGCTTGTAGGCCGGAATCTGTTCCGTGCAGTACTCCATGAGATCCCCGATGAGACGCAGGTGCGGTTCTGGCGTGAACAGCCACTCCTTCTGGGCGATGTACTCCTTGAAGATATCGGTCTGCAGAGTGCCGTTGAGCTTGGTGATATCCGCGCCCTGCCGTTCCGCGGCGACCAGGTACATGCAGAACATCGGCACCGCCGGACCCGAGATCGTCATTGACGCGGTAAGGCGCTCCAACGGGATACCGCCGAACAGCACGTCCAGATCGGCAGCACTGTCGATCGCCACGCCGCAGTGCCCGACCTC
>JAFAXZ010000350.1 GCA_019240665.1 Pseudonocardiales bacterium | reverse complement strand
TCCCCATCCTCGCGGCCGTCTCCGCCCCCTCGTCGCTGGCCGTCGACCTGGCCACCGAGTCCGGGCTGACACTGGTCGGCTTCCTGCGCGGCACCACCATGAACGTCTACTCCGGGCCCGAGCGAATCCAGGCCACCTCCACGGCGGCTGGCTAAAGCCCGCCACTGAACCAAAGCTCGGCGTTCCCTTGTCGCCGCGGCACTTGGCCCGCCTGACACTCTCAGGGCAGGAAGAGCTGGCTTGGAAGCGAATCGAGGCCACGCTGCCGGGGCATAGATGGAAGCGAACTCGGGCCCGTTGAGCTTGTTATTGCAGGTCAGCAACACAGAGCCCTCATGAGGGCTCGCCGTGGCTCGCGAAGATGCCGGTCCCCAGGGACCATGTAGGGGTGCCCCCGGTGGGAGTCGAACCCACACTGGGATCCTTTTAAGGGACCTGCCTCTGCCGGTTGGGCTACGGGGGCGTTCGCCTAGGGTATCCGCGCCAGCGTAAGGCGGATCAAGAAGTGGCGTTGGTGCAAGACGAAGTCGGCCTTTGGATCGTTGTGGCGGCAGCGTAGCGGGCCATGTCCTCCAGCTCGCTGAGCACTTCGATTCCCGCGTATCCCCCGCTGATCACCCGCAGGATCCCCTTATCTCAGCCAGTTCGGCCGCGCGGCTCAGCACGTCGCGGAGCATCACCGGGGTGAGCCGGCCGGTGAAGGTGTTCTGCTGACTGACGTGGTAGCAGCCGAGCAGGTGCAGCCCGTCCAGGGCAATCTCGGCACCGTGCCCGAAGCGGGGCCGCGGCGTCGGCACCGCCCAGCCCGCGACGCTCAGCGCAGGCAGGAGTGCCTGCCAGCCGAAAGCGCCGAGCACGACCACCACGCGCAGCGTCGGGCGCAGCAGTTGGAGCTCGCGGATCAGCCAGGGCCGGCAGGCGTCGCGCTCGGTGGGGGTGGGCTTGTTGGCGGGGGGTGCGCACCGGACCGGGGCCGTGACCCGGGTACGGTGCAGCGTCAGCCCGTCACCGCGGTGGGTGGCGACCGGCCGATCCGCCAGACCAACCGCGTGCAGCGCGGCGTAGAGCACATCGCCGGAGCGGTCCCCGGTGAATATCCGGCCGGTCCGGTTGCCACCGTGCGCGGCGGGCGCGAGCCCGACGATGGCCAGCGCGGCATCCGGCGGACCGAACCCCGGAACCGGACGTCCCCAGTAGGTCTGGTCACGGTAGGCGGCGCGCTTCTCGGCCGCGACCTTCTCCCGCCAGGCGACCAGGCGCGGGCAAGCCCGACACCGGATTATCTCCTCGTCCAGCGTGTCCAGATCATGCACGGTGCACATCACGCGAGGCCGAGCGCGATGCCGTCAAGGATGTCGTGCTCGCTGACCACGAGCTCGGTAATGCCAGCCCGGGTACGCAGCTCCTCGGCGAGCACCCGCACGATGAGCGCACCGCCAGCGATGACGTCTACCCGGCCGGGGTGGATGACGGGATTGCCGGCCCGCTGCTCATGCGTCGACGCCAGCAGATACTCGGCGGTGCCGCGGAGGCGCTCCAGCGACAGCCGGAACAGGTGAGTGCACCCGGGGTCATAGGCGGGCAGCTGCTGAGCAATGGCGGACAGCGTGGTGACAGTGCCAGCCACCCCGACCCACGTGCGGGCCTTGTCCACGGGCACCTCGGCGAAAGCCTCCTGCAGGGTTTGCGTCGCGAACCGCTCAGCGGCACTGATCTCCTCAGGCGTTGCGGGGTCCGAATGCAGGTGCCGCTCGGTGATCCGGACACATCCGACGTTCACCGACCGCGCTGCCGTCACGTCCGCCCTGGTGCCGTCCCAGTCACCCAGTACCACCTCGGTGGACCCGCCACCCACATCGACGACCACGAACGGCCCGTCAGCGGGGTCCAGGCCGCCGACCGCGCCGGTGAACGACAGCCGGGCCTCCTCATCTCCGGTAATCACCTCAGCATCGGTCCCGAGGACCTGCCGGACCAGGGTGAAGAAGTCCTCCCGGTTGGCGGCGTCGCGGGTCGCCGAAGTGGCCACCATCCGGACCCGCTGCGCACCGGCACGCCGCGCGATGGCGGTGTAGTCGGCCAGCGCGACACGGGTGCGCTCCAGGGCATCCGGAGCCAACCGGCCCGTGGCATCGACGTCCTGGCCGAGCCGGACGATGCGCATCTCCCGGTGCACATCGATCAGCTTGTCGCCGATCAAGTCGGCGACAAGCAGGCGGATCGAGTTGGTCCCGCAATCGATCGCGGCCACCCTGGCCATGTCCACGTCCACCTCCGAACTCCAGCGCATTCAGTGGGCTGAATGCGGAACGCAGGGGCCAGTGGTCCACCAGTCGCCGATCTGGTTGAGGACCTCGTCGCCGAAGGGGTTCGCTCCGGGGCCGCGGGCCAGCGCGTGCGCGACGTGGACGTGCAGGCACTTTACCCGACCCGGCATCCCGCCAGCGCTGACCCAGGTACCCAGCGGTTGCACCGCGTCCCGCTCAGCCAGGTAGGACTCGTGCGCGGCCCGGTAAGCCTGCGCGAGCGCTGGATCACTAGCGAGCCGATTGGTCATCTCCCGCATGGCGCCACCGGCTTCGATCTGCGACACCAGCCCGGTCAGCCTGCCGCAGGTCAAGTAGTACAGCGTGGGGAACGGGGTGCCGTCCTCGAGCCGGGGATGGGTCTGCACCACACTGGGCAGCCCGCAGGCGCAGCGGTGCGCGACCGACCGCAGCGCCCGCGGCGGACGGCCCAGCTGCGCTGCGATGACCTCCCAGTCGGCGCGGTCCACCGTCTCACCCACTGTTGATCGACTTCCAGAGTTGGCCATACCACGGCTGTGTGGACGCCTGGACACCGCCGGTACCGGCGGCGACGATCGTACCGGGGGGAAGCTGCACCAGGTACGGCGCCTCCCCGGGAAGCACGTAACGCAACCGCTCCCGGGCCTGTGTCTCGATGTGCTCCGGATCGGCCAGCAGGCCGCGGCGGCGCGCCAGCTCCGCGATCTTGTCGGCCAGGATGTGCTGCTGTTCGTACACCGCTGCCAGCTCGGCGCGCTGTCCCAGGTAGTTGCGCAGCGGCATCGCCACGCTCAACAGCAGCACGCAGACCAGCGCAGCAAGCAACGCAGCCCGGCGCGGGGACGTGACACCCAACGCGTACCCGATCCGCATCCAGGCTTATCCTTCCGGAGCGAACCGGGCGAACGCCAGGTCCCCGGCGTAGCGTGCCGCGTCCCCGAGGGTCTCCTCGATGCGCAGCAGCTGATTGTACTTGGCGACCCGCTCCGACCGGGCCGGGGCACCGGCCTTGATCTGCCCACAGCCGATCGCCACCGCCAGGTCAGCGATCGTGGTGTCCTCGGTCTCGCCGGAGCGGTGGCTGATCATGCAGCGGTACCCGTGGGACTGGGCGAGCGCCACGGCATCCAGGGTCTCCGACAACGTGCCGATCTGGTTGACCTTCACCAGCAGCGCGTTGGCTACCCGGCGGGTGATGCCCTCCTCCAGCCGCTCCGGGTTGGTCACGAAGAGATCATCACCGACGATCTGCACCCGATCACCGAGCTCGGCGGTGAGCCGCACCCAGCCATCCCAGTCGTCCTCGGCCAACGGGTCCTCGAGGGATACCAGTGGATAAGTATCGAGCAGTTCAGCGTAGTAGGCGATCATCTGCTCGGCGTTGCGGGCACTGCGCTCGAAGGTGTAGACGCCGTCTGCGAAGAACTCGGTGGCGGCCACGTCCAGCGCGAGCGCGATGTCCCGGCCGAGGGTGTAACCAGCCTTGTCCACCGCGGTGGCGATCAGATCCAGCGCATCGGCGTTAGCGGGGAGATCGGGCGCGAAACCGCCCTCGTCTCCCAGCCCGGTGGGCAGCCCGTTGGCCTTGAGTACCGACTTCAGTGCGTGGTAGACCTCGGCGCCCCAGCGCAGCGCCTCCCGAAACGAGTCCGCGCCAATCGGGGCGATCATGAATTCCTGGACGTCAACTCCGGTGTCGGCATGCGCACCGCCGTTGAGGATGTTGAGCATGGGTACCGGTAGCACATACGCGTTCGCGCCACCGACGTAGCGGAACAGCTCCAGGCCGCTGGACTCGGCGGCCGCCTTGGCTACCGCCAGCGAAACCCCCAGGATCGCGTTCACGCCCAGCCGGGACTTGTCGGGGGTGCCGTCCAGGTCGACCAGCTTCTGGTCCACCACTCGCTGCTCGATCGCCTCGATGCCGACGAGCTCAGGCCCGATCTCATCCAGCACCGCCGCAACCGCACACTCCACACCTTTGCCCAAGTAACGCAGGGGATCGCCGTCGCGCAGCTCCACAGCCTCGTGGCGCCCGGTGGACGCACCGGAGGGCACCGCGGCATGGGCCACCGTGCCGTCATCGAGGGCAATCTCAACCTCGACAGTGGGGTTCCCGCGCGAGTCCACGATCTCGCGGGCTCCGACGTCCTCGATGACAGCCACAGATACGCTCCTTGTCGCTGGTGGGTGGAAACAGCTTAATCACGGTTCAGCACACTAGGTCGGAAGGCGCGTACTGTTGGTGTGACAATGACAGCCACCGACCGCCCCCCGGATGTCGTCGAGCAGTTCCGGCTCGCTGAGTCGCTGGTCTCCGAACGGCGTCCGCTGGAAGCCCTCCGCCAGTTGGCTCCGGTACTGGACGCTGAGCCCAACGCGCCGAGCGTGCAGTTGCTGGCCGGGCGAGCCTATCTGCAGTCCGCCCAACTGAGCCGCGCCGAGGAAGCCTTCCTCCGGGTACTGGAGCACAATCCGTCCGACCACTACGCACGCTTCGCGCTGGGCCGCACGTTGCAGCGACAGAGCCGGCTGGAGGAGGCGCGTGCCCAACTGGCGATGGCAGCAGCCATGAACCCCACTCCGGACTACCAGGAAGCGCTCAACGAAGTACGGATGCGGATAGCCGGCCGATAGCGTTCAGGTGACGCCCTTGGCACTGCGGGCGTAGCCCTGCGCGAAGCCGTAGACCTCTTGCGCGTAGTCGAGGGAGTCGTTGTAGGACAGGACAGCTCGCAGCCAGCCGTCCCCGGAGCTCAGGTTCCGGTTGTCCGCGCACAAGTACTGCGCCGCGGCCAGTGACGCGTCGTCGATGTTCTGTGGGTCGGTGATCCCGTCCCCATTCCCGTCGGCCCGCCACTTGGCCCAGGTGGACGGGATGAACTGGAAAGGCCCGACGGCGTGATCCCAGATCTTGTCACCATCGAGGATACCGTTGTCGGTGTCCGCAATGGCCTTGACCCCGGGCGCACCGTTCAGCGGTATCCCGATGATCGGTGACGACGGCCGACCGTCAGGTTCCAGAGTGCGTCCCTCGAAGCCACCGTGCTTGGACTCGACAGCGGCGATGGCGGCCAGGGTCACCCAGGTAATGCGGCAGGTGGGATGGGTAGCGGCCATCACGGCGTGGGCGTTCGCGTAGGCCTCCAGCGCACGCTGTGGGATGTTCGTGACGCGGGACATCCGGGTGGCCCAATCAGCGAACGCCAGTTGCGGCCCGCCCGGGCGCTTCGGAGGCGCGGGGATCTGCACCGGGATAGTGACGCTCTGCTGAACCGGCCGCGCAGCAGGCTGGGACGTGCCGACAACCTCGGCAACAGGCTGCGCGGCGGGCTCAGGAACATCGGGCAACGCAGCGGGCACGGCCATCGCTGCTGGCGCGGGGGCGGCGAGCCCGCGGTCTGGCAACGGAGCGGCTACCGAACTCAGGCCTGCGAGGAGCAGACCCGCACAGGCCAGTGCACCGCCAGACAACACCCCACGCAGCAGGTAATGCGACGCTCGCGGTAACCCTCGACGAAGCCGCTCATCACTGGATTGCCCGGTTCGCGCGCCGACACGCTCATCGCCCCTCATACGACAGATCAACGACGGTCACGCAGCGGAGATACGCCTGCTCTGACGCTAGGCCGGCCAGTGCTCCCGCCACTGCTGCGGGGTGAGTGCCTTGGGGTCCAACCCGGCGGCCCGAGCAGAGCGCTCGGCGGCGCGCACGTCGTCGGCGAACCGCCGGGCGACGTAGCGCAGCGCGGCCTCGGGGTCCGCACCGGCCAGCTTCGCCGCGGCGGACAGTGCGAACAACGACGCGCCGATACCCCCGTCGGCACCACCGTCGGCGCCGGGCAGCAGATCTGCCGGAAGCGCCGCCTTCGTTACTCGGGACACCAGCTTGGCCGCCAGCGCCACGGCCGGTTGGGTCAGCGCAACCCCGTCGACGCTCGACTCACGGCGCTTCTCGGTGCGTTTGAGCTGCTCCCAGCGGATCTCCTGCTCGGCGGCGGTGCGTACCTTCTCGCTGCCCGCGAAGACGTGCGGGTGCCTGGTGACCAGCTTGGCCACTAGCCCGGTGGCCACCGCATCGATGTCAAAGCCCTCGGACGTCTCTTGCGCAACCCGGGCGTGAAAGAGCACCTGCAGCAGCACATCACCAAGTTCCTCACGCAGTGCCCCGGTGTCGCTGTCTTCCAATGCTTGGTACAGCTCGTAGGTCTCCTCGATGAGGTAGGGCATCAGCGAGCGGTGGGTCTGCTCGGCATCCCATGGGCAGCCACCCGGGGACCGCAACCGGTCCATCACCGCGACGGCATCCAGCAACGCAACCCCTCTGGGTTCCGGGGTAGTCAGCACGGCGGCGCCGGTAGCCACCCAGCGGGCCGCCGCACCGGTGCTGGGGTCCATGGTGAGCAGTAACCCCTGCCCGGCGTCGCCGACCGGATGCGCCCCGCACAGCTGCGCCAGCTCAACCGGTACGTCGGTGTCGGCATGCAGGGGTGTCCCCTCCCGCAGCAGGCCGGCCGCCGACGCCGGAAGCACCGCGCCGAGCCGGTGGGACAGCGTGACGACGACCGGCTGGGTGACGACGACCGGCTGGCCGACCCCAACCGGCGGCGCCGGGGTCACGTGCGGGGGGCGGCGCGTAACGGCGCGACGAAGCCGCCGGTCTCGTTCTCATCGGACACGACCTGCAGGCTGATCGGATCCCACACGCCGTAGCGGGGAGACAGGCGCACTCCCAGCTCCTCGCCCACCTGGGCCAGCTGACGCAGACCGATGGCTTCCAGCACGGCAGGGTCAATCTGATCGATGGGGAGAGCATGCTCGGATGGCTGGGCACCCCGGTTGGTCCGGTTCTTGACCACCATGATCACCCATGGCTTGGTGTCCTCTAGCTGGAAAGCCACTACCGTACCCTCGGCGACGCCGAACGCCGGGGTGGTGGCGAAGATCGGGTCGTCCGCGGCGGCGATCCGCTTGCCGAGCTCGGCGTCCTTCCCGGCGCGCACGTCAGCATCGATCGACTGCCGAGCCCGCGTGGACCCGGCCTGGGAGAGCTCCTCCACCCGCTGTTTCGCGGCGGTTCGGGTGTCGGCCGTGGTGTAGTCAACGGTGACCGCACTGTTGCGCAAGACGGCGCGGCCCAGTGCGGCCATGAGCAGCTTGTCCTTGGCCCGCTGCCGGTAGGAGTTGGCGTCAAAGATCGTCCCCTTGGACGCAGCCTCGGCGCCCCCGACCTCCTTGATCAGCCGATTCACCCGGAACTGGTCGACGGTCAGGCCGGCCCGCCGCGCGGCGATCTCGAGCAGCTGGTGCCTGATCCGCACGGTGACGATCTTGCGCGACAAGTCGTCGAGCTGGTGGGCCGCCTCCAGCTGGGCGCGGACCTGTGGGCCCTCCTTGGCCAGCACCGTCATGAGCTGGCCGTGCACCTGCTCCAGCGGGATCTCGGTACCGTCGACGAACGCGGCGGCGCCAAGCTGGCTAGAGCCAAAGCCGCAACCACCGATCAGCAGCCCCACGGCAGCGATCCCGGCGGCGGCACCCCGGACACTTCGCACGGGCGCTACCCTCTCACGCTGTCGAGCACCGCGGTCACCAAGTTGGTGCACCAGTCAAGTAGCTCCCGGTCGCGCAGCGGCGGGGCACCGATGCCTCCGGAGCCTTCGCTCGGCCGCAACACGGACAAGGTCTGGCCAGCGGCCCGATACCCCGCCTGGGGGTAGAGCCGGTTCAGGCGCACCACCTGAGAGTCCCGGAGCGTCACCGGGGTGAATCGCAGCTTGGAGCCCTGCAACGTCACCTCCGCCACCCCGTGCGCCCGGCACACCTGGCGGAAGCGCGCGACGTCCAGCAGGGTCACCACCGGAGGCGGCAGGGCGCCGTAGCGATCGCGCAACTCATCGGTGATGGCGGCCAGCGCCTCAGCGTCCACCGCCTCGGCGATCTTGCGGTAGGCCTCCAGCCGGAGCCGCTCACCAGGGACGTAGTCGTGCGGCAGGTGCGCGTCCACCGGCAACTCAACCCGCACCGGCGCGAGCTCGGGCGCGCCATCGGAGCCGCCGGCGCCGGCCGCCCGGCGGAACGCCTCGACGGCCTCACCGACCAGCCGGATGTAGAGGTCGAAACCGACCCCGGCGATATGCCCGGACTGCTCACCGCCCAGGATGTTGCCCGCGCCGCGGATCTCCAGGTCCTTCATGGCGACGGCCATGCCCGCGCCCAGTTCGGCATGCTGCGCGATGGTGGACAGCCGGTCGTGCGCCGTCTCGGTCAGCGGCATCTCGGGCGGGTAGAGGAAATAGGCGTAACCACGCTCCCGGCCGCGCCCGACCCGCCCACGCAGCTGATGCAGCTGGGCGAGCCCGAGCAGGTCACCACGCTCCACGATCAGCGTGTTGGCGTTGGAGATGTCCAGCCCGGTCTCGACGATCGTGGTGCATACCAGCACGTCGTACTCGCGCTCCCAGAACCCAGCGACGGTGCGTTCGAGCTGGTCCTCGTTCATCTGCCCGTGCGCCACCGCCACCCGGGCCTCGGGTACCAGCTCGCGGATCCGTCGAGCGGCCTTCTCGATCGAGAACACCCGGTTGTGCACGTAGAAGACCTGCCCGTCGCGCAGCAGCTCGCGGCGGATCGCGGCACCGACCTGCTTGTCGTCGTAGGCCCCGACGTAGGTCAGCACCGGGTGGCGCTCCTCGGGAGGGGTGAGGATGGTCGACATCTCGCGGATGCCGGCCAGGCTCATCTCCAGGGTCCGCGGGATCGGGGTGGCGGACATGGTGAGCACGTCGACGGCCGTTCGCAGGGCCTTGATGTGTTCCTTGTGCTCGACGCCGAAGCGCTGCTCCTCGTCGACCACCACCAGGCCGAGATCCTTCCAGCGCACCCCCGGCTGCAACAGCCGGTGGGTGCCGATCACGATGTCCACCGAGCCCTCGGCGAGCCCGCGCAACACCTCCGACGCGTCGCCAGGGTGCGTGAACCGGGACAATCCGCGCACGGTCACCGGATACGAGTGCATCCGGTCGGAGAAGGTCTGCAGGTGCTGCTGGGCGAGCAGGGTGGTGGGCACCAGCACAGCCACCTGCTTGCCGTCCTGCACGGCCTTGAAGGCGGCCCGCACGGCGATCTCGGTCTTGCCGTAGCCGACGTCGCCGCAGACCACCCGATCCATCGGGACACCACGGTGCATGTCCGCCTTGACCTCGTCGATCGCGGCAAGCTGGTCGGGTGTCTCAGTGTAGGCGAAGGCGTCCTCCAGCTCGGCCTGCCACGGGGTGTCCGGTCCGAATGCGTGCCCCGGAGAGGACTGCCGAGCCGCATACAGCTGCACCAGCTCAGCGGCGATCTCCTTGACCGCCTTGCGGGCCCGGCCCTTGGTCTTGGCCCAGTCCGACCCGCCCAACTTATTCAGCGTCGGCAGCTCGCCCCCGACGTAGCGGGTCACCTGGTCCAGCTGGTCGGTGGGGATGTACAGCCGGTCTGCTGGCTGGCCTCGTTTGCTGGGCGCGTACTCCACTAGCAGGTACTCCCGGGTGGAGGACCCGGCAGCACCCCCCGCGGTGCGCTCCACCATCTTCAGGAACCGGCCGATGCCGTGCTGCTCGTGCACCACGTGATCGCCGCTGCGCAGCGCCAGCGGATCCACCGCGTTGCGGCGGCGGACCGGCATCTTCGACAGCTCCCGGCTGCCGGTGCCACCGCGGGCTCCCGTGATGTCCGTCTCGGTGAGCACCGCCAGCCCCAGCGCGGGGACTCCGAAGCCGTCCTCCAGGGTGCCGCGAACCACCGTGACGGTGCCCGCGGCGGGTGGCTGGAGCAGCCCCTCCGCAGCGTGCACCACCGGCACCTCGGCGTCGCGCAACTGCTCGCAGGCGCGCTGCGCGGTGCCGGTGCCGGGCACCACCAGCACCGCCGCGCTGCCGGTGGCGGTATGTACCCGCAGTTCAGCGAAGGCGCGCGCCACGTCGCCGTGGTAGGAATGCGCGGGAATGATCTGCAGCCGCAGCGGGCCGTGGGCGTCGCTCGTCAGCGGGCTCAGCGTCCACCACGCCAACCCGGTACTCCGGGCGTGCTCAGCGACCTCGCCCAGGCTGCGGTAGGCGGAGGCGGACAGGTCCAGCACCGCGATGTCGACCGGGGCGGCACCGCCACCCGCGGCGACCATCCAGGACGCCTCTAGGAACTCCTCGCCGGTGCGGACCAGGTCGGTAGCCCGGCTCCGGATCCGTTCCGGATCGGCGAGCAGGACGTGAGTGCCCGCCGGCATCACGTCGGTGAGCAGCTGGAGCTGCGCAGCGCCGTCCTCCCCTCGGGCGAGCACCGGGATGAGCGACTCCATGCCCTCAGCCGGGACGCCGGAGGCGACCTTCTCCAGCAGCTGCGCGACCGGTCCGGCCGGGGTCTGCCCGACGAGCTGCGCCGCGGTGGCCCGCACCCCATCGGTGAGGAGGAGCTCCCGGCACGGTGGTGCATGCAGCTCGTCAGCGGGTGCCAGGGTGCGCTGGTCGGCGACCGCGAACGAGCGGATCTCGGAGACCTCATCGCCCCAGAACTCCACCCGTAGTGGATGGTCGGCGGTGGGCGGAAAGACGTCGACGATGCCGCCGCGGACCGCGAACTCGCCGCGCCGATCAACCATGTCGACCCGGGTGTAGGCCAGATTCGCCAGCTGAGCCAGCACGCCATCGAAGTCGTGCACCTGCCCGACCCGCAGCCGCACCGGGGCGATCTCGCCCAGGCCGGCGAGTATCGGCTGGATCAGCGACCGCACGCCGGTGACCACCACCTGCAGCGGCCCGGTGGAGTCGGCAGGGCCCTCTTCGGGATGGGCCAACCGGCGTAGCACCGCCAGCCGCCGCCCCACAGTGTCGGCCCGGGGGGACAGCCGCTCGTGCGGCAGCGTCTCCCAGGAGGGCAGCTCAGCGACCACCTCGGCGCCCAGCACGTCGACCAGCTCGGCGGTCAGCTCACCGGCTTCCCGATCAGTGGCGGTGATAGCCAGCACCGGATGCCCTGCGCGGGCCAGCGCAGCCACCACCAGCGGGCGGGTCGCCGGCGGCCCGTGCAGCTGCAGCTCGGGGGACCCGGCCCGGCTGACCAACTCGCGCAGCGAGGGTTCGGGGAGCACTGCTTCGAGCAGGCCGGACAGGTGAGCGGATGTGGTCGGTAGCGCGGTCGCTACAGGCACCGTGGGAAACCTTTCGGGCGCAGACGTGGTCGACGCAGAACAGACCCCTGCCCGGGACGCGACCGGCGCCCGGGAGTCGTAGCACCCACGATACCGACCGGCCTCGTCCTCGACCGCCCAGGGTTGGCAGGGGCTTGCGGACGCGGCGAGGGAGGTTGGTAGTCCTTGAAGAGGATATTACGTGCCATGTTTGGCGATCTCGGTAATCAATTTTCCCTGTTGCGTTGTATGCTGAAGGCAGTAAATCTTTTATCGCGATTTTTCTGTGACGACATACTCTGGGGACGGTCGATCCGACATGACCAGCATCGTGCTCGGCGACGACCATGCGGTGTTCGCGGAATCGCTGGTCTCAGTGCTGGTCGGGCAGGGATTCCGAGTACCCACAGTCGCTCGAAACCTCACCGGGACTATTGAGGCGGTCCGTCATCACCGGCCCGATATCTGCCTACTGGGTCGGCGCTTCTCCGATGGCGACGGAATTACCGCAATCAGTCACATTATTGCGGTAAGCCCAGTGACCCGGATACTCATCCTCGCGGCAGACGGTGATAACGACGCGATGCGCCAGGCCGTCCAGTTGGGAGCCGCCGGCTACGTGCCCAAGACGTGGGGCGTCCGCAAGCTGGTCCAAGCACTAGAGCGGGTCATCGACGGTGCGATCGTGCTGGATGCGCCCCGGGCGGCCAGCGTGCGATCCGACGTCTCCGAAGCACACCGGCTCGCTGCTCACCTGACGGCCCGCGAGCGAGAATGCCTCGCCTTGCTCGTCGAGGGACTCGATACCCCGGCGATGACACTCCGACTCGGCGTCTCGACGACCACCGTGCGAAGTCACGTCCAAGCTCTGCTGACCAAACTCGGAGTGCACTCCCGACTCGAGGCTGCCACCTTCGCTGTGCGCTATGACCTCGTCGATCACGACCAGCACGGCCCGGAGGGCCGCACGAGAACGGGATAGTCGTGAGTGGGGTGATGCGGCTAAGCACGGTTCGTAGCGGAATTCCGGTCCGAGTAATGCTGGTCGACGACCAGCAGATGCTGAGCGAGGCACTCGCGGCCACGCTGTCCACCACATCCGACATCGTCGTTGTCGGGCACTGCATGACGCGGGATCCCCGCCCCGATGTGCTCGCCACCCTGCTGCGCCCAGATGTGATCACCGTTGAGGTCGCGCAGGCCCACGATGCGGCCACGCTGCTGACGCTGTTCCGCACGGCATGGCCGCCCGCACGCGTCGTGGTCCTCACCGCAAGCCGTGACCCTGAGCAGGCGCTGGACGCTGCGCGGGCGGGAGCCGACGGATGGGTATCGAAGGAGTCCTCGATCGACGCACTCACCCACGCACTGCGGTGCGCCGGTCAGGGGCAGGCCTACTTTCCCCCGGAGCAGCTGGGCCGTGTCCTACAGGGGCTGCGGGCCGACGTTGGGCGGGCACAGCACCGCGAAGGACCGCTGGACGTCCTGACCGGCCGGGAGCGCGACGTGCTGATGTGCCTGGCGCAGGGCCACCGCCCGGCGGAGATCGCCGACGAGCTCGGGATGTCAGTGAACACGGTCCGTACCCACACCAACAAGATCTTCGCGAAGCTGAGCGTGCACAGCCGGCTGGAGGCTGTCACCGTGGCAAGAGAGGCGCTGCGCCGCACCCGGGTCGGGTTCCCCCCATGAGTGAACCTCCGGTGTTGATGTACCACTCGGTGGCGCCGTATGACCAGGACCCCTATCTCGTGACTGTGCGCCCCGCCCGGTTCGAGCAGCAGCTGCGCTGGCTGCACCGGCGGGGCCTCCGGGGCACCTCAGTGTGCGAGCTGCTGGCGGCCCGGCGCGACGGCGCTGACCGGGGTCTGGTCGGGCTCACCTTCGACGACGGCTACGCTGATTTCTGCGAGTACGTCCTGCCCGCGCTGGCGCGATTCGGCTTCACCGCGACCGTATTCGTGCTCGCCGACCTACTCGGCGGCGCCAACATCTGGGACGAGGCGGGTCCCCGCAAAGCCCTCATGACGGCCGAGGAGATCCGCCACGCGGCGGAGCGCGGCATGGAGATCGGCTCGCACGGTCGGCGGCACGTGTCGCTGACCTCGACCGGCAACGGAGAGCGTACCGCTGAGGTCTCGGGGAGCCGGGCCATTCTGCAGGAGGTGTCCGGCCAGGAGGTCACAGGCTTCTGCTACCCGTACGGGCAGGTGAACGAGCTAGCCGTCAACGCGGTGCGCGCTGCCGGCTACCACTACGGATGCGCGATCTGGCGGTCCCAGCTAACCGGTCTGCACGCCCTGCCGCGCACCTACATCGGGGACCGTGACGGGTCGCTGCGACTGCTCGCCAAGTGGTATCGACACCAGCTGCGTTGGTGAGCCCCCTGAGCGTGCTGCACGCGGTCCAGCCCACCGACGCCGGGGTGGCCCGTTACGTCGCGACGGTGGCCGCCGACCAGCTCGCCCGAGGCTGGCAGGTCGTGGTCGCCTGCCCCTCCGGCGGGCACCTCGCCACCGAGTTGGGCGCACACGGGGTACCGCGGTTGTCCTGGCCCGCGACGCGGTCACCTGGCGTGCACACCGTGCCCGAGACGCAGCGGCTGCGCCGGCTGATCAGGGCGGTCCAGCCCGACGTGGTGCACCTGCACTCGGCGAAGGCGGGGTTGGCTGGGCGGCTCGCGGTGCGCGGCGAGCGCCCCACGCTGTTCCAACCGCACGGCTGGTCCTGGCTGGCGGTTCGGGGCGCAACCGCGCGCGGCGCGCTGGCCTGGGAACGCCTCGCGGCGCGGTGGACCGACCTGCTGGTGTGCGTCGGCGAGGGCGAGGCCGCCCATGCCCGACAGTGGCGAGTGGGCGCCCGCCACGTCGTCATCCGCAACGGCGTCGATCTCGCGAGCTTCACACCGGCCGCCGAGCAGACCCGCGCCACCGCCCGGGACCGGCTGGGAATCGACCAGGAGGCACCACTGGCCGTGTGCCTCGGCCGGGTCACCCGGCAGAAGGGACAGGACGTGCTGCTCATGGCGTGGACCCAGGTGCGACGGCACTGCCCCGCAGCGCAGTTGTGCATCATCGGCGACGGCGACCTGCGGCCCACATTGCGTGGCTGCGCCCCGCCTGGCGTGCGGTTCGTCGCAGCGGTCGCCGATCCCCGGCCCTGGTACGCGGCGGCTGATGTGGTAGTCCTGCCGTCACGCTGGGAAGGCCTGTCGCTGACCCTGCTCGAGGCGCTGGCCAGCGGTTGCTCCGTAGTGGTCTCCGACATCCCCGGCCTCGCGGAGGCCATCACCGCCGGTGGGGGTGCCCGGGTGCCGGTCGATGACGCCGGAGCGCTGGCCGGGGCCCTCACCCGGCGCCTCACCGACGCCGACCTGCGGGTCGCCGAGGGACGAGCCGCCGCGTTGGCCGCGAAAGCCTTCGACGCGCGGCGCACCCACGAGCAGCTCGCCGCCGTCACAGCCCAGCTCGCGCGAGCGATAGGATTTGTAAACGGGGTAGCTGCCTGCGACGAAACAAATATATGAGAGCCCCATAGCTTACGGAGGAAGACCTCTCAGCCTCGATCCACCGATTCGATTTGAGTGATCGTTTTTGAGTGGATTGTCATGTTGGGTGATCTTGCTGCTGGTCGGGGCGTGAATGATTCGCTGGTCTTGGTTCGGCGTGTCCTGGGGCGGTGTCGGGGACGGGCGGGGTGGGGGTGTGGCCGCGGGGCCGCCGGGTGTCGCTGCTGATCGCGGGGTGGCGGGGTCAGGTGGGGGTGGCGGGGCGGGTCGGCAGGTGGCCTGGAACAGTCGTTGCCAGCGGGTGGCCCAGGGGCAGTGGGTCGGCAGGTGCAAATCGATGCCGTGGGCGCGGTGGGCCAGGTGGGTGGGAAGGTTGATGATCTGGCGGCGCAGGGGGGCGGCGCGGGCTTTGCCATAGGTTCGGCTGGTCAGAGTGCCGGCGGCGCGTAGCAGGTTGTGCGCGATGGTCGCGCAGAGCAGCCAGGCACCGTTGGCCCCAAAGTGCCATGAGGGGGGTGGGCCAGGGGGCCCTCGATCAGGTCGGCGAAGGCCCCTTCGATCACGGCGTGCGCCCGGTGAGTCAGATCCGCGTCCACGGTGGACAAGGTGGTGTCGGTGAGAAAGGCGTGGTAGCGGTAGCCGGGCAGCAGCTCACCTTGGCCGACCGGGTTCTCACGCTTGACTCGGCGGACCACCAGCCGGGCGGTGAGCTGGTATTTCGTGCCGGCGAAAGCGGTGTAGGTGGTCTCGGTGACCTGAGCATCGGAGATCCAGCACTGACCCTCGTCGTCCCAGACCGCGTCGGGGTAGCGGATCGAGGTCCAGGCTTTCTCGCTGAGGGTGGCGATCGCGTCTCGCACACGGGGGTTGCTCGCCACGGTGATCGAGACGCGGGCTCCGGCCCGCCGCGCCGCGGCGATGACCTTGCCGCTGTAGTAGGCGGAGTCGGCGCGCAACAGGATCAACCCCGTCGCCCCCACCTCGCGTGCCACCGCCAGCGCCTCGCAGACCAGCGACGCCGCCTCACGGGCCGAGCCAGCCGACCCGCCGCGCAGCCTCGCGGCGGCAATCACCGGCGCTGCGATGGGGGTGGACAGCGTCGCGATCAGCGGGGACAGCCCGCGCAGCAGCACCGGATAGCCGCCGACCTTGGTATGCCCAAATCCCGCACCCTGTTTGGCCTTGCCGTAGACCCGGCGCAGCAGTGAGTCCACGTCGACATAAGTCACCGCCTCGGCGCCGCCCAGCAGCGGGGTGGCCCCGGCCAGCGCCACCACAAACCGCCGGGCCACCGCACCCAACTGCCGCACATGGCCGAAGGTGAACTCCCGCAGAAACGAGCCCAGCGTGGAGGGCACGGATACCCCGCCGAACAGGGTGGGCATCCCGCCGTGGCGCACCACGTCCAGATCATCAATCAGAGTCCGCGCCGGTGATGATCCACGCGATAATCGAGGTGATCTTGTCCGCTGGGTTGGTGCCCACCGACGTGCTGATCCGCACCCACCGCGCCAGCAGCCCTATCAGCCCGCAGGCCTGGGCCAGGCGCATCACCGGGACCAGACCCGCGCACGACACCAGATTCGGATCATCAAAGCTCGCGTGCGTCCGGGACGCACTATGCAACAATTGCATCTACGAGGTGCCCTCTCAGTATGGATACTGGCATCGTTAGGAACTTCCATCATCCCAGCTCAGAGGGCACTTCCCTGTCACGACACGATCAACACTCAACATTCTTCGGTGGATCCAGGCTAAGATCCACAAGAGATGATCTTGGCGTCAAGATCATGAGTAGCAGCGGGAGAAGCTACCGTGGGCGATGCTCAATCTGTCGACACGCAGGAGATTGTTGCCAAATATCGGAGGGGCTGGCCTGTCAACAGTTTCCTATCTCAACTCACAACGCGGACTTTGCGTGAATTTCTTACTAAAGGTCGGATTATTCAGTTCAGTAATAACGAAACACTGATTGATGAGAACTTAGCCGAAACGAGCGTATTCTTGCTGCTGTCGGCGTGCGTCAAAGTGACCGCCCGACTGGACCAGGGTGGTCACGCGCTGTTAGCTGTCCGGGTAGGCGGGGACATGGTGGGTGAACTTGCCGCGATGGACGGCGGTAGCCGGTCAGCCACAGTTAAGGCGTGTGGCCGTGATCCAGTTGTAGCCGCTGTGCTCACTCAAAGCGACTTCGTCAGCCTACTGTCACGCTATCCGGAGGCGGCGATGACGCTCAACACTGCGATCGGCCGCAAGCTACGCAGTGCCACCCGAAGGCGCATCGACTACTCTGGGTGCACTCCTCGGGTGAGGCTGGCACGGGCGCTGGTGGAACTGGCTGAGGACTACGGCCACCAGCAAATCCCGGCGAGTCAGGTTCTCGTCGCTATTAACCTCACCCAGCTGGAGCTGGGCACGCTGGTTGGTGTCGCCGAAGTGACGGCTCAACGGGCACTGCGTGAGTTGCGCAAGGACGGATTGATCAACACGAGCGGTCGCCGCCCGATCATCCGCGACATCAACGCTCTCCGCGTCGCTGCGCACTTAGCGCCGTAACGAAACCCGTCATATGACGGATAAGTAGTCCGTTCATGGGCGTTGGGTGCATGCTACCCCGCACCCCGCACCCCGATCCGACCAGCGAACGCCGATCGCTCGGCTCCTCGCCCAATCCAGGATACTCAGGAGAACAAGTTGATCAGTCAGGTCGACCCCGGGCCGGTGCGCAGCTTGCTAACAGCGTGTGACGTCGAGGGTTACAGCAGACTCGCCAGCGATGAACAGCGGGACCTCCAGAACCGGTTGGCTGAGGTGCAGGAGCGGGCTGCCCGGAATGCGTATTTAGTTCGAAGGCGAGCGCTCATCCAACCGTCCGGTGACGGCGAGCTGACGCGCTGGCCACCGGAAACGGACGTGTTGAGGCTGACTATCGATTATCTACGCGAACTACACACGGAACTCGTTAGGGTCAATAGGACCCTGGCCAATGACAATCAAATCCGACTACGGGTAGCGCTTGTCGATGGCATGTCCGAAATCGCTTCCTATGGGTTGGCCGGCGAGGCGCCAGTCGTGGCTGCCCGGTTGGTCAACGCCGATCAAACTCGGAAAGCATTGATCTTCGCCTCATGCTGCCCACTGGTGGTGATCCTAGACGACCGGCTCTACCAGGACGTGGTCCGGCAACGATTTCGCGGACTACGACCAGACGACTATGTTCACGTGGTCGTCCGGAACGATGCAAAAGATTTCGAGCGCGACGCTTGGATCGCAGTGCCCGGTTGCGACTCATTGGTGCTGGCCGAACTGATGGATCCAGTCGACCGCCGGGCGGGGACATCGGAACCGGCGCGTCCAGAGGCTCAGCTGACTGACGGCACGGCACGGCTCCAACCGGGGCCGGACACCTCCGCGCCTGCGTCCGGAGGCACCACCATCGTTTACCGAGCGCCCGTCAAGCACCGGGGTGACGTCGTCACTGGAACAAAGAACGTGTACGGGCATAGCCGTGAGAAGGAAAACCGATGACAGAGCCCGTTAACACACAGGAACCGGAGCAGAAGCCAGCATCTGCAACACACGAGGATAATCAGGACGAGAACACGTCGACAGAGGAAGAGCATCACGTCGATGAAGCCTCGGTACGCAAGGGAATCGTTGCCGCCGTGGCCAATCCTGGAACTACGGCAGCCAACCACAACCGGCGTCGACGGGGGCGAAAGAGCCTCGGCGTTGGCAGCTTCGCAACGAAGATTGACTTTCGAGCGGAGACTGAACTCGACGGTGACATCGTGACCGGCGAGAAAAATATCTACTACAACCTCGCCTCGATACAGGATGGGTCCAGCGGTCACTACGAGTTCGATGCCCAGACAAAGGAGGAGATACGGGCGACCTTCGTTGCACCAGACGACTTTGAAGACCTGATCACTTTCACCAAGCAGCGTCCTGTCGTCATCGTGCGGGTGCCGACCTGGCTTGGGAAGCGCGTCATCGGATTCTGTTTGTTGGACTCGGTCGCCGCCAGCTCCATGTTTGGTCTCGATCCTAGCGTTGGCTTGCAGCGGCTAACAAAAAACTGGATCTCAAAGGGCGCGGGATACCTGCTGGTCGGACTATCCCAGGCCCAAGCCGACGAAATCAACCGACACGACCTAAAACGTCTAGGCGCGGAACTGGGACAGCTCGATGCAAAACTGGTGATCGTGGTGGCCGATGAAATTCATTTCGCTGACGACGGGATGGGTGATTACCTCACGGAAATCCGCAGCCGACCTCGGCTCGAGGCTATGATCGAGAAACACCTACGGTGGCGGTTGGAGGCCAGCCCAGGGCTAGCCGAAACGATTCTGGCGCGTCCGGACGTGGTCACTTTAGTCACCGATGCACTCGCCCATGATTCATCCCCGCGGAAGGCGGCGCGTCTCGCGCGTTTCCTAGCCGAAGAGGTTGAGCACCCGGAGTCCCTTGTGGAGACTGTACACGCAAAGCTGTCTCGGCAAGCTGGTCGGGACTTGGGCGACTGGTTCCAAGGGCTACCGGACCTGTACTCTCGCAGCTTTGTAGCCGCGCTGTCGGTGTTCAATGAGCTACCCAACGAAACGATCGCAGAAGCCGCCAGGTCGCTATATCGCAAGCTGAGTACGGTACCTCGTGGCGCGGCGACATCCCTGCCGGGCCAACCTGTCGATCACTTTGCCTCTAGCCGCAGCGCACGGCTAACCAAATTGCGCGCCCGGTTGACTAAAACCACGGTTCAGACCCAGCATGGACCAACTCCGGCTGATGTGGTCGAATTTGTCGAAGCGGCCTATCCAAGCCTCGTGCTACGGCACATCTGGCAGGAATACGACGATACTCAGCCTGCACTCATTACGTGGTTGCAGGAACTGGGCGGCCATCCGAGCGAGGAGGTGCGAATCCGCTCGGGAATCGCGGTTGGCGCGCTGGCCAGTCTCGCTTTTGACTTTCTGTGCCGCTCCGTACTGGTGCCGTGGGCACGGAGTAAAGACAGCCGTAGAAGGGAGGCGGCAGCGGTCGCCTTGGATACTGCGAACGCCACACCAGAGTTGCGCATGGCCGTGCGCAATCTGGTCCACAAGTGGAGTGAGGAAGAGGAACCGGAACTGGTCGCCACGGCGGTTCGCGCCTATGGTAGCAGCGTGGGTACTGACCAGCTCGACGACGTCTTCAAGACTTTCGACCTGCTAGCGGAATCTGAGAATTTCACCATAGTTGAAGCCGTCTGCG
>JAFAXZ010000078.1 GCA_019240665.1 Pseudonocardiales bacterium | reverse complement strand
CCGCAGCATCGTGGTCTTGCCTACCGCGGCGCCCCCAGTGATCAACACGTTGCGGCGGGCACGGACCATCGCCTGCAGAAAAGACTCCAAGACCTCTTCGATCGTGCCGTGGCGCCGCAACTCGGCCAGCGTGACGCGGGTGAAGCGATGCCGGCGGATCGACACCGACGGGCGCGCGGTGACGGCCATCACCGCCGAGGCCCGCGCGCCCCCGGGCAACTGGAAGTTCACGATCGGGCTCGCCCGGTCGAACCGGCGTTCCTCGACCCCGCTGCGGGCCGCGAGGTCGCGGATCAGCTGCACCAGCTCGGCATCCGAGGCCACCACCGGGGCCAGCCGTTCCCGCCGACCATCGGCTTATGTGGACCGTCGGATTATGCCGACCTGGCTACCAAAGACGCAGGTGGACGGTCTGGGCTGGCAGTGCTTGTCGGCATAATCCGGGGGTGGGTTAGAGGGTGTGGAGGAAGGTCAGCAGAGTGTCCGGGGCCGTGTAGCGGCGTAGCTTTCCGCCGCTGGTGTGGGTGCGGGCTAGGGCGCGTTCTTTGATGGCCATGTCGGCGTGGAGGTAGAGCTGGGCAGTGTCGGTGCTTTCGTGACCGAGCCAGAGCGCGATGACCGAGATGTCGACTCCAGCGCGAAGTAGGGCCATGGCGCAGGAGTGGCGCAGGGTGTGTGGGGTGACGTTCTTGCTGGTCAGGGAGGGGCAGGTGGCCACGGCGGTGGTGGCGTGTTTGGCGACGAGGCGTGCGATGGCATCGCGGGATAGTGGTGTGCCCCGGCGGGTGGGGAACAGCGGGTCGTCGGGTTCGCCGGCGTGTTCGGCCAGCCAGGTCCGCAGTGCTTTGGCGGTGGGGCTGGTCAGCGGGGTGGCGCGGTCCTTGCGGCCTTTACCGTGGCAGCGCAGGTGTGCCCCGGTAGCCAGGTGGGCGTCGCTGACGCGGAGGTTGGCCAGCTCGCTGACGCGTAGTCCGGTGTGGATGGCGACCAGCAGCAGGGTGTGGTCGCGCCGCCCGGTCCAGGTTGACAGGTCGGGGGCGGCGATCAGGGCGTCGGTTTCGGCGCGGGTCAGGTAGTCGACGATCGCGCGGTCGTGGCGTTGGGGTGGGATGGCCAGCACGCGTTGGATGAGCGCGGCGTGCTCGGGGGCGCGTGGTAGGGCGTGGCGGAAGAAGGAGTGGATCGCGGCGAGTCGGGCGTTGCGGGTCGCGGCGGTGTTGCCCCGCTCGGTCTGCAGGTGCTGCAGGAACGCCCCGACTGTGGGGGCGTCCAGATCGGCCAGGCCTAGCTGGGCGGGCTGGCGATGGGCGCGGGTACTGGCGAAGCCGAGCAGGAGGGTGAACGCGTCGCGGTAGGCGGCGATGGTGTTGGGGCTGGCTTGGCGTTGGCGCATCAGCTTGTCGGTGAAGAACGACTGCAGCAATGGCGCCAGGTCGCTGGTCTGAGAGATCCGGGAGCGCGCGGTCATGGCCGGACCTCGTGATCGACGGTGGTGCTGGTGGTGGTGAAGGTGTGCTCGAGCCGGGCGGCGGCCAACTCCAGCAGCTCGGGTGATCCGGTGAGGTACCAGTACGACGACTTCGGGTCGACATGGCCGAGGTAGGTGGCCAGCAGCGGTATCCGGGCCTGGACATCGACGCCGGCTCGGTACCAGTCCAGCAAGGTGGCCACCGAGAAGGTGTGTCTCAGGTCGTGGATGCGTTGGCGGCGACGGCCCGGGACCGGAGCGATGCGGGCGGCGGTGAGCAGCTGGTTGAAGGTGTGCGACATGTTCGCCGCGTCCAGGCGGGTGCCCCGGGTGGACACGAAGAACGCCGGACCCGCCGGTTTCGGGGCGAGCCGGTCGCGCACGTGGGCGTAGCCGGCCAGCACGGCCGTGGTGGAGGGGTGGATCGGGACGTCGCGCGACTTGCCGAACTTCGAGTTCCGCACCGTGAGCACACCGTGGCGCAGGTCGACATCCGGGCGGTCGAGCCGGCATACTTCGCTCACCCGCATGCCCGTCACCGCCAGCAACCCCAGGGCGGTCTGCCAGGTCGCCGCGCGCAGCAGCGGGAACAGCCGGCTGGCTGCCAACAGCAGCGCGACGATCTCGCTGGGTGAATACAGGTAGGGCGTGATCCGCCGGTAACGGCGCGACACCACGTCCTCGGGGGGGATCTCCGTCACCGGGTCCAGGGTTTTCAGGTGTCGGGCGAAGATCCGCACCACATCCAGCCGGCGAGCCCAGTGCACCGGGTCGCCGCTGTGTCGAGGTGTTGATGTCGCCCAGGCCACGGCGTCGTCGGTGGTGATGACGGTGTGCCCGAGCGATTCGAGATAGCCGATGAAGCTCATCAGCTTCGGCCCCCAGGTGGTGAGCTTGAACCCCAGCGCCCGGCGCATCGCCAGATACTCCTCAGCGCGCTGCCTCAACGTCGTCTGCGCAGTCGGTGTTGGCGGTGTGCTCATGACGCACCACCCCGCGACGCGGAAAGCGGCCAGGGGCGCGCCAAGGCGCGCAGGGCGGTTTGATCGACCTTGGCGTAGATCGTGGTGGACAGCTGGTTGCGGTGCCGGAGCAACTGCCCGACCTCGGGTAGTCCGGCGCCGGCGCGCAGGACCTCGGTGGCCAGCGAGTGGCGCAGCCGGTGCGCGCCTACCCGAGGCTGCCGCGCGTTCCGACACGCCCGCCCCATGATCGCCCGCACCGCCGTGCCCGACAGCGCGTGATATGGCGCGCGAGCGGTGACAAACAGCGCGGCGCACGAGCATGGTGGTCGGCCGCCGGTCAGATAGGCAGCCAGCGCCTCGCCCACCTCGACTGGCAGCGGGAGCCGCTCGACCCGGGCTGCCTTGCCCCGCACCAGGATCTCACCCCGACGCCAGTCCACATCAGCGAGCCGCAGCGCGGCAGCTTCCCCACCACGCAGCCCGAGCCGGGCCAGCAACATCAGCACCGCCCGGTCACGCAACCCCACCGCGGTGGAAACATCCGGGCCGGCCAGCACAGCCTCGACCTGGGAGCGCTCCAGGCCACGGGGCAGCCCAGCCAGCCGCCAGCCGGCCACCGCCGGGACCGCGCCCACCAGCGGACCGGAGATCATCCCGTCCACGTGCAGGAACCGCAGCAGCGACCGCAACGCGGTCACCAACGCCTTGGTAGACCCCACGCTGCCCGCCACCCTGCTCTGGGCGATGACGAACGCAGTGACCATCCCAGCGTCCAATCGCGACAGCGACACCGGCAGCGGCTCGGGCAGCCACGCCAGGAACTTCTTCGCCTGGCTGCAGTAGCAGCGCACCGACTCCGCGGCCAGGCAACGTTCGCCCACCAACCACGCCCGATACCGAGCCAACAGGACCTCCAGCGGGCCGGAACCATCCACCTCGCCGGGGTCAGGGACGGCTCGAACATCACGCAGGAAACGCAGCAGCGGCCTCAACCCTCGACGCGCCACCACCTCGCTGGTGCAGCGCTCCCGCCGCCACGCCAAAAACTCCTCCAGCACCGGCGGCGTCAACTCGGCCGCGGTCCGGTCGGTCCGCTCCAGCCACATGCTCAGCCGGGCCATCGCGCGCACCACGTCTCGCACCGACGACTCGGCATAGCCGGCCCGGGCCAGTTCCGTGCGCAACGCCACCTCGTGCCGCGCCAACGCCCCCTGCACCACACCACGAACGTGATCCATGATCTTCTCCCATCTGGAGTCCGACACCCACCCAGATGCGAGAAGTCCTCAGATCATGACAATGGTTATGCCGACAAGCACTGCCAGCCCAGACCGTCCACCTGCGTCTTTGGTAGCCAGGTCGGCATAATCCGACGGTCCACATAAGCGGACTTATGCCGAGTTCGGCATAAATCGGCGTATCTCACCAGAGCTGGGGATCCGCGTTCCGTTTCCGCAGTGTTGTCACCGCATCGTCGGTGTCGAATCCCGGCGGCTGGTTCCATTCCGTGGAGGGCCACGTTCATGAGCAGCGGGGAGGCCACGCCTCCAACGCACTTGGCAACTTGGGTGTTGATCGCCCTCCGTGTTGGTGCTGTCGGGTTGTTTGCTGGTGGTGGTTCGTTCCCTGATGGGGATGCGGTGGCGGATGGTGATCTTGTCGGGTCCGATGAGGACGTCTTTGACGAGCAGCCGTAGCACGCGCTGGCGGTCGTCGACGCTGGCGCCTTGGGTTTTGTCGTGCAGCTGGGTGAGAAAGCCCTCTAGGTCGTTGGCGAGTGTGAGGTAGGTCTGCTGGTCGGTGAGCTGGCTGTCGAGGGCGTCGATCTGGCTGCGAAGGTTGGCCTCGCGGGCGCGCAGGTCGGGCATGCGGGCGCGGAGCTCGTCGATGGTGATCAGTTGTTCTCCGAATGCCTCGATCATGCGGGTGATCGCGGTGGTGGCCTTGGTCAGTGCACGCTCAAGTTGTGCGCGCTGGCGGGTGACCGGATCGGAGCTGGAGGCTGTCTGGAGACGTTTGTCGATCTCAACGCGGATCAGCCGCGGATCGGTGAGCAAGCCGGTGATGTGGTCCCAGACCACCGTGTCGAGGTAGTCGGCGCGGACCGGTTTGTTGGCGCAGACCCGGCCGTTTTCGTAGCGGTAGTCGTCGGATCCTAGGCACCGGTAGTAGTAGATCTTCTTGTTGGTGGTGCGGGTCGAGGTGCGGTAGTAGCCGTACCCGCAGGTACCGCAGGCGGCCAGGCCTTGGAGCAGAGAGGGGGTTTTGCTGTTGCGGGTGGCGAAGCGCTTGTTGTCGGTCAGCCGGGCCGCGACTCGCTCGAACGTCTCGGCCGAGACGATAGCCGGGACGGCGATCTCGACCCATTGCTCGCGGGGCCGGTCGACGGTCTTGGTCGCCCGGGGTGTGCTGCGTCCTTCCAGGCGTGCCCTGCGGTTGAGCCCCGGCGACTCGTTGATCACCATGGTCTTGCCGAACACGGCCCGCCCGGCGTAGGCGGAGTTGCGCAGCATGCCCCAGATCACCGACCGGTCCCAGCGGGACTTGCCAGTGCGGGTCACCACGCCCTGGTCAGTGAGCCAGCGGGCCAGCTCAGCGATGCAGGCGCCATCGTCGGCGTAGCGGCGGAACAGTTCGGCGACCAGGACCGCCTCGTCCTCGACGATCTCGTAGCAGGCCCCAGCGTGGTCGTTCGTGCGGAGATACCGGTAACCGAACGGGGCGCCCGAGAGCACGTTGACCGACCCGGTGCGGGCGCGGTGGGCTTTGCCACGGCGGTACCGTTCCAGGATCTGCGCCTTCTCGTACTCAGCGAACATGCTCTGGAACTCCCACCAGCAGCTGGTCTTCGGGACCGTCGCCACGCGGGCCTTTGATGAACTCCACCCGGGTCCCGGCGCGGGCGAACTCCTCGATCAGCAGGGCCTGGTAGGCGAACTGGCGGGCCAGCCGGTCGGGCGAGTAGCACAGCAGCACCTCCACCCCCACCCCGGCGACCACGTCCCGCAACCGTTCCAGAGCCGGGCGCACCATCCTCGCTCCGGAGTGCCCCTCGTCTTCGAACACCCCCTCCTCGACCAGCTCAACCCCCAGCTGCTCGGCGTGGGGGCGCAGCGCCGCGGTCTGCGACGCGATCGTCTCGTCTTTCTTCTCCCCGGGCCGAGGACACCCGGGCGTAGATCGCCGCGCTCGTCATCAGGCGGCCTTCCTTTCTGACCGGCCCCGATGCGGGCCCGTCGTACTGGCACGAGAATGGCGTGGGCCACCGACAAATCCGTGGCCGCGTGGCGGTCGAAGACGGACTCGGTCTCGACCACCAGCTCGTTCACCTGCCGGGGCGCTCTCTGTTTCCC
>JAFAXZ010000352.1 GCA_019240665.1 Pseudonocardiales bacterium | reverse complement strand
AGTGCCACAGAAAACAGACCGCCCCGCGTCAGCGGGGTAAGGGTGAAACGGTGGTGTAAGAGACCACCAGCGTCCCGGGTGACCGGGACGGCTCGGTAAACCCCACCTGGAGCAAGGCCAAAAGGCGCGCTGCTACGGCGCGCTGCGCAGGCGATTGAGGGTGGCCCACCCGATGCCTGCGGGTAGGCCGCTGGAGCCTGCCGGCAACGGCAGGCCGAGATGGATGACCGCCGGCCGGGACGCCGCAAGGCACCCGGTGCACAGAATCCGGCTTACAGGCCAGCTCGTCCGCCCCAAGCTCCGGACCAGCGAAAACGCTGTCACTGAGCTGCTTTTGTCCGCGCAGTGTTCGCAGCAGCGGCAGCCCGTCGTCATCGACAAACAGCAACCCCTCCGGGCCGGTACCGAACACCCGTAAGTGCTCGGCGAGGGCCTCCGCCACCACATCGGGCAAGGGCACGGTGCGCACGAGGAGTTGACGGTCCACGGTTAGGCAGCGTTTGAGGAAGTTCACTCGGTCTGCTGTGAGCCCGAATGCTTCGCCTTGCCGTAGGCCGGTGCCGGCGGCCAGCACCACCAGCGCCCGATAGCGCGGGGGCACCACGCTGGCGAGTGCGGTGACCGCCTCGACGGGGAGGGGCACTACTTGGCGTTTGATCTTGCGGGGGAGCTTGGTCTGCTCGCGGGTGATGAGAGGATGATCCGGTCGCGCACCGCAGCGCGGAAGATGGCGCTGACCACGCCGTGCAGGACGTGCACGGCGGACGGGGCCAGCGGGGAGCCTTTGACCCAGGCTTGGATTTCGCTGGGCCGAATGGTGCCGATCGGCCGGTCGCCGAATGCGGGGTAGGCGTGGGATTTGACATTGTCCCACACGATGCTGACAACGCTCTGTGCATGCGGTCCGTCGGACCCGGCAAGCCGCCCTAGGCGTGCGACGACTTCCTGATAATCCGTCAGAGATGTGGACAGTGCGCGATATTTTGCCATATCCTAGTCTACCGTCGCGCTCATTGGGACAAGATCGGCGGACGTGCGCGAGCCACAGCTGGCGTCAAGGCAAAGATTAGCGGAAATTTCTTTTCGGACTATCCCGAACACGAAGCTATGAAGTGGGGATATGCAGGACCATGTATGTCTATCGGCCTGGGATCAGTGCTTAGCGAGCTTGGTCTTTCTCCTGAAGTAATGCTTGAGCAGCATCCTGGGTATGGCTTGACAGTGACGAGAGTCGACGAGCTTCGGCAGCTTAAGCGCGGGGACGGCGAGCCCTGTCCGCAAGGAATTATGGCATCACCGACAGAAGTAGAACCCTGGCATGGCGTAGTATTCGATTTAACGTGCCGTCCGCGCAAAGATCCAGTGAAGAAGGCAATCGCTAGGGTTTCGACGTGGCAAGTTCCGCTAGTGGGCTAAGAAGCTGATGAAGGTCATAGCGCCGGGCCCGCCCGCCCACCGCGACGCCGAAGCTGAGACCGGCTGGCCCCCCAAGGGCTGATTCGGAGGCATCCCTCAACCACTGGCCGGCCGAGGCCTCATGCGAGAAACGAGCGTCATCAGCCACGGCGGCACCCCGGCCAGACCGTTCTGGCGAGGTCAACTAGGCGGGCCCGCACCTGATCGTCCGACAGCGCCGGTGCCTCATCCGCTAGCGCGATCACCTGCCGCAGCACCGACCGCGCCGCCGCAAGTTCCACCGTCGCGGTGAGGTGATCCAAAAACGGGCGCAGGTTCACGACCGCGATCGCCCAGTCCGTCCGGCGCGCCGCGCACGACCACGCTCGGACGCTCGGTGAGGTGCCGGTGACTTGCCGCACACCGCTGGTGCCACCGCAGGATGGGCACGGGCCAAGCTCGGTGGGTTCGGTCACCGTGGTCGAGGCGCTCATCCCAGCCACCTCGCGAGGGCGTTCATCACCGTCCGGGCGGCGTCTTCCTCCACCGTGACCGTGCACACCCCCGTGACGTGCGGATCGAACTGAATCCGACCATCCGGCAGTTTGGTCACCAGGAGGTTCGTGAAACCCCGGGCACCCCCGCAGGTGTCGCAGCTGGCGGGGACCGTAACCTGGTTCTTGCGCCGCTCCGACCACGGCTCGGAGGCGCTCACCGGTCAGCCCCGCGAGCGCAACTCGGGCAACGCGGACCCCCGGGGACTTCGCACAGAATGGTCCGGCGCAGCAACCGATGCCCACACCGCGCCAGATACACCAGCGCCGGATGCCCGGCGTTCGGATCGATGGCATGAGCGCGACCATCCACCCGGCTCCAACCCCACAGGGACGGAACGGGACCGGACTCCCACACCGGAGGCTTCGCTGATCGCCCACGCTCCGCGAGACTCACGACGCGAGCGGCACGATCCACCAGCGCCCGAGGACTCACGACGCAAACCCCACAGCCACGCAGTCCTCGCACAGCCCCCACGACTCGCTACTCAGGGTGTGACGCGCGGACGAGATCACGCGACCACACCACGCGCGCTCCCCGCCCTCCACAGCCGCGACACCAGCATCCAGACGATGCAGCCACTGATCCCTCACACACCACACCCAACGAGGAACAACAGTGATGCAGGGATCGGGGATAACCGCAGCTCGGGAGGTCCACCGACAGGCTGCCCCGGGCGGGATCTGGTCTGTCGTGGATGACTGCTCTGCTGCATTCACCCGGCAAAGACTGCCGGTCTAGATCACGCTAGTTGTCTCCACTGTGTTGACCTTGGCCACGGATGCCGAAGCGGTTACACAAGCTCTCTAACTCCCACACCCGACGCCGGGCACGACGGTCCAGGATGACGACCAGCTCCCGGGCGATCGGATCGTTACGGATTCTGGTAGGGGCGATCCGATCGGCGGTGTCCAGGTGC
>JAFAXZ010000234.1 GCA_019240665.1 Pseudonocardiales bacterium | reverse complement strand
TGGGACGGGTGCCTGTACCCCTACGCGCTCAATATCGCCGACTTCGAGCCGATCACCGGGCGCATCCATCAACCGCCGCCGGTACACCAGGTTTTCGCCAGCGCCGGGTTCGTGATCTGCAACTTCGTCCCGCGCAAGGTGGACTATCACCCGCTGGCGGTACCGGTGCCCTACTACCACTCCAATGTCGACTCCGACGAGGTCATGTTCTACTGCGGTGGCGGCTACGAGGCGCGCAAAGGCAGCGGCATCGGGCAGGGCTCGATCTCCCTGCATCCCGGCGGTCACTCCCACGGCCCGCAGCCGGGCGCGATCGAGCGCAGCCTCGGGACGGAGTTCTTCGACGAGCTGGCGGTCATGGTGGACACCTTCCGGCCGCTGGAGCTGGGCGAGGGTGGCACCTCCTGCGAGGATCCGGCGTACCCGTGGAGCTGGTCGAGGCGGGGCCCCGCCAGGTGACCGGCTGGACTGAGACCTCCCGGACTGGGGTGGCCGCCGACCATGCCTTCGGACTGCATACGCTGCCCTATGGCGTCTTCACCGACGCGACCCGCCCGCAGCCGCGCATCGGGGTAGCGGTGGGCGACGCCATCCTCGACCTCACCGCAGCCAGTGCGACGCTCGTGCCTGAGCACGTCGCACTGTTCCGCGGTGGCAACCTCGACGCGTTGCTGGCTGCCGGGCGGGCGACCTGGACCGCGATCCGGACCGCGTTGACCTGCTGGCTCACCGACGAGCGGCACGCCGAGGTGCTGGCTCCGTTACTTGTGCCCGTCACCGACGCGACGATGCGGTTGCCGTTCACCGTCGCCGACTACGTCGACTTCTCTTCCTGCGAGCAGCATGCGACCAATCTTGGACGGATCTTGCGGCCCGGTCAGCCCGCGCTCCCGGCGAACTGGCGGCATTTGCCCGTCGGCTACCATGGCCGGGCCGGCACTGTCGTGGTCTCCGGAACACCGGTGAGCCGCCCGAGCGGCCAGCACCGCCTCCCGGACGGCATCGTCGTCTTTGGCCCCTCGAGCGCGCTGGACTTCGAGGCCGAGCTCGGCTTCGTCGTCGGCACGCCGTCGGCTCTCGGCCAATCAATCCCGCTGACCGGCTTCGCCGACCACGTGTTCGGTGTGTGCGTGGTCAACGACTGGTCCGCCCGAGACATTCAGGCCTGGGAGTACGTTCCGCTCGGGCCGTTGCTCGGCAAGTCCTTCGCTACGTCGATCTCCCCCTGGGTAGTCCCCCTGGATGCGCTGGGCGCCGCGCGCATCCGGCCACCGGTGCGGGATCCTCGCCCACTGCCCTACCTCGACGACACCGGCGCCGAGCCGTGGGGGCTGGACATTACACTGGAGGTCCGGCTCAACGGTGAGCTGATTTCCCGCCCACCGTTCGGCGGGATGTACTGGACGGCCGCGCAGCAACTAGCCCACCTCACCATCAACGGCGCCTCCCTGCGCACCGGTGACCTGTTCGCCTCCGGTGCAGTCAGCGGCGCCGCGCCGGACGAACGAGGGTCGCTGCTCGAACTCAGCTGGAACGACTCGGCGCCACTGACCCTCGCTGATGGCTCCACCCGCGGCTTCCTCGCAGACGGCGACGAGGTATCGATCACCGCGACGGCGCCGGGCCCCGAGGGCACCACCGTCGGGCTGGGCGAGGTTCGCGGGCGGATCAGCCCCTCGTGAGTGCCTAACAGTGTTCTGAGACTCTTACGCACTCATCAGCCGGGTCGGATACCGTGACCGCGGGTCGGGTGCACGGCAGTTGTCCGTCTTGCACGAAGGAGATCTATGACTGACCCCCAGTCGTGGCCGGGCGCCGCCTACCCACTCGGTGCCACCTACGACGGCGCAGGCACCAACTTCGCGCTCTTCTCCGAGGTCGCGGACAAGGTGGAGCTGTGCCTGTTCGACGGTAGCGACGCCAACGCAACTGAGACCCGGGTCCGGCTACCCGAGGTCGACGGGTTCGTCTGGCATGGCTACCTGTCCGGCATCGGGCCTGGTCAGCACTACGGATATCGAGTGCATGGCCGGTACGATCCGGCCTCCGGGCAGCGGTGCAACCCAGCCAAGCTGCTGATCGATCCCTACACCAAGGCGGTATCCACCGCCGCCGGTCAGAACGGGGTGGAATGGGACGAATCGCTCTTCGGTTACCGATTTGCTGATTCGGAACAGCGCAACGACGCCGACTCTGCCGCTCACGCGCCGAAGTCGGTGGTGATCAACCCGTTCTTCGATTGGGCCAATGACCGGCACCCGCGCACTCCGTACCACGAGACGGTGATCTACGAGGCGCACGTGCGCGGTCTAACCATCGCTCACCCCGAGATCCCCCCGGACATGCGCGGCACCTACGCCGGTCTCGCACACCCAGTGATGATTAACTATCTCACCACTCTGGGCATCACGGCGGTGGAGCTGATGCCGGTTCACCAATTCATCACTGACCACCACCTCGCCGAGCGAGGCCTGATCAATTACTGGGGTTACAACACCGTCGCGTTCTTCGCCCCACACAACGGCTACGCCGCGGCGGGCACCACCGGGCTGCGGGCGCACGAGATGGTCTCACAATTCAAAGCGATGGTCCGGGAACTGCACACGGCGAACATCGAGGTGATCCTTGATGTGGTCTACAACCACACCGGCGAGGGCAACCACCTGGGGCCGACACTGTCGATGCGCGGCGCCGACAACCCAGCCTATTACCGTCTAGTGGAAAACGACCTACGGTACTACATGGACTACACCGGCACCGGCAACTCACTCAACGTGCGCCACCCGCACACCCTTCAGCTGATCATGGATTCGCTGCGGTACTGGGTCACCGAGATGCACGTCGACGGCTTCCGCTTCGACCTCACGTCTACGCTGGCCCGCGAGTTCTATGACGTGGACCGGCTGTCCACGTTCTTCGACCTGGTTCAGCAGGACCCAGTGATCAACCAGGTGAAGCTGATCGCCGAACCGTGGGACGTCGGGCCGGGCGGCTACCAGGTGGGCAACTTCCCCCCGCTATGGACCGAGTGGAACGGCAAATATCGCGACACGGTGCGGGACTTCTGGCGCGGTGAGCCGGGCACACTGGGTGAGTTCGGTTTCCGGTTCACCGGCTCCTCCGACCTCTACCAGGACGACGGGAGGCGACCCTACGCGTCGATCAACTTCGTCACCGCGCACGACGGGTTCACCCTCACCGACTTGGTCTCCTACAACGACAAACACAACGAGGCCAATGGCGAGGACGGCCGCGACGGCGCCGATGACAACCGGTCCTGGAACTGCGGAGTAGAGGGCCCCACCGACGACCCCGAGGTGCTGGCCCTGCGGGCCCGGCAACGGCGTAATATGCTGGCCACCCTATTGCTGTCCCAGGGCATCCCGATGCTGCTGCACGGCGATGAGCTCGGCCGCACTCAACAGGGCAACAACAACGCGTACTGCCAGGATAACGAGCTGTCCTGGGTGGACTGGGACTCAGCCGACCAGGAGCTGCTCACGTTCACCGCGGCACTGATCGCGATGCGCCGCGAGCACCCGGTGTTCCGCCGCCGCAGGTTTTTTGCCGGCCGTCCGATTCGGGGCGGCGACGAGCTACGCGACATCGCGTGGTTCACCGAATCCGGAGAAGAGATGACCGCGCAGGACTGGGAGGTGCAGGTGTGTCAGTGCCTCACCGTGTTTCTCAACGGCGAGGGCATCCCGGACGCCGACGCCCGTGGTCAGCGGGTCACCGACAACTCCTTCCTGCTCTGCTTCAACACCCACCACGAGGACATCAACGTGCAGCTGCCCGGCAACGGCTACGGGCAGGCATGGACCGTCGTGCTGGACACCACGACCGGCGAGCCACCGGGGACCCACGGCCTCACCGCTCCCGGAGATGCCAAGATCACCATTACCGCTCGGTCGCTGGTGGTACTGGAACGCTCCGCATGACGGCACCACACTCGACACCATGGTGAGTCCCACCTCGACGTACCGGTTGCAGCTCGGCCCAGGACTGACCTTCGCCGATGCCGCTGCCCTGGTGCCCTACCTGGCGTCGCTGGGCGTCGGCGCGGTGTACACCTCGCCGCTGCTGGCTGCGATGCCGGGATCAACGCACGGGTACGACGTAGCTGACCCCAGCCGGGTATCCGAGGTGCTCGGCGGGGAGCCCGGCCGGCGCGTGCTGGTGGCTGCCGTTCGCGCACACGGGTTGGCGCTGGTGGTGGACATCGTGCCCAACCACCTTGGCGTGGCTGACCCGCATGCCAACCCCACCTGGTGGGATCTGCTGCGGCGTGGACCGTCGTCGCGCTTCGCGCGGTGGTTCGACATCACCGGCTGGCCGCTGCGCCTGCCCGTCCTGGCCGACTCTGCCGACGCACTGGCCGACCTGCGGGTGGACGGTGACCTGTTGCGCTACCACGAGCACGCCTTCCCGCTGGCGCCCGGCACAGCCGGCGACAGCCCGCAGCAGGTACACGACGCGCAGTACTACCGGCTGGTCTCCTGGCGCGCTGACGTGGGCTATCGGCGCTTCTTCGCGGTCAGCGAGCTGGCCGCGGTCCGGGTGGAGGACCCCGAGGTATTCGCCGCCACCCACGGTGAGGTGCTGAGCTGGGTTGCCCAGGGCGACGTTGACGGCCTGCGCGTCGACCACCCGGACGGCCTCACCGACCCCGCGGGATACCTGCACCGGCTATATGAGCACGTCCGGGACGCCTGGATCGTGGTGGAGAAGATCCTCGAACCGGGCGAGGAGCTGCCCCGTTCCTGGCCGGTGGCGGGCACCACCGGTTACGACGCACTCGCCGAGGTCGACGGGGTACTGGTCAACCCCGCAGGAGAAGCGACGCTCACCGCGCTGGACACTGAGCTGACCGGAGTTCAGACCGACTGGGCACAGCTGGTGCACGACTGCAAACGCGATGTAGCCACTGGCATGCTCGGCTCAGAGCTGCGGCGCTTGACCGCGCTGGCCCGAGACACCGTAGACATCCCCGATGTCTCCGACGCGCTGGCGGAGGTACTGGCCTGTTTCCCGGTCTACCGCTCATACCTGCCCGATCATGGGGTCGGGCACCTGGATCAGGCGCTGGCGGCCACCCAGCATCGTCGTCCCGATCTGGCTGCGACGCTGGAGGCGCTCTCACCGCGGCTGCGGGATCCGAGCGACGAGCTCGCTGTCCGGTTCCAGCAGACCTCCGGTGCGGTGATGGCCAAGGCAGTTGAGGACACCGCCTACTACCGCTGGACCCGGTTCGTCATGCTCAATGAGGTGGGCGGCGATCCGGCCCGCTTCGGGCTCGATCTCGACGCCTTCCATGCCGCCGCGGCACACCGCGAGGAGATCGCTCCGCGCGGGATGACCACGCTATCCACCCACGACACCAAACGTTCCGCTGACGTCCGAGCCCGGCTGGCGGTGCTCTCCGAACTACCGGGTTGGTGGGCTGATGCCGTCCGGGAATTCACCAGGCTGGCGCAGGTGGCCGGTGTCAGTGTGCCCGACCCAGCGCTGGGACACCTGCTCTGGCAGACCCTGGTCGGGGCGTGGCCGCTGCCGCCGGACCGGCTGCACGCCTACCTGGACAAAGCGATGCGTGAGGCCCGGACCCGCACCAGCTGGACCGATCCGGATGAGCCATTCGAAACCGCCCTGCACGGCCTCGCCGAGGCAGCGCTGGATGACCCCTCGTTGCGCTCTGCGGTGGCCAGGGTGGCGGCGCGGATCATCCCGCCCGGACGATCAAATTCGCTGTCCGCGGTGCTGGTACAGCTGGCGATGCCTGGTGTGCCGGACACTTACCAGGGCGGCGAGCTGTGGGATCTCTCTCTGGTGGATCCGGACAACCGCCGACCGGTGGACTTCTCCATGAGTGCCGACCTGCTGGCGCGGATCAACCACGGCTGGCTGCCCGACGTAGACGACTCTGGCGCGGCCAAGCTGCTCGTGGTGTCCCGGGCCCTGCACGCCCGGCGCGACCATCCCGAGCGGTTCACCGGCTACACCCCGCTGCGCGCCACCGGCCCGGCCGCCCCGCACGCCGTCGCATTCGCTCGCAACGGAGTGGTCGCGGTCGCCACCCGGCTACCGGTCGGGCTGGCCACCCGCGGCGGCTGGGGCGAGACCACGCTAGCCCTGCCTGAAGGTTCCTGGACCGACGCGTTCACCGGCTTCTCGGCGTCGAACAGCGTGCCGCTGGCCAACCTGCTCACCCGCTACCCCGTCGCCCTGCTGCTCGCGGACAGCTCACGGTGACCGGCGAAGGCCGGCGACGAGATCCGCGGGGCGGATGGTGACCGGAAATGGTCGCTGCGCTTGCCAAGCCTGCTCCCCCGAGGGGCACCCGACCTCAACATAGCGACCATCCACCAGAGCCAACGCGTGCAACGAAGGAGCTTGCGGGTCCGGATCGACCAGCCAGTACGAGTCGACGCCGGCCTCCTCGTAGGCAGACAGCTTCGACAACCGATCAATCCGCCAGGTACTCGGCGAGAGCACCTCCACGGCAAGCACCGGCGGTTCCCCGAGGAACTTCCCACCTTCCACGGCGAGCAAGTCAGCGCGCCGCGCGACCAGCACATCGGGTTGCAGCGCGGTGCGCTTGCTGCCGCGCCACTCGAACGGCGCGATTACCACGTGCAGCTCTGGCGGACAGGCAACGTGCAGCGCCCGCGCGAGCGCAAACGCCACCTCCTGGTGCCACACTCCCGGTGCCGGGCTCACCAGGAGTACCCCGTCCAGCAGCTCATAGCGGCGCCCGTCATTGGGCATCCGCTCGAGATCCTCGACGGTGAATTCCCCAGCCGGACCGAACTCGTCCAACCCGGTAGCCATGCCCCCATGCTGCCCCCTCGCCACGGTCATGGCCAGACAATGCCGCCCAACCCTGACAAGATCGGTGCCCATGGACTTCACGGTGTGGGCCCCGCAGCGCCAGCGGGTACGGGTCGTGACGAACGGCGCCGAGCACGACATGACCCCGACGACCAGCGGATGGTGGTGTGTCACTGTTGACGACGCCGGATCAGGCAGTGACTACGCGTTCTGGCTGGATGAGGAGGACATCCCGCTGCCCGACCCCCGATCCCGGTGGCAGCCGGGCGGAGTGCACGCGGCGTCGCGGGTCTACGATCATGGCGCCTTCGAGTGGACCGACCAGCGCTGGACCGGCCGGGCGCTGGCGGGCAGCGTGCTCTACGAACTGCACATCGGGACGTTCACCCCAGCCGGCACCTTCGACTCCGCGATCGAGCGCCTCGGCCATCTCATCGAGCTGGGTGTCGATCTGGTCGAGGTGATGCCGGTCAACGCCGTCGACGGGCCCCGCAACTGGGGCTACGACGGGGTGGGCTGGTACGCCGTCACCGAGAACTACGGCGGGCCCGACGCCTTCAAACGCTTCGTGGACGCCTGCCACGCCCGCGGGCTCGGCGTGATTCTCGACGTCGTGCACAACCATCTCGGTCCGTCCGGTGCGTACCTGGACCGCTTCGGCCCCTACTTCGCCGGGAGCAACATCTGGGGTCCGACGCTCAACCTGGACGGCCCGCATTCCGACGAAGTGCGCCGCTACGTCATCGACAACGCGGTGGAGTGGCTGCGCGACTACCATCTGGACGGGCTGCGGCTGGATGCCGTGCACGCTCTGCGCGACACGCGGGCCACCCATGTGCTGGAGGAACTGGCCGCTGAGGTGGACACCCTGGCCGCGCACCTGCGACGACCGCTGGCGCTGATCGCCGAGTCCGACCTCAACGACCCTCGGCTGATCACCCCGCGCGCCGCCGGGGGTTACGGGCTGACCGCGCAGTGGGATGATGACATCCACCACTGCCTGCACGCCACGCTGACCGGTGAACAGCAGGGCTACTACGCCGACTTCGGCGCGCTGCCCGACCTGGCCCGCACCCTGCATGGTGCGTTCTTCCATGACGGGCGCTGGTCAAGCTTCCGGCAACGCACCCACGGTCGCCCAGTGGACACGGCGCACCTGTCCGGCTGGAAGTTCGTCGCTTACCTGCAGAACCACGACCAGGTGGGCAACCGCGCCACCGGCGACCGGATCTCGGCCACCCTGTCCCCCGGCCTGCTCGCCTGCGGCGCGGCGCTGGTGCTGTGCTCCCCATACACGCCGATGATCTTTATGGGCGAGGAGTGGGGCGCGGCCACCCCCTTCCAGTTCTTTTCATTCATGCCCGACCCGGAGCTGCGTGAGGCCATCCGCCGCGGTCGCTACACGGAGTTCGCCGAGCACGGGTGGGATGAGAAGGACGTCCCCGATCCGAACGACGAACAGACTTTTCGACGCTCCCAGCTGGATTGGTCCGAACCGGGGACCGAGCCACACGCCACGCTGCTGGGTATCTACCGGCAGTTGATCGCGCTACGCAAGTGTCGCCCGGAGCTATCCGATCCCCAAGTGGACGCCCTGACCGTCGATGTGGATGAGCACGCCCGCACGCTGGTACTGCACCGCGGCGCGCTGCGGGTGGCGGTCAACCTGAGTGGGCAGCCGGCCACCGTTGCGCTGGACAGCCAGCCGACTCACATCCTGCTGGCATCCGCGGAGGCCACCACAGCGCAGGACACCGTGCGGCTGGACGGTGAGTCCTTCGCCGTGGTGGCGCTGGAGGCTCAGCGGAAGAGCTTGCGCAACAACACCAGCACGAGGAGGGCACCGACGCCGATCAGCGAGTAGCGCACCCTCGGGTCGGCCAGGGTGGTCTCCACTTGCGCCTTGCCGGCCTCGACCAGGCGCTGGGGATCAGCCCGGGTACCGATCTCCTGCAGCGTCGCGGCCAGCGCATCACGGGCCTGCTCAATGTCACGTTCAATGGTGTCGGCGTCGCGGGCCATGAGTCCTCCTCGCGCGAGTATGCGTGCGGCACACCGTAGCCACGGTGTGACCAGAGGGCGAAGCCACCCCATCCGGGCGGTACCGTCCGACCTCGTGACCGACAACGCCCCGCTGTCTCCCGGCGACACCGCCCCGGAGTTCACCCTGCCCGATGCCGACGTCAACCCCGTTTCGCTGTCGGACTACCGGGGCCGATCCGTGGTGCTCTACTGCTACCCGGCAGCAGGCACCCCCGGCTGCACCAAGCAGGCCTGCGACTTCCGTGACAACCTCGCCGAGCTGGACACGGCCGGATTCGCGGTACTCGGCATCTCACCAGACCCGCCGGCAAAGCTGGCGAAGTTCCGCGACGCGGAGGGCCTCACCCTCCTGCTGCTGTCCGATGTAGACCGGGCAGTGCTAAGCGCCTACGGCGCCTACGGCGAGAAGCAGATGTACGGCCGGACAGTCACCGGCGTCATCCGATCGACCTTCGTGATCGACCCGCAGGGTCGCATCGCCAAGGCTCTGTACAACGTCCGCGCCACCGGCCACGTCGCCAAGCTGCGCAAAGACCTTGGAATCTGAGGAAGCCGATCACCCAGCGTTGTTTATCGAACGCGTGGAGCCTCAGCCTCGACAGTTCACACTTTACCGGGCAAGGGTAGGCGCGGGGGCGCACCTTCTCAGGTCGCAGCCTACTGCCACTGAACGAGATCCTCGTGATCCACTCGCCATACCCGAACACGGTGCGGCTACGTGAACCAACGGTGACCACACTGACAACCGGCTGGCGAACCTCCGTATCCTCTGTCCCAACTGCCATGCGCTCACCGATACCTGGTGCGCTCGTAACGCAAGCCGGCGTAGCCCAACGGCAGAGGCCCGGGTCCTAGGAACCCGCCAGTGTGGGTTCGAATCCCACCGCCGGCACAGCAACCGTCCCTCGAAGGCCACCAGCCACGCCTCCCGTAGCTCAACCGAGATCAGCAACTGCTGACGAACCTCCTGCTCGATCGTCAGAGCGGGACAAAGTGGGTGAGACAAGCTACGAACGCGGTTGACCTGTGGGTCGATGCTGGCAGGCCGGGTTGAGAGCGGCGCACCTCTGCGATCAGCGTCGCCGTCCTGGACCCGGCCCGCTGGGACAGTGGCCGTTCGGATGTTTTAGTCCGGTGGGGCGCCGAGAGAGCGCATCAGGTTAGCCGGGACGATGAGGTCGGCGTGGGATCGGGTCGAGTTGATCAGGACAGCGTTGCATTCGTCGGTGCCGGAGGCCCAGGCGGCCGCCGCGGTGGGTTCCTTTCCGAACCGGACGTGGCGGGCGATGAGTCGGCGGACCCGCTCCTCTGTATCGAGGTCGACGTACCAGACCTCGTTAAGCTGCGGCCGGACACGGTCCCAGCCGTGGTCGTGGAAGAGCAGGTAGTTACCTTCGGTGATGATCAGTCGGGCGGACCGAGGCACGGGGATCGTACCCGCAATGGGCTGTTCGAGGGTGCGTTCGAAGCCAGGGGCGTAGACGATATCGTCGATGTCTTCGTGTAGGCGGCGCAGCAAGGCCGCGTAGCCGGCAGGGTCGAAGGTATCGGGAGCGCCTTTGCGGTCGCAGCGGCCCAGCCGGGCGAGTTCCTTGTTGGCAAGGTGGAAGCCATCCATCGGGACGTGAGCGATCCACTGCTCAGGGATGAGCGGCGGCGGCGCGGGTGCCAGCGTCTGGATGAGGTGCTCAGCGAGGGTGGTCTTCCCCGCTCCCGGGGGACCGGTGATGCCCAGCAGCGCCCGTGTGCCCTCGGCGACGAGGGAACGGGCACGGTCCATGAGCTGGTCGAAGGTCATCACGATGCGCCAGCGGCGGTGAGGTGGTTGGCGATGAAGGTTCGGGCATGGCGGGCGGTGTTGACCACATTGGTCTCGTACCGGTTGCAGATTTCCAGACCCAAGGTCATGCCGCGGTCACGGGCCTGTGGGGCCAGGTACCCGAGTATGGCCACGACATTGCGCCGACCAGTGTCGCTGAGCGGCGGTGGTATTTTCTGAACGCGCTGTAGAGGGCACCGGTGAAGTGGGTGCCGCCGAGCTCGGCGGTGATCCGCAGCGAGTTGTGTAACAGCCGTTCACCCCGCTCGACGATGGTGGGGTCTTCGCTGGTTCGGCGTCGACGGCCAGCCCACCGGTGGTTGACTGCAATCCACGCTACAGCTCGACTGTGGAATAACTCGCGGTTCCGCTCTCGGAGTTGGCCTTCCGGACGGATGAGACAGCCTGGGGGTGAATCAGTCACCGCCGCGAGAGAACCGAGGTTTACTCACAGGTGAGAGTGGGTAACTAAGCGCGACCAGCACGGTCCGTCGCTTCCGGAGTGGGCGCCGGACCGGCAGGGCAGATCAGGCGTCCCAACGGGACGCCGCCGAGGTGGAGAAGGGAGCTGGAGATGGCGCTATTACCTGGCACGCTGAGCAGGGCAGGACCGTTGTCCTCCGACATCCTGGATCTACAGGTGACCGAGCACGGTCCGCAGGCCCGGGTGGTCACCGTAGTGGGTGAGATCGACGCGCTGACTGGGCCGGAATTGAACGCTTTTCTGATTGCACAGCTGGTCGTTGCCCAACTCGTGGTGGTGAACCTCGATGGTGTGCGATTTCTGTCTTCTGCCGGGTTACGTGCGCTGTTCGAGGCGAATGAATTCGCTACCCGAGAAGACCGCGACTTCCGGTTGGTGTGCAACTCGCAGACCGCCAACTGGGCCTTGGAGGTCACCGGACTGCGGGAGCACTTCACGTTCATCGACAACGTGCCGCGCCGCGCCGCGCTGGCCCACGGTCGTAGCGGCATGAAACGCGGGCCCACCGAGTCTAGTCAGTGAGCATGGTGATCTCCGTTCTGTTGGTCAACTGACACGCCGGTGTTGGCGTCTGTGGTACGGGTGGCGGGTTTCTGGCGGCGTCGGTAGGAGGTTCGGTCCTACGGTGTTATGGAGCAGTTTTTCTTTCTAGATGATGGTGACCGGAAACTGGCGTGTCGGCGCCGCGGTGATCATACTCGACTGGGTTATCATATTCGACTGGGTTTTAGTCTTCCGGCGCGTGCAGGACGTCAACCGTCGCGTTTGGCGTTTCTCGCTACCTGGAGTTCAAGGAAACGTAGTTCACTGCGTCCCCGACAGTCTTGAGGTTGGCGAGCTCGTCTTCTGGGATCTTCACACCGAACTTTTCCTCTGCCAGGACAGCGATCTCCACCATGGTCAGCGAGTCGATGTCCAAATCGTCCGTGAAGGACTTCTCGGCGGTCACATTCTGCACCGCACCGGCTGTGGCCTCTTTGAGGATCTCGGCAAAGCCGGCGAGGATCTCTGCGTTGTCTGCCACTGCTTTTGTTCCCTTCTGGGTATTCTCACTGGGTTCCTGCGGGTATGGGTCTACACGGGGTCTGACGGGATGGCCTCGGCTC
>JAFAXZ010000312.1 GCA_019240665.1 Pseudonocardiales bacterium | reverse complement strand
GTCTCGCGTACAAGCCGAATTATCCGGGGACGCAGCAACGTTCCGCGGAACATCGTGCGCCAGCTGCTCCGGGGTGTGGCGCGTAACTCTTCGTGGCTACCCGAGCCGGTGTACGGACACCGGCTCACCCTTTCCCCGTGTGAGGCCCTTGTTGTCTCATTGCTGGGAGTACCCGGCCTCCTGGGCAAGAGCTTCAAGACCATACCGCGCCACGTGTTCCGCGTTGTCCAGGTCAATGGTACGGATGCCGTCACGCTTCAGCCGTTCATTGATAGCAGGCAGGTTATTGCGCACGGTCTCCTTCTCGGCTTCCGTGGTCTTACCTCGATGCGGCTTGCCCGCATGCTCCAGAGTCGAGTAGTCGAGCTTCTCGATTACCGGTACTGGGGCCGGCCTAGCTTGCTTGCGGGGCGGATACGCCGGTTCTGCGCGCCTGATGACGTCCGCCATATCCCTGCCGCCGGCAAGCTTGTTGAACGCTTCGATCTCCATCGTGACAGCTTCCGGCTCTGACCCTTCGCCCTGGTAAAGCTTGAGACTGACGACGCTCAGCGCACCCTTTCGGATGGGCTCAACCTCGTCCTCAGCGACCTCGATCTCCACGGGGCCATTACCGAGAGCCGGATGCTGCTCAACGACGATGCGCACCACAGCGTCGTCGTCTTCGATGATCTTATTGGTCAAATCCGAGAAGCGAACCATACGTTGCGCCATGGTGTGCTGCACCTCTCCTCACGCGGAACAGACTCGCGGTGGATGCTATCATCAGCACCGGCAGGTCTTCAGGAGGGCATTTTGCAAGCGGCTATGAGGCTACGCCGACGCGCTCAGTCGCGCACGAACCTGACCCAGAGAGGATGTTTCGCGAGCACTCCCGAAGATAATCTCATCGTCGCTGTCGGCTAACCGGACATCGGGAATCCTGTTGACCCGTTACCTCAACAACCGCGAACGGTGGTTCACTGCTCGGTCGTCGAACAATCAATGCGGCGCTGGCCGAGCTAGTAGCTTAATACGTCGGAGTTCAGCCGAGTGAGATCTGCGAGCAATGAGCCCGTGATGGTGCCGGACGTCGTGGTTCACAGCGTCCGGTATCCACGTCCTGCCGGCCGCTGTGTCGACTTGAGCCGTCGAGCTGGGCTCTTCTCCAGCCTTGCCCGCGACACCGGGCCTGACTAGCGGGGTGGTCCCGCTGGGCCGCCCAGACCCGGCGGCGGCGGCGAAGCGGGAAGTGCGGACGGGGGGACGTGCCGGTGGGGGGTGCCCCGGCTCCGGTTCGGAACCAACCTCGACTGAGCCGGGGGGCCTCGGACACGCCAGGAAGGAGTGAGCCTCGCTACGCTCCCTGATGTGAAACCACTGCTGGCGGTGCGCCAGTTCGTGGCTTTCGGATCGTCGCACGGTGTGGTGATCGTGGTGCTCATCGTGGTTGCGGCGGCGCTCGTCGTTCTTGGTCGGCGGTATCGCGGCACTGCCCTCGAGCGGCGGTTGAGCCAGGCGTTGGCGCTGGTGTTCGCCGGGTTCCTGGTGCCGGTGGAACTCTACTGGCTGCTGTCTGGGCGGTCGGCGATCAAGTATTCGCTGCCATTGCAACTGTGTGACCTGGCAGCCATGGCTTCGGTGTGGGCGTTGTGGTCGTACTCCTCGGCAGCGTTCGCGCTGACCTACTTCTGGGGTCTGACGCTCACCTCGCAGGCTTTCGTCAGCCCGGAGCTGACCGGTCCGGATTTCCCGTCGCTTCAGTTCCTGTCGTTCTTCGGCATGCACAGCTTGGTGCTGTGGGCGGCGATCTATCTGACCTGGGGGGTCGGGTTGCGGCCGGACTGGCGCAGTTACCGGATTGCGGTCCTGGTCACCATCGGCTGGGCAGTGGTGACGTTCGCGTTCAACCGTGTCGTCGGCACCAACTACGGCTTTCTCAATACCAAGCCGGTAGTGAGGTCGCTGCTGGACGTGCTGGGTCCGTGGCCGTGGTACCTGCTCTCCGAGCTGGTCCTCGGTGCCGCGGCCTGGGCGCTGATCACCTGGCCGTGGAAACGGCAGCAGGCTCCACGAAAGGCCCACACCGCGGCGTAGGCAACACCGCACCACCGACCGGCGTGCCTCGAGGCGCTGAGGTAACGACGCGCTGAAGGGAGCGACGCAACGCAACTACGACGGAGGCGTCTTCCGGTAGTTCTTGCGCCCTTTCCAGTTTCTCTCCATGTCGTACCGAGCCCGGGCGCTCTCCGCCCACCACCGCCCGACGAACCACCCACCGGCTCCACCCAGCAGGAGCGTGGCCAACACCATATCAGTAGTCACCAATCCACCTTTTCTGGTGATGAAACCCCCCTTCGGGTGAAGTTGTAGCACAGATTTCTAACTTCGGGTAATCGCCCATGTGGGCGACGGACCGTGGCCGCCGGGCGCACGCGCCGCCAGAATTCAGACGCCTCGGGCAGACTTCGCCGATCCGCGGGGTGAACCCTCGGTTCGGCGCTTTTGCGACACTGGCTCGGTGGACGATCCAGCACGGCTGCGGGTCGCGTTTCCGTGTCAGCACAAAGACTGCCGGCGCGCAGCGGCGATCGTCGAGGTGACCCGACGAGGGCAACTGTACGTCGACGCGGAGCAAGACATCATCTACCGAGTCTTTCCCGACGCCCAGGGCACGATCCGGGTTACCGGTTTCCTGCCGTACACGAGTTTCTCCACCCGGGTACCCAACCTCGCCGCGACCGTCTATGCGGTCCGCACCATTGACGCGGCCGCACTACACGCACTGGATCGGACCTGGGTCCCGTTCTACTGCCACCAGTGCAACCGCTCGTTCTGCAGCGAGCATTGGGACCTCAAACCCACCTTCGACTGGGGCTTTGACCACTACTCCGGCACCTGTCCGATCGGGCATCCACACTTCATCGATCATTGTTGATCATAGGGGCGCTGGCCGACCTTCTGCCATCCCTGATCGGGGCCGGCTGATCCCGGCTGATCTCATGACCGCGGCCCAGTAGCGTCTGCGGCTATGAACGAGGTAAGCCGGTTTGGCATCGTGGAGCTTGCGGACTTCCCGCAAGATCTGCGGGAACGGGTCGGCGTGATCGCCGAGAAGTCTGGTTTCGTTCCCAACATCTTCCGCGGCTTGGCCCGGCGCCCCGCTGAGTTGCGGGCTTTTCTGGACTACCACGATGCGCTGATGGGTTCCGACGACGGGCTGTCCAGGACCGAACGGGAGTTGGTTGTGGTCGCCACTTCCGGAGCCAACCACTGCAGCTACTGCATCGTGGCGCACGGCGCGATCCTGCGGATCCGCGCCCGGGACCCGCAGCTTGCCGACTACGTGGCCAGCAATCCCTGGGCCGCTGCCCTGAACCCGCGGCAACGGGCCATCGTCGACCTCTCCCTGGTGATCGCAACCCGCTCGGCTGAGCTGTCCGAACAGGATTTCCAGCGGGCCCGCGCTGCGGGGCTATCCGATGACGAGATCTGGGACGTCGGAGCGATCACCGCGCTGTTCGCGATGTCCAACCGGCTCGCGCACCTGATGGCGCTACGACCCAACGACGAGTTCTTCACGATGGGTCGCGCACCGCGATCGTAAGTGGCGGGCCGCAGACCCCTACCAGACCCGTACTGTGTGACGATCGCCTCGGCCCGTGCCAGGATTGCGGGTGGAGTGATTTGTTAGCGTCGGCTCCTGGCAGCGACCCACACCCCGGAGTCACGCTGCGCGGGGACGTCGCCCCGTGTCCATCACAAGTGGAGCGAGGCGTAACAGCAAGGAGATGCCCCATGCCGTCCCGCAAGTCCCTCTCGTCTCACTCCGGCCCTGCTGCCAGGCCACCGGTCGGGCAGTCCACTGAAGGCTCCATCGTGGGCACCGCGATGGACATCGATGGTCAGGCCAGCCCGGAGCAGGTGATCGCGGGACTACGCGCCACCAGCGAGGGTGAGGACCTGGTTCAGCTGCTGACGCCCGAAGGGCAGCGGGTCTCGCATCCGCAGTTCGAGCTGGACATCTCCCCGGTGGAACTCCAGTCGCTGTATCGCGACATGGTGCTCGTCCGCCGGGCCGATCGGGAGGCCAAAGCCCTGCAACGGCAGGGTGAGCTCGGTCTCTGGGCGCCGCTGCTGGGCCAGGAGGCCGCCCAGATCGGGGCTGGTCGCGCGATGGCCCCGCAGGACATGGCCTTCCCGTCCTACCGCGAGCACGGTGTTGCGTGGTGCCGAGGAGTGGATCCCACCGAGCTGTTCGGCATCTTCCGCGGCATCGACCAGGGCTCGTGGGATCCGGTCAGCACCGGGTGCCAGCTGTACACCATCGTGGTCGGTAGTCAATGCCTGCATGCAACCGGTTACGCGATGGGGCAGCGGCTGGACGGGAAGGTCGGTGACCCCGACACCGGCGAGGCCACGATCTGCTTCTTCGGTGACGGTGCCACCTCGCAGGGCGACGTGCACGAGAGCTTCGTCTGGGCCGCCGTCTACGACGCGCCAGTCGTGTTCTTCTGCCAGAACAACCAGTGGGCGATCTCCGCATCGCTGGATCGACAGACCCGGGTGCCGCTGTATCGTCGGGCCCGCGGATACGGCTTTCCCGGGATTCGGGTGGACGGCAACGACCTGCTGGCCACTCTGGCCGTCACCCGATGGGCGCTGCGGGAGTGCCGCACCGGCAATGGCCCGGTGCTGATCGAGGCGTGCACCTACCGGATGGACGCACACACCACCTCCGACGACCCGACCCGTTACCAGCTCGCCGGCGAGCTCGAGGAATGGAAGCTCAAGGACCCCCTTGAGCGGGTCCGGGTGCACCTGGTGCGAGAGGGGCTGGCGGAACCGGAGTTCTTCGTGGGCGTGGCCGCTGAGGCCGACGAACTGGCCCTCCGGCTGCGCAACTACTGTATTTCGATGCCCGTCCCCGGCCCGGAGCGGATCTTCTCGAAGGTCTACGCCGAACCGCCACCCCCGCTCGACGCGGCCCGTGACGACTACCTGACTTACCTCGCGTCGTTTCCCGACGCCAGCAGCGCTCCCGGCGGTACACACTGATGGCGGCCACTGGCACGCCGCAGACGATCACCCTGGCCAAAGGTCTCAACCAGGGTCTGCGGGCTGCGATGGAGGCCGATTCCAAGGTCATCGTGATGGGCGAGGACGTCGGTCGGCTCGGCGGTGTCTTCCGCATCACCGATGGCTTGCAGAAGGACTTCGGCGAGCAGCGGGTGTTCGATACCCCGCTGGGTGAGTCCGGAATCATCGGCACCGCGGTCGGGCTCGCGGTTCGGGGCTACCGTCCGGTTTGTGAGATCCAGTTCGACGGGTTCGTCTTCCCCGGCTTCGATCAGATCGTCTCCCAGCTCGCCAGGCTGCACTACCGCTCGCAGGGCAAGTTGCGGATGCCTGTGGTCGTGCGCGTCCCCCACGGCGGCGGTATCGGCGCCGTCGAGCACCATTCGGAGTCCCCGGAGTCCTATTTCGCTCACACCCCGGGACTCAAGGTCGTCGCCTGCGCCAACCCGGTCGACGCGTACTGGATGATCCAACAGGCGATTGCCTGCGATGATCCGGTGATCTTCTTTGAGCCCAAGCGACGGTACTGGGACAAGGCGCCGCTGGACCTCGCGACGGCGCCCCCGCCCCTGTTCAGCTCGCGGGTGCTGCGTGCCGGTACGGCCGCGACGGTGGTGGCCTACGGGCCGATG
>JAFAXZ010000216.1 GCA_019240665.1 Pseudonocardiales bacterium | reverse complement strand
TCGCATGCCCTTCACCGCCTCGGCGGTGACCAGGATCGGGGCCCGGCGGCCAGGCACCAGCGCGGTGGTGATCACAATGTCGAAACCGCTGATAGCCTCGGTCAGCCGGTGCTTCTGCTCGGCCCGCTCGTCCTCGGTCAGCTCGCGGGCGTAGCCACCCTCCCCAGCTGCCTCGATGCCCAGGTCAAGCCAGGTGGCGCCCAGCGAGCGCACCTGGTCGGCGACCTCGGGCCGGACGTCATAGCCGGTGGTTCTAGCCCCTAGGCGCTTGGCGGTGGCCAGCGCCTGGAGCCCAGCCACCCCGACGCCGAGCACCAGCGCACTCGCTGGCTTGACGGTGCCGGCGGCCGTGGTGAGCATGGGGAAAAACCGAGTGGACAGCTCAGCGGCCAGCAGCACCGCCTTGTACCCGGCCACGTTGGCCTGCGAGGACAGCGCGTCCATCGACTGCGCGCGGGAAATCCGGGGGATTGATTCCATGGCGAAGGCCCGCACGCCCGCCTCGCGGAGCTTCGTGGCGATCTCCGGGTTGGACCGCGGGGCCAGGAATCCGATCAGCACGGCTCCGCGACGCAGCCGTCCGATCTCCTCATCGGTCGGCGGCGCCACCTTGACCACCACATCGGCGTCCCACGGATCCTCGATGGTCGCGCCGGCCGCGATGAACATCTCGTCGGGCATCAGCGCGCCCACGCCGGCGCCGGTCTCGACGACGACTCGCAATCCGCGGCTGGCCAGCTTCTCGACCATCTTGGGCACCAAAGCAACCCGGCGCTCACCGGCTCGCGATTCCCGGGGGACACCAACCCGGGTGCTTGGATGGTCCTGCGATGAGGTCACCCGCAGAGCATCGAACATGATCGGGCGCGGCGTCCAGTGCGGACGAGCAAACGTTGCCCGTCACACAGCCGCAACTGGGACCAGGTTCCCGGGGCGCGTGATGTGACCGGTGTCATGACCGCGACGCGCTGACCCAGCTATTGACGCGCTGACCCAACTATTGTTGAGGTCGGGGTGACTGTAAAGGGGTGAGCTATGGAAGAACCAGCGTGGGACCGGGCCGAGCTCACCGTCGGGCAGCTCGCCGCACGCAGCGGTGTGGCGGTCTCGGCGCTGCACTTCTACGAGCGCCAAGGCCTGATCAGCAGCCGGCGCACCGCGGGCAACCAGCGTCGCTACCGGCGAGAGGCGCTTCGGAGGGTGGCGCTGATCCGCATTGCCCAGCGAGTCGGAATCCCCCTGGCGGACGTCGCCGCCGTCCTCGCGCTGTTACCGGATGGCCGAACGCCCACCCGCCACGACTGGCAACGTATCTCCCAGTGCTGGCAGGGCGAACTCGAGGCGCGAATACGCCATCTTCAGCAGCTCCGGGACGACTTCACCGACTGCGTGGGATGCGGTTGCCTGTCCATCGACCGCTGCCGGTTGGCTAATCCCGACGACCAGCTCGGCGAGCACGGCCCAGGCCCCCGGCGGCTGCTTGAACCCACCAGTGAACCATCCACTTGACATCAACATTAGTTGAGCTTTTAGCCTCGGGTGAGTGTCGCTTGTCAACAAGGCCGGCGATCTCGCTACGACGCTGAGAAGGAACTTCCGGTAGGCGCGGGCGGGCACTGGGTGCGCGCGCGTTACCGTCGTCTCATGGCGCGATCGGTGCACAGCCGCCGTACCGCGACCATGGCAGCACTGGCGGCGGAGCTTGGCGTGTCCCGCACGACGGTCTCCAACGCCTACAACCGGCCCGATCAGCTGTCCCCTGAGCTGCGCAAACGCGTTCTGGAGACGGCGCGGCGGCTGGGTTACCCGGGTCCGGATCCGGTGGCTCGGTCATTGCGCACCCGCCAGGCCGGGGCGGTGGGCGTGCTGCTCACCGAGGCATTGTCTTCCGCCTTCCAGGATCCCGCCGCGATCGGGTTTCTGGAGGGTTTGGCGATGGCTTGTGGGGATGCCGGGCGGGGGCTGCTGCTGGTCCCGGCGGGCCCGGACGCCGACGAGCGGAAGGTGACCGCCACCGTGCACCGGGCCGCGGTGGACGGCTTTGTCGTCTACTCGGTGCCTGACGACGATCCACACTTCGCCGCGGTGCTGCAACGCCCGCTGCCGGTTGTGGTCTGTGACCAGCCCCAGGTTGACGGGGTCGCCCACGTCGGAATCGACGATCGGGCGGCGATGCAGAACCTCGGTGCTCACCTGGTCGGGCTGGGTCACCGTCGGATCGGCGTGGTGTGCGTGCGTCTGGGGCGGGATCGCCATGACGGATTCGTCACCGTGCGGCGGCAGCGCGCCACGCGCTTCCCCGTGCAGCGAGCTCGGCTCGCCGGGTTGGCCGATGCGTTCGGTGCGGCGCTGCTGGACTGGAACGCCGTCCCGGTGGTGGAGCGGTTCGACCACACGATCTCCTCGGGCGCCTCAGCGACCAGTGAGCTCCTGGACCGGGACTCGAGACTGACTGCGATCGTGTGCACCTCCGACATCCTCGCGCTCGGCGCGCTGCACGAGATTCGCCAGCGGGGGCGGCGGGTTCCTGAAGACTTCACCGTCACGGGCTTCGACGGGGTGCCCGAGGCCGAGCGGGCCGGATTGACCACGGTGTCCCAGCCGGTGCTGGAGAAGGGTCAGGTGGCCGGGCGGCTACTGCTGGATCGCTCCCGACCCAAAAACCGCACCATCATGCTGCCCACCGACCTGGTGGTGCGCTCCACGAGTGGGCGTGCGCCCTCGTGAGTGCCTAACTAGTGTCAAGACAGGCGTTACGCACTCATAAGGCGCTGAGCGCGGCCAGGAAGGAGCGCGCCCAGCGCTGCACGTCGTGGGTCATCACCTGCCGGCGCAGTGCCCGCATCCGCCTGCGCCCCTCCTCATGGTCGACGGTGATGGCCGCTTCGATGGCGTTCTTGATGCCGTCGAGGTCATGCGGGTTGACCAGGAACGCGCTGGTCAGCTCGGCCGCTGCGCCAGCGAACTCGGACAGCACCAGCGTGCCGCTCAGGTCGTTCCGGCAAGCCACGTACTCCTTGGCCACCAGGTTCATGCCGTCCCGCACTGGGGTGACGAGCATGACGTCCGCAGCCACGAAGAGCGAGGTCAGCTCGTTACGCGGCATCGACTGGTGCAGGTAATGCACCGCGGGGTGGCCCACCCGGCCGAACTCACCGTTGATCCGGCTGACGGCCTGCTCGATGTCGTTGCGCATGCGCTGGTAGTGCTCCACCCGCTCGCGCGACGGGGTGGCCAGCTGCACCATGACGACGTCGTCGGCGGAGATTCGGTTCTCGGCATACAGCTCATCCAGCGCGCGCAGCCGCACGTCGATGCCCTTGGTGTAGTCCAGCCGGTCCACCCCGAGCACGATGGTCGCCGGGTTGCCCAGTTCGTCGCGGATCTCTGCGGCGCGCTGGCGGATTGGCCGGCTGCGGGCGAGCTTGTCCAGCGCGGTGGCGTCAATGGAAATCGGGAAGGCACCAACCCGGACAGTCCGGTCGCCAACGGTGACCTGGCCGGGCCTGGTGCCCATCCCTACCGCGCTCTTGGTTGCCGACATCCCGGCTAGTCGGCGCGCCAGAAACAGGAAGTTCTGCGCGCCACCGGCCAGCTGGAACCCGACCAGGTCAGCGCCGAGCAGGCCGCGGACCAGTTCGGTGCGCCAGGGCAGTTGCATGAACAGCTCCACTGGCGGGAAGGGGATGTGCAGGAAGAACCCGATCCGGAGGTCCGGGCGCAGTCTCCGGAGCATTCGAGGCACCAGCTGCAGCTGGTAATCCTGCACCCAGACAGTTGCCCCGTTGCCGGCGACCTTGGCGGTGGCCGTGGCGAATCGCTCGTTGACCTGCACGTAAGCGTTCCACCAGTGTCGATGGAACACCGGGGGAGCCACGACATCGTGGTAGAGCGGCCACAGAGTTGCGTTGGAGAAGCCCTCGTAGTAGTCGGTGAGCTCCGCGCTGGACAGCGTCACCGGATGCAAGGTGATGTCGCCATCGGCGATGGGCTCCACCTCGGAGTCGGGCACGCCCGGCCAGCCGACCCAAGCGCCATGGCGCGAGCGCAGGAACGGCTCCAGCGCGGTGACCAGCCCGCCCGGGCTGGACTTCCGCCGCTGCGTGCCGTCGGGCAGGCGTTCCAGGTCCACCAGCAGCCGGTTGGCCACCACCACGAAATCCGCTCCGGTGGTCGCGGTGCTCGTGGCGTCGGTCACGGTTACCCTCCTCACCGTTACCCACCGAGATTAGCGGCGTGGCCCGCCGCCTGCTGATCGTCACTGGGGTGATTGTCACTGGGGTGATCGTCACAGCGGTGGCTGCCCAGTACCGCGAAGCTGGGGAACTGGGTGCGCTTACCATGACTGTCGCACCCGCCGGCGTAGCTCAACTGGCAGAGCAACCGCCTTGTAAGCGGTAGGTTCGGGGTTCGAGTCCCCGCGTCGGCTCGGTTTTAACCAGGGAGAATGCGCCGTCAGCGAATTCTTGGTCGGTCCGGGTGACACGGTTCATCG
>JAFAXZ010000131.1 GCA_019240665.1 Pseudonocardiales bacterium | reverse complement strand
GGTCGATCACACCACCGTCTATCGGTGGGTGCAGCGCTAGGCGCCCGAGTTGGATGAGCAGACCCGCTGGGACCGCCGTGTCGGTGCGTGGACAGCGCAATCGTGGTGGGTCGAGGAAACCTACCTCCGGAGTGGCGGGAAGTGGTGCTCCCGGTACCGGGCGCTCACCTCCCCCGGTGACACCCGGGACTTCTCCGTGTCCACCGGGCGAAATACCGCCTCAGTGAAGAGGTTCCTGGTCACGACGCTGCGGTCCACCGCGCAGGCTGGATCTCCGAGGGTGATCAACACGGCGAAGAACCCTGCCCTGGCCGCGGCGATCGCCGAGCTCACGGCCGAGGGGCGGTGTGCGACATCGGTGCGGCCTCGGGCGGTGAAGTACCTCCTCCACAACCGCCATCGAGGGTGATCACGGCCGGTTGACGAGGAGCCTGGGCCCGAAGTGCGGGGTCAAGACCCCGGTGAGCGCCTACCGGACGCTTAAGGGGATCGAGGCGATGCACGCCCTGCGCACGGGCCAGGGCAGGATCTTCGCCTCCGGACACTCGAACCCGGACGTGGTGATCGTCGAGAAAGCACTCGCCCACGCCTGAGAACACTCGGCAGCTCACGGTAGCGATCGAGCAACCGGCAGCGGGCTCCACCGCACCCTCACCCCACCTGTGCAACAGCACCGCTGCTGACCACCACTACCCGACGGCTGCGGACACTTTCGGGAGGGCCGGGCCGAGGAGAGCGCCGCCGCTGGCATCGATGATTGCGCCGGTGATCCACCGGGCGTCATTCGTGGCGAGGAAGGCCACGATGTCGGCGATGTCCTCGACCTGGCCGATCCGGTTGAATGCCGACAGCTGCGCGATCTGCTCCGCGAAATCTGGGAAGTCGAAGACCGGGTAGCCGTTATTAGTAATGCCGGGCGCCACACTGTTGACCGTGATCCCGCGTGGGGCCAGGTGCCTGGCCAAGTGCAGCGTCAGCTGGTCGAGGGCACTCTTGGTCATCGCGTACGTCAAATAGGCGGGATTAGCGCTGCGGGTGAGGTGGGACGAGATGTTGATGATGCGGCCACCTTCTGGGAATAGCGGTAACGCCCGCTGCGCGATGAAAAATGGTGCTTTAGCGTTCAATGCGAAGTAATAGTCGAAGTTCTCCGGAGTGACCTCCTCGGGCGTGGTGCCCGCCACGTTGATCTGCCCCGCGTTGTTCACTAGAATGTCGAGTGTCGTACCATTAGTGCGCTCTTTCAGTCCTTGCTTCAAGGCCAGGAACAGCCCGTCCACGTCACCAGGGGTGCCGAATTCGGCGCGTACCGGAAAGGCGTGGCCACCCTCCTTCTCTATCAGAGTGACGGTCTCTTTTGCCCCTGCCGCACTGGTCGCATAGTGCACCGCGACCAAGGCTCCTTCGCGCGCCAGTCGCATGGCGATGCACCTGCCGATACCCCGGCTAGAACCGGTGACGAGCGCTGTCTTGTCCTGTAATTTGTGCATGGTGAAAACTCCTCCGCGTCGAAGAGGGGCAGGGCGGGTCAAGCGAGAGATTTTGACGGCGGCCGCCATGTTTAGTTAAACTACTTCCATTTGTAACAGTGCCCGCGGTTTTCGATTACCGCCACCTCGACCCCTTCGTGTCCTGGGCGAACTGGTTCGCGTAGACAACAGGAGCCAATCGATCCCGCTGGCCCCCATTAAGACCAGCGCGCTCGGCGTCGAGCAATACGAGTTTATCTGGCAGATCGAGGAAGGTTGCCGCCAGTTCAGCGGCGAGCATTCCGCCGAATGAGTAGCTGACAGGGACAGGCCGCGCGATGCCGAGGCTCGGGATGACCTCCTCATAGACAAGCACCAGATCCGGTGGTCGATCTCATGCGCAAGAATCATTTGACTACAGCTGTACACATGTGAGTACCGATTCCCCTCCAATACTGCGTGTCGAGTGGCCCTTGCCTGTCGTGTCCTCGACGAGCACGGTTTGGCCGGGGACAAAATGTCTCACCTCGCCGTCGCTGACGGTAACCTCCAGCGCGCCACTAACGAGCGTCATGATCTGGCGGCTCGGCACCGGGTGGAAGTCACCAAAATAGCCGTCAGGCAGCAAGAGGAACATGCTTTGCCGCGTCGCGATCGGTTGAGTCGAGTACACCGGAGACGCCGGGGGCGCGAAGTTCACCTCGTGCGCCTCAAGGGTCTCCTCGATAAAGTGCGATTCGGTGGCTTCATCGGTATAGAGCCGCACGATATTGATCTTTTGGGAACGAGATCCCATGTTTCCTCCGTGTGAGTTTCCGGCACATCGTCAGGGGCCGCCTTTTCAGGCTAAGAAGAACCATGGCAGATGGCGCTGACCGCATGCTGATTCTCCTGCGGCCGCAGAGTTGCGGCAAAGTCGTCAAGGATCGAGCTTGAGCTGTGGAGATGGTGAGGACACGCGGGGCAGATGGCAAGACGGGCATGGCTCTGATTTTGATGACGAAGATCAGAAAGCGGCGAACGGTGGCCATCGATGGCAAGGGCACTGTCAACTTGGTGGGCTTCGGGCCGTCGATGTGCGCGGGAGCCTAGGTTGGGTGCTGAGTCGATCTCTGGATCGGCGCTCAGCCGGCTGCTGTGCCGGTGACCTGGTTCCAGGTGGTGAATCGGGTGCCCATCTCACGGCGGTATTCCTCGGCGGAGAGCCGGTGGCGGCGAGGCCGGAAATGCGATGATATCCCACTGAACGCGGACAGAAACCGCTGCGCATGCCCTGGGAGCTGTAAAAAAATTAAGGTGTTGTTTTCGGGTTTGGCGCTCGTTGATCTAGTATGGCGATTTCGAGCGAGGCCCGTGATCAGCTCGCGGCGAGGTTCGAGGTGCTGCTACCGCATCTGAACGAGCGTCAGCAGCGGCTGGCGCTGGC
>JAFAXZ010000130.1 GCA_019240665.1 Pseudonocardiales bacterium | reverse complement strand
TCGGCGATGTGCTCGACGATCGCCTCGATCTGCTCCTGCTGGTAGCCCAGCTTGCACAGCGCCCGCGGCACGGTGCCGTTGACGAACTGCATCGAGCCGCCACCGACAAGCTTCTTGAAGGTGATCAATCCCAAGGCTGGCTCAATGCCGGTGGTGTCGACATCCATCGCCAGCCCCGAGGTCCCCGTGGGGGCCAGCAGCGTGACCTGCGCGTTGCGCCAGCCTTTACGCTCACCGATCGACAAACACTCTTGCCACGCCCGGGCCGCAGCCTCCCATACGGGCGTGTCCAACTCATCGACCCGCTGCGCATCGGCGTTGGCGGCGGCGTGCCTGCGCATGACCCGGGTGTGGCCCTCGGCGTTGCGGGCATACCCATTGTAGGCGCCCACCACCCCGGCGAGCTGCGCGGAACGCTTGTAGGCCACGCCGGTCATCAGGCTGGTGACCGCGCCGGCCAGGCCACGGCCGCCGTCGGAATCATAGGCGTGCCCGGTCGCCATCAGCAGCGCACCGAGATTGGCGTAGCCCATCCCGAGCTGCCGGTACGCCCGGGTGGTCTCCCCGATCGCCTCAGTGGGGAAATCGGCGAAGCAGACGGAGATGTCCATGGCGGTGATCACTAGCTCGGCGCACTTGGCGAAGGTGACCGCGTCGAAGCTCTGCACCCCTTCCGGTGATTCCCGGAGGAATTTCATCAAGTTCAGCGAGGCGAGATTGCACGAGGAGTTGTCCAGATGAACGTACTCGGCACACGGATTCGAGGTGGTGATCCGCCCCGACTCCGGGCAGGTGTGCCAGTCGTTGATCGTGTCGTCATACTGGATTCCCGGGTCGGCGCACGCCCACGCCGCCTCGCACATCTGGCGGAACAGTACAGCCGCATCAACAGTCACGATGATCTCACCCGTGGTTCGGGCCCGCAGCCCAAACTCAGCACCGGCCTCCACAGCCCGCATGAACTCATCCGAGACCCGGACTGAATTGTTGGCGTTCTGGTACTGGACGGAGTAAATATCATTGCCGCCCAGGTCCATGTCGTACCCGGCGTCGCGGAGAACCCGGATTTTGGCTTCCTCCCGAACCTTGGTCTCGATGAACTCCTCGATATCGGGGTGGTCGATGTCCAGGATCACCATCTTCGCCGCACGCCGGGTGGCGCCACCGGACTTGATCGTCCCAGCGGAGGCATCCGCACCACGCATGAACGACACCGGGCCCGATGCGTTACCACCGGAGGACAACAGCTCCTTGGATGACCGGATTCGAGACAGGTTCACTCCGGCGCCGGACCCGCCCTTGAAGATCAGTCCCTCCTCCTTGTACCAGTTCAGTATCGAGTCCATCGAGTCATCGACGGCCAGGAGGAAACATGCCGAGACTTGCTGAGGCGCGGCGGTCCCCACGTTGAACCATACTGGCGAATTGAAACTGAAGATCTGGTGCAGCAGCGTGTAGATCATCTCATGCTCGAAGATCTCCGCGTCCTCATCGGTCGCGAAATATCCGTTGTCTTTGCCCGTCTTGGTGTAGGTGAGTACCACTCGGTTGATGAGCTGCTTGAGGCTCCACTCCCGAACCGGCGTTCCCACGGCCCCCCGGAAATACTTGCTGGTGACGATCTGCACTGAGTTTGGCGACCAGAAATCTGGGAACTCGACACCCCGCTGCTCGAAATTGATCGAGCCGTCTCGCCAGCTGGTGAGCACCACATCCTGCCGCGTCCAGGTCACCTCATCATAAGGATGCATCCCGGGCTTCGTGTAGATCCGCTCAAAACGCAGCCCCGCGTCTGCCCCGCTGCGGATACCTAGTGAGTTGCCGACCATCTCCGACATGCTTGCCTCGTCCCTCCGATGTCCTATCAGATGTCCTATCACGGCATGCTCGTCTCAGCAGATCAGCATCTCAACCATGCCACCGATTCGCCGTGAATGGTGTAAGTTCGATTTTTGTCGACGATCATCACTCGGACCGCGTGCCGGACGGAAACTCTGTCATGCGTGCACGGTCATGCGTGCACGGGTACCCGGTCTGCGGCCGGCTCGCCGCCGGGAGAGGCGGGCTCGCGCTCGGCGCGTAGTCGCCGGATCTCGGCCTCGAAGTCACTCAGGGACTCAAAGCCGCGGTATACCGAGGCGAAGCGGAGATAGGCCACCTCGTCGAGGTCGCGCAACGGTCCGAGAACAGCGAGCCCCACTTCATGCGCGGGCAGATGCGCACAACCCAAGGCGCGGACCGTGTACTCCACTGTCTGGCCCAACCGCGCCAGCGCGTCCTCGCTGACGGGCCGGCCCTGGCAGGCCTGGCGTACTCCGGCGATGACCTTCTCCCGGCAAAACTGCTCTGTGACCCCGGAACGCTTCACGATCATCAGCATGGTTGTCTCGATGGTCGTGAACCGTTGGTTGCATTCTGGGCATAAGCGGCGTCGACGGGTGGCCGTTCCGTCCTCACTGGAGCGGCTGTCAATCACTCTACTGTCCAGATGACGACAGAACGGGCAATGCATGACCAATCCCCTCAGCCTGGTCCGCGTACAGATGCACAAGCCGAGCGGCGGCTACGGCCGACGCCCTAACCCTACTAGTAGAAGAAGTACAACGATGTAACTACAACATGTGGGACGCTACGCCGGTGACTGCGAGGGAGGCAAGATGACACGCAGGCCACGGCCAACGGTCACCGTCCGCTCTGCCGGCTCGGCTACCGCCGAGACCATCAACCCCACCGCCGTCGAGGTCGTGAGGGAGCTGGGCATCGACATCGCCCAGGAATCCCCAGCCGCTGATTGACCAGAGTGTCCGGGCTGCCATCGTGATCACGATGGATTGCGGAGAGGCCTGCCCCCGGCCACCCCGGGAAGCGCTCCGAATTCTATAGGTTGTTCTGTACCTAGCATGGTAGAGTAGGAGTATGGTTAGTGGTTTGGGGCCGCGGATGACGTTGCCGACACGGCTGGTGCTGCAGACGATGCTCGATGAGCCCACTGAGGAGATGTACGGGCTACAGATCGGCCGGAAAGCTGGGCTGCCCAGCGGCACCATCCACCCCATTTTAGCCCGTTTTGAGGGGTACGGATGGTTGGAGAGTCGCTGGGAGGACATCGACCCGGGCAAGGAAGGCCGCCCTCGGCGCCGCTACTACCGTCTTAGCCCCGACGGGATCGAATATGCCCGCGCCGCTCTCGAGCGCGTTCGCG
>JAFAXZ010000307.1 GCA_019240665.1 Pseudonocardiales bacterium | reverse complement strand
GCCAGTGCGGCGCCGCTGTCGTTCCCTCATCCCGGCTGGACGATCACCGTGGACTTCCCGATCCGCCGCGGTCTGGCGGAGTTCTGCGACCGGCTCGACGAGCAGGTCCTCGACGCTGGCGGGCGGCTCTACTTGGCCAAGGAGTCGCGGACCTCGGCGGCCACCGTGCAGGCCATGTACCCGCGGATCGACGAGTGGCGCAAGATCCGCGCCGCCGCTGATCCCGGCGGCGTCTTCGCCTCCGACCTCTCCAGGAGACTCGAACTACTGTGACAGGGGAAAAGCAGTGATCAACGCGGTCGGCAACCCCCAGTCCCTGCTGCTGCTGGGCGGCACCTCCGAGATCGCGCTGGCCACTGCTGAGCGCTACGCCACCCGCCGCCCGCTGCGGGTGGTGCTGGCCGCCCGCCCATCGCAGCGCCTGGACGCCGCTGCGGCGCGGCTGGACCGGGTGGGCGCCACGGTGATGACGCTGCCCTTCGACGCGGCGGCGGTCGGCTCGCACGCCGAGACGATCGAGAAGGCCTTCGCCGACGGCGACATCGACGTCACGCTGGTCGCCTTCGGGCTGCTCGGCGACCAGGAGAAGGCGTGGACCGACCACCGCAGCGCCGTCGAACTCGCCCAGGTCAATTACGTGGGAGCGGTGTCGGTCGGAGTGTTGCTGGCCACGGCGCTGCGACGGCAAGGCCACGGCGCGCTGGTCGCGCTGTCCTCCGCCGCCGCGGAACGGCCCCGGCGCGCGAACTTCTGCTACGGGTCCACCAAGGCGGGCCTGGACGCCTTCTACACCGGCCTCACCGAGGCACTGCGGCCCTCCGGAATCAAGGTGTGCGTGATCCGGCCCGGCTTCGTGCACACCAAGATGACCGCAGGCCTGAAACCCCCTCCGCTGTCAGTCACCCCGCAGCAGGTCGCCGAAGTGATCGTGGACGCCGTGGCGCGCGGCCGCGAGCAAGCCTGGGCCCCCGGGCCGATGCGATTCGTGATGTCCGCCCTGCGCCACCTCCCCCGTCCCCTCTTCCGCCGGCTCCCCCTCTGACTCCGCGGCGGTCATTTTCATACCCCCCGTCTCGCCGGTGGGGACGGCACAAGTCCAGGAACCGCCGCCAGTCGGGTGGTAGGACGGGCCGCGTCATATGCGGTCACAGGTGAGCTAGCCGTGCGTGTCCGATGGCTGAGGGTCTACATACGGTGAGAGAATCGGCTGTGCGCCCCCCATAGGAGGAAGGTGGGAATGACGCAGTCGGGCCAGGATCCACCCGGCGGTGACGCTCCGCTCCGACCGCAGGGGCCCATCGTGATGCGCATCACGTTGGGCGCTCAGCTACGTCGGCTCCGTGAGGCGAGCGGAATCACTCCCGAAGCGGCCGGCCACGCGATCCGGGCTTCCCATGCCAAGATCAACCGAATGGAGCTCGGACGGGTCGGCGTCAAGGAGCGCGACGTGGCAGATCTGCTCACCCTCTACGGCATGACCAACGAACAAGAGCGGGAAGTGCTCCTGGCGCTGGCCCGGCGGTCCACCGTGCCCGGTTGGTGGCAGCACTACCGCGACATCCTGCCGAGCTGGTTCGAGATGTACCTGAGCTTGGAGCAGGCTAGCTCTGTCATCCGCACCTATGAACCCCAGCTCATACCCGGCCTGCTGCAAACCCAGGAGGTGGCCCGCGCTGTCGTCCAGCTTAGCCATCTGAGCCGATCCGGCGACGATACCGAGCGCCGGGTTGCTCTGCGGATGAAACGTCAGGAAGTCCTCACCCAGCCCGGCGCACCCCAGTTATGGGCCGTGATCGACGAGGCTGCGCTATGGCGGATTGATGGGCGTTCGGTGATACGGGCGCAGCTGGAGCATCTGATCGAGATGGCCGAGCTTCCCAACATCACACTTCAGGTGATACCGATCTATTCCGGTGCACACGCGGCGGTAGGTGGTCCATTCACGATCCTGCGTTTCTCCGAACCCGACCTACCGGACATCGTGTATCTTGAACAGTTGGTCACCGCCCTCTACCTGGATAAACGCTGGCATGTCCGGCATTATCTGGTGGTTATGGATCGCTTGTGCGTCCAAGCTAAATCCCCCACCGAGACGACCAGGTTCTTTAGTAGCACCCTCAAAGAAATCTGAGTTGAGAGTTTGGTCAGGGCTTTCGACCGACCCCGCAGAATTCGTACACCTCGGCTGGGGTACCGACGTTGCTGGAGTCTGGGCGCCACCGCGACACCGAAACTAGGCCGGGTTCCAGTAGCTCCAGGCGGTCAAAGTAACTGATGAGTTCCTGGCGGCTGCGGCCCCTCACCGGTGGGACTCCCCCGCTATCATTATAGATTCGCATGCCCTCTTCCACGACCTCGGTGTCGATTAGTGAGGTGAAGTGCGACATCACCAGGTAGCTACCCGAGGGCACAGCGTCCAGCAGCCGGTTCACGATCGCGTACGACTCGTCGGTGTCCATGATGTGGTTCAAGATCCCGAGCAGCATCAGCGCGATCGGCTGGGTGAAGTCCAGCGTTCGGGCAGCTTCCCGCACGATCTTGTCGGGGTAGCGCAGGTCGGCGTCGATGTAGTCGGTGACGCCCTCGGACGTGCTGGTGAGCAAGGCACGCGCATGAGCCAACACGAGCGGGTCGTTGTCGGCATAGACGATGCGGCACTCCGGCGCAGTTGCCTGGGCAACCTGGTGGGTGTTGTCCACGGTGGGCAGCCCGGTGCCGACGTCGAGCAACTGGCGGATACCCACCTCGCCGACCAGGTAACGGACCGCGCGGACCAGGAAACTCCGGACGGCGCGGGCGGTGTCAACGATGCCCGGCATGACAGCACTAATCCGGTCACCAGCCTCTTCATCGACCGGATAGTTGTCCTTGCCACCGAGCCAGTAGTTCCACACCCGAGCCGTATGCGGAACCGTGGTATCGATATCCGGAAGCTGCTCCCGCCCAGCCACATGTGAGCCCTCACTCACGAGTGCTCCTCCATTCTGCGCTGATGCTGACCAGACAGCACAACTGTAGCCGCTGCAAAGCGCCCCCGGCCCGAGGTATTGCTCAGAACGGCGGCACGGGCCACAGAGAGCCCTCATATCCCCTACTCTGCGTACCGCTCAGAGAGGTTAGAGGTAGACGGCGGCGATGAGGGTGAGCACTAGGCAGCCACCCAATACCTGGAGGACACGGTCACCGAGGGCAATCTCCTCGGGTTCGCCGCCGTTGCCGCCGTCGACATCCACGGCGTAGCGCAGCACGGCCACCACGAAGGGCACCAGGGAGATCGCGGGCCAGCGGGAGTGGTGGGTCTGGCTGAGCTGAACCGCCCACAGACCGTACGTCATGATCACCCCGGTGGCCGAGAGCGTCCACACGAAGCGCAGGTAGGAGGCCGTGTAGCGGTCCAGCGACTTGCGGATCTTGGCGCCGGTGCGCTCGGCGAGCCGGATCTCGGCGTAGCGCTTACCGGCCACCATGAACAGCGACCCGAACGCGGTGGTGAGTAGGAACCACTGGGACAGCGCGATCTCCGCGGCGGCACCGCCCGCGATGGCCCGCAACAGAAAGCCGGACGCGACGATGGAGATATCCACCACCGGTTGGTGTTTGAGCCACCAGCAGTAGGCGAGCTGCACCGCGATGTAGACCGAGGTGACGAGAACCAGGTCGGTCGACGCCAGGAAAGACAACCCGATCGCGGCCGCGAACAGGATCACCGCGACGGCCAGCGCCAGCCGCGGTGGCACCATTCCAGCGGCAATCGGCCGGTGGCGCTTGGTCGGGTGCGCGCGGTCGGCCTCGACGTCCTGGACATCGTTGACCAGGTACACGCCGGACGCGGCGAGCGAGAACACGACAAAGGCGATCCCGACGGCGGCGAGTACGGGCAGCTGGAAGATGGTGCCGCCAGCGAATGGCGCGGCCAGCACCAGGACGTTCTTCACCCACTGCCGCGGCCGCATGGTGCGGACCAGCCCGGCCAGCGCAGTGCCGGGTCGGGCGCTGGTCTGGGTCCGCGGCGCGGTGGTGGTCATCGCCGTCCTCTCGGAGGTTTGCCGCGATGGGGACTGGAGGAATCGGGGTTGCCGTGCAGGGCGCTGCCGCGAAGCCGTCGTCGCATCCCGGCACCGATGGCTGCGCCCAGCGCGGAGCCCGCCAGGACGTCGCTCGGGTAGTGCACGCCCAGTACCAGCCTGCTGATCAGCATCGGAGGCACCACCAGCGGGCTGAGCCGGCGACGCAGCAGGCCGCCGTAGAGAATCGCCGCTGCGGTGGTCGAGGCCGCATGCGAGGACGGAAAGGACAGGCGACTTGGCGTACCCGCCAGCACCGCAATTGACGGGTCGATCGGGCGGTGCCGGCGCACCACCCTCTTGAGCGCGATCGACGTCCCGTGCGCGGCAGCCACCGCCGCCGCGGAGAGGAGCCAATCCCGCCGTCGCCGCCGATCGACCAGCGTACCGAGCGCACCCAGCGCCAACCAGCCCAGGGCGTGCTCACCGAAGTGCGACATCCCGCGGGCGATGGTCACCACCCGCGGCACCGCGATCCTGCGCTGCACCGCAGCGAGCAGGGCAATCTCCTGGTGATCGGTCGATGCCAGGTTTTTCATGAGGGACCGCCGTTGCAGCATCACGCGTCGAATATCCGTTTCCAGCCAGTGCGATCCGTGAGCTCCGGTGCGGCGTCGCGGTAGAGCTTGCGCAGCCGGGGGAACTCCCGGGCGAGTTCCCGGTGCAGCGCCATCGAGCGGGCGAGCATGGAGCGGAACGCCCGGGGATCCCGCTTGCGGTAGGTGACGCCGCGGCCGTCCGCCGTGGAGACGGTCACCCTGTCCAGCCCGGAGAGCACGAACCACCGAGCATCCTGGCGGGCCAGCGACAGCTGCGGCCGGGGACGGGCCCGGTCGTCAACCGGGCGCAGCTGATGCGCCAGGCGCTTGAGCAGCGTCGCGCCGATGGTGACCGGGTTAGTGGGCGGGGTCAGCATGCGCTGCACATCGCGCTGCCCGCGGG
>JAFAXZ010000221.1 GCA_019240665.1 Pseudonocardiales bacterium | reverse complement strand
TCTGCACGTTTTCGACGAGCAGATGCAGCGGGCCGGATTCCAGCTGACGAGGTATGCTGACGATTGGCTGTGCGTGTGCCGAACTCGTGAGGAAGCGGAACGGGCGCTGGCGAGCGCCCGTGCGGTGCTGGAAGGACAGCTCGGGTTGCGGATTCATCCGGAGAAAACTCGGATTGTGCACGTCGCCCTGTTGACTGAACTAACGACGGAGTTTCGGCAGGCAGTGGGTGGTGTGATGGGAGTGACCGCTAGCTTGTCGACGTGATCATTAGTGAGGGTGCTGGACGGGACCTGGCGAGGCTGGTCGTGCCTAGGCTCGGCAAGCTGGTCGAGACACAGGGAGCCCCGGGTGAGCCGTATCGGTTGATGGATGCCGCTGGCGCTGTGGTGGAACCGGTCAGTGTGTTCTTCCGCGAGTTGTTGGCCTCCGGCCGTTCAGTGGCGACTGTTCGGTCGTATGGGATGGATTTGTTGCGGTGGTGGCGATTCCTTGCCGCCGTCGACGTAGGATGGGACCGGGCGAGTCGCATTGAGGCACGGGATTTCAGCTGTTGGATCCAGGCGACAGCCAAACCGCGTAAGCCCAGGACTGGCTCTGCCACGAGTAAAGCGGCCGCCGGAGGCGCGAACCCCGTCACGGGGAAGCCGTCGCGAGGTGCGCAGTACGCTGTGACCACTGTTGCGCATAGCGAAACCGTGCTGCGGACGTTTTATGAGTTCCATCTCGACGCCGGAACGGGACCGATCGTCAATCCGTTCCCCCTGGACCGTTCCCGGCGTTCAGGCCGGGCGAATGCTCATCACAATCCGATGACCGAGTTCCGTCGAGACCGGGTAGGCCGTTACCGGCCACGAGTTCCCTACCGCATCCCACGCGGAATCCCGGATGAGATGTTCGATGCGATCTTCGCAGCGCTGCCCTCGGATCGGGACCGGGCGTTGGTCGCGTTCTGGGTCTCCGCCGGAGTGCGTGCCTCGGAACTACTGGGGATGCGCGTCGCGGACGTCGATCCCGGCCAGCAAGTGATCACGGTGGTGCGAAAGGGCACCCGAGCGGTCCAACAGGTCCCCGCCTCTGCGGACGCGTTCGTGCACCTGCGGATCTACCAGCAGTCTCTGCGAGGGCTGGTGCCGGCTGGGCGGACACAACCGTTGTGGTGGACGCTGCGGCGTCCTTTCAGGCCACTGACCTATCACGGCGCGCATCGCATGTTTGAACGGGTCAACGCCTCCCTCGGGGCGGATTGGACGCTGCATGACCTGCGGCACTGCGCGGCCCGGCGGATGGCCCGCGACCCCGAGCTGCCGCTAAGGCACGTGCAGGCCGTGCTGGGGCACGCTGCGTTGACCACTACGCAGCTGTATACAGCCCCGGACCAGGAGGAGGTCGTGGAGCAGGTCTTGGCCCACCACGCTCGGCGAGCCCAGCAGCGGGAGCAGCCGCCGGTGGCGCCAGCTGGCCCGGCCTACGACCCGCAGTCACTAGCGATCCTGTGGGGAAGGCCAGGTGCATCGGCATGACAGCGACAGCACGCGCTGAGAGCACAGGGCCATCTCGACCGGACACTGCAATCCATAGTGGACACTTTGTGGCGTCCCCACCGGTTGACGACCTCGTGGAGTCCGATCGGGTGGGCGTTCAGGAACTGCGTCGCCAGTTCCCGCCTCGACCACAGCAGACGTCCTGGCCGCATACCACGCAGTCACGAGAGGAGGTGCTGCAGAGACTGGATCACTCGCCGTTTCGCGCTGAGCACCGCCGCACGCACGCGCCGCGGCTGCGCGGCGTCGGGAAGTTCCTGGACTGGTTGGCCACATTCCCCGGTGACACGTGGCAACAGCGGTGGCTGGCCAGTGGACAGCAGGAGTCCTCGGGCGCGGACTGGGCTCGGTTGCCGGCCGAGTGGCTGATCGCGCGAGGTGAGTCTGCCCACCCGGGCATTCTGGGGTCTGGTCTGTTGATGTTGATATGCGCGGACGTGATCCGTCCCGGCATGGAGTGGCTGATCAGCAGGGGGGCGTGCACGTTGGCCGCCGGCATGGCCCAATACCGCGATGCCGACGGGTTCGCCGCAGTGGATCGAGTGATCGCCGAAGACCCCGCGATCCTCGCGGCCAACGCGCAGCCGGCGAAGGCACGGATCGCGGTGATCGTGGCAAGCAAGGGCGGTCGTATCAGCGACATCACCGTCGGCGACTGTGTCCAGTTCTACGACATGCACTCCCGCATTCGCCCGCAAGGCACGCCGGGCAAGAAGCTGTTCTACGTACTGCTGCACCGCGCGGGCATCTTCGGCCCAGACGCCCCGGCGACCCTGCGGGCTTTGTGCGGTCGTGCTCGAGGGCAGTTGTCGAGCACCGAACTCGTCGATCGTTACCGCCTGCAGCCTGGCCCGATTCGGGACCTGATCATCGACTACCTGACCGAACGCCGGCCCAGCCTCGACTACGGCACCCTCAACCGGCTCGCCTTGGAACTGGCCGGGTTGTTCTGGGCAGACCTGGAACAGCACCATCCCGGCATCACATCACTGCATCTGACCCAGCAGATGGCCAGCGGGTGGAAGGAACGGCTCAAGACCAAGACCCGGACCGTCATCGATCAGCGCACCGGCACCAAGCACACCCTCAGCAGCCCACGTAACTCCGCCGCAGGAGCCTTGTCGACGGTGCGCGCGTTCTACCTCGACATCGCCCAGTGGGCACTGGAAGAACCAGCCCGGTGGGGACCGTGGGCCGCCCCGTGTCCGATCAAAGCCACCGAGCTGAGCATCAAGAAAGAGAAACTAGCGGTCAAGGCCCGCATGGACCAGCGGACCCGCGAGCGTCTGCCGGTCCTGCCCACCCTGATCCACACCGCGAACGAGCTGCGCAAGACCGCGGCCGACCGCCTTGCCGCTGCTCAGCAGGCAGCACCCGGCGACACGATCACGGCGGGTGGCCAGACACTGCGCATCCCGGTCATGTATCGGCCAGCCAACGCCAAAGTCTGGGCCGAGGAGGTGGATACGAACATCCGGCGGGATCTGACCTTGGAGGAAAGCGACGCGTTCTGGGCCTGGGCCACCTTCGAAGTGCCCTCTCGCACCGGCTGCCGGATCGAGGAGATGCTGGAGCTGACCCACCAAGCCATCACTTCTTACCGACTGCCCTGCACCGGTGAACTGGTGCCACTGCTGCAGATCGTTCCCTCCAAGACAGACCAGGAGCGTCTCCTGCTGGTCG
>JAFAXZ010000142.1 GCA_019240665.1 Pseudonocardiales bacterium | reverse complement strand
GCCCCCAGCGCCGAGGTCTGTATCCGAACCACCTGGCCATAGAGCGGGTGAACCGAGCGGACCTCCATCCGCTGGCGGGTTCGCTCGACCGACAACAAACCCTTACGCTCAGCCGCGATCAGCACCGGCGCGGCCACCATCCGCTCTAAGAGCCCAACGCCCAGCGGTTCGCCGAAGGCGACAAGCTCCAGCAGATCCCGCTCCGGGGAGTCGAGCCCACCCAGGCATGCCTCGACCAACTCGATCAGCCGTGGCGGGGCGATCATTGGTCCGTCCCAGCGCCACACCCCTGACGCCACGGACAACGCGCCGCTGGCCAACCCACCCAGGATCAGCTCACGCAGAAACAGCGGATTTCCCCGCGTGAGCCGCCACAGCCAGTCCAACGTCGTACCGTCAACCTGACCACGGAGACCGCAAGCGACCAACTCGTCGGCCTCATCGCGCCCCAACGGCTGAATCTCCAGACGCTCGGCCAGTCCGTCCTTCCATAACGCAACCACCGGATCAGGCGTCGCCGGACCCCCAGTGCGGATCGTCACCACCACGAACCCATTTGCCTGTAGCGCGAACTGATGCACCAATGCCGCCGACATGGCGTCGAGCAGATGCGCGTCATCAACCCCCAGCACCAACGGACCACCGCCGGCCTCCTGCACCAGATCCGCGCCGGCCCGGCGATACAGCTGCCATCAGGGGCCCGCCGTGATACATGTCGTGACCCATGAGAGCGCCAGCGCAACACGGAACGAGCATGAGATCTGCGGCGTCGAGCCGACCAGCCGCTCAAGCGCGGGGGCTACCCGGCCACCGGGAGCGGGTGAAGGAGTCGAGGTGACACGCCGAGCTGCGGTGAGCGGTTGAAGACCCAGGCCCTCGCTCAACACCCGCGCGACCGAGGATAGCTTGGCATGGGACCGCGGCGGACCAGCGACCGCTTGAATATGTTGCAGCGTCCGGCCTGAGCCGCGACCACGGGTGATGCTCAAGACCGCATCCTGGAAACCTACAGCGGGAGCTCGTCGGTGAGCGCAGACAGGACGTGATCCGCGCCGGCATCGTGCAGCGCGTCGGTGGGGTACACGCCGCTGGCGACGCCGATCGCGACGGCGCCGGCGCCGTGCGCGGCCGCGATATCCAGTGGGGTGTCACCGATGACCCAGACTTGGTGGGGGTCCAGGGGAATGCCGAGCACCGCGCCGGCCCGCTGGATGCCGCGCCGGGTCAGCTCGGTGCGATCCGGTGAATCCGAGCCGTACCCACCGAAATGAAAGTACTTGTTGAGGTCGCCGCGGGCGAGCTTGATGTGCGCCGCAGACTCGACGAGACCGGTGGTCAGACCCAGCAGGTAGCCCTGGTGTACCAGCGAAGGCAGCAACTCCGCCACCCCCGGCAGCACGCGGTAGCCGGTGGACTGCGCCACCGCGGCGGGGAGATACTCCAGCCGCTTGGCCATCAGGGTCGCCAGCTCGCGCGGGTTGGGATCGTGGCCGATCACGGTCGTAAAGGTCAGGCGGCCGACCTCGGGATCGGTCATGCCGGCGTGGGTGGACTCGCGGATGTCGGCGGGGATCCCGTAAAGGTCGGCGAACGCCCGGCGCCAGGCGACCGCGCTGGCGCCGCCGGTCGTGATCAGCGTGCCGTCGATGTCGAACAGGATCGCGAGGACGCCGTCGCTGGGCCTGACCGCACTGGCCCTGACCTCGCTGGGGGCCATGGTCACTCTCCGGTCGGGCGTTCGACGTGTCCGCCGAATTGCTTGCGCATCGCTGAGATCAGCTTGTCACCGTAGTCGCCCTCGCGGCGGGAACTGAAGCGCCCATACAACGCGGCGCTCAGCACGTTCGCGGGGACGCCCTCATCGACGGCGGCCGACACCGTCCAGCGGCCCTCGCCGGAATCGGAGACCCGACCGCTGAACTCATCCAGCCGCGGTGACTGATTCAGGGCACTGGCGGTCAAGTCGAGCAGCCACGAAGCGATCACGGTGCCGCGCCGCCACAGCTCGGCGACCTGCGGGATGTCGAAGTCATACTGGTAGTACTCCGGATCGCGCAGCGGCGTGGTCTCGGCGTCGGTCAGCGTCTCGCTGTTTCCGATGTTGGCGTGGCTCAGCACGTTGAAGCCCTCGGCGTAGGCGGCCATCAGGCCATACTCGATGCCGTTGTGCACCATCTTGACGAAATGGCCGGCACCGGGCGGTCCGCAATGGAGGTAACCCTGCTCGGCGGTCGTGGGCTCACCATCACGCCCAGGGGTGCGAGCTGCGCCCGCCACCCCCGGAGCGATTGTCCGGAAGATCGGGTCGAGTTGCTCGATCGCGTCCTGGTTGCCCCCGATCATCAGGCAGTATCCACGCTCGATGCCCCACACGCCGCCGCTGGTGCCGACATCAAGGTAGTGGATGCCCTGCGGGGCCAGCGCGCGGGCGCGGTCGATGTCATCGCGGTAATAGCTGTTACCACCGTCGATGATGACGTCACCCGGTTCGAAGTGCGCGGCGAGTTGCTCGACGATCTGGCCGGCCAGCGCAGTCGGAACCATGATCCACGCTGCCCGGGGGGTGTTCAGCTTGGTCGCGAGGTCCGCCAGGGAGTTTGCGCCGGTCGCCCCGTCGCCGACCAGTTCCCGCACGGTCCGCTCGTTGACGTCATAGACCACGCAGTCATGCCCACCGCGCAGCAACCGCCGCACGATGTTGGCGCCCATCCGCCCCAGACCCACCATTCCCAACTGCACAACAACAGCCTTACACAACCACGAGCCGCCCCACCCCGGTACCCCCGAACTCTTTCAGCACAGTTGGCGGACTCGCGGAACTTAGGGGACTCGCGGAACTCTTAGGGGACTCGCGGAACTTAGGGGAAGAGGGCGTGGAAGGGTTCGGTGCCGAGAGCCAGCGAGACAGCGCCTAGGCCGCCGTGGGCGTTGAGGTAGTTCAGCTCTCGGGACAGGTCGCCGACGCCGTTGCTGCCGGCGAGCGGAGCGACCGCCAAGCTGGTCAGCACGCCCAGCGCCTTGCCGTCCTGGGCCAGGACAGCACTACCCGAGTCACCGGGGACGCCGGGCGTCGCGGTGTAGCAGATGTGCGACCAGCCATCGCCTTCATCGCGAACGATGAACCCCTCCTTCGGGGACAGTGCGGTGATGCCGGCCCGCAACGGCGAGTTGCCGTAGGTCAATACCCCGTCACCGACGGCGGTCGGGCCGGTGGCAATACCGTTCGGTCCGCCGAAGAAAGGCACGCTCGGGTTGACCTTGCCCAGGTCGGCCCGATCGATCTTGACGAGCGCGAGGTCATTGAAGTCGCAGGTGTTGGGATCCTTCTCGCCGCGTTGCGCCATGGTGATCCACGAGCTGTACACCAGCGTGCCCGGCTTGCTGGCCCCGGCGATGGTGACCGGCGTGCCCAGCGGCTTGGTACCGGCGGTGCAGCCGCTGGTTTCGGTCGGAGCTCCGGTGCCGGCGCAGTGTGCGGCCTGCCCGATGAACACGTCAGTGGCGTTGGAGAAGATGAAGTTCGCGGTGCACTCGCTACCATCGGTGATGGTCATCACCCCAGGGTGAACGCTGGCTTGTCTCGCGGGTGCCCAGGCCGGGCTCGCGGCCGCCGCGGTGCCGGGAACCAGCACAGCGGCCAACGCCACGGCAGCGGCCGACGCCGCAGCAGCTTCCGTCACAACGGTGCGGACCGCGCGGCGGGGACTACGTCCGATGCGGTGATGCATACGAGCTTCCTCCCGTGTGACGATGATTCCAGGTCTGGCGCCCTCTGCCTCCCGCGGGCCAGCATGTTGTCCGCATGCGAGTCGCGAGAAGGGGCGAGGGTACACAATGGGCGCGTCCCCCATCACTGGCACGCCTACTTCGCCGCCCACCCAGCTACCTTTTGACTGCGCGCAGCCCAGGGTCCGATGAGCCACGGTGAGACGGAGGTGGATCGCTCTCGCACAGCCGGTGCCCGGCGGGAGTTGTAGATCGTCCCCACCAACCAGACCAGCCCAAACAATCCCCAGCAGATCGTGACGGTCATCGCTGGCAGCCAGTGCCAGAATCCTGCGGCAGGCATGGGTGAATCTTCTCGCAGCCGCGCACCGTGGAGGACTATCGACGACCCGTTGAAGCCCTCCGATATGAGTGACGATCGGGTGAAGAACGTATTCACGATCGAGTGAGAGACGTATTCAAGGGATGCTACTCGTCCTCTGTCTTGGCGATGAGCCACAGTCGGGGAGGCTGAAGATGATCGTTCGTTTGTCGTCACCGGTCGAGGATCTCAAGGACCATTACGAGGTGGTGGTGGTCGGCTCCGGCTACGGCGGGGCGATCACCGCTTCCCGGCTGGCTCGCGCCGGCAGGCAGGTGTGCCTGCTGGAGCGGGGTAAGGAGTTACAGCCGGGCGAGTACCCGGACACCCTCCCGGAAGCCCTGGCGGAGATGCAGATCGACTCCCCGGACCGGCACGTCGGGTCGCGCACCGGCCTGTACGATTTCCGGGTCAACCACGACCTCAACGTTGTCCTGGGTTGTGGGTTGGGGGGGACGTCACTGATCAACGCCAACGTCAGCCTGCGGGCCGACTCGCGGGTCTTCACCGATCCGCGCTGGCCCGAGGCGCTGCGGACCGATCTGGGGACGCTCATGGAGGACGGCTACCAGCGCGCCGAGGAGATGCTCAAACCCACGCCGCTACCGGACAGCGTGGTGGGTTTGAAGAAACTCCAGGCCCTTGCCGATTCATCCGCGGTGCTGCCGGGGCGGTTCAACCGGGTGCCGATCAACGTCACGTTCACCGATCACGTCAATCACGTGGGAGTCGCGCAGCGGGCGTGCACGCTGTGCGGGGACTGCGCGTCCGGTTGTAACTACGCGGCCAAGAACACCGTGTTGATGAACTACCTGCCCGACGCGAAAAACCACGGCGCCGAGATCTTCACCCGGGTCGCGGTCCGTTTCGTGGAACGCAAGGACGACCGCTGGCTGGTGCACTATCAGATTCTGGGCACCGGCCGGGAACTCTTCGACGCTCCGCCGCTGTGCGTGAGCGCTGAGGTCGTGGTGCTCGCCGCGGGCACTCTCGGTTCCACGGAGATCCTGCTTCGTTCCGCCGAGAACGGCTTGCCGCTCTCCGATCATGTGGGAGCGCGGCTGACCGGAAACGGCGACGTGATCGCTTTCAGTTACAACGGCGACCACGAGGTGAGCGGGGTCGGGTGGGGCCATCGCAGCAACGGCGAGGTCGGGCCGGTCGGGCCGTGCATCACCGGAATGATCGACAGCCGCGATCAGCCCGACCTGGAGCAGGGGCTGGTGATCGAGGAGGGCTCCCTCCCCGGTGCACTGGCCGACCAGCTGCCGCTGGCCCTCGATGCCGTGGCCCGAGCGAGTGGCATCGACACCGACCCGAGCCTGCAGGACCGCATCCAGCAGCTCGCACGGGAACAGGAGAGCCTGGTACTCGGCCCTTACCGGGGAGCGGTCCGCAACACCCAGACCTACCTCGTCATGTCGCACGACGACGGGAACGGCCACGCCGCGCTTGAGGAGGACCGGCTGCGCATCCGCTGGCCCCACGTGGGTTCTCAAGGCGTCTTCGAGCGGATCAGCGAGGCGCTGCAGCGCGCCACCGAGCCCTTGCGCGGCACCTACCTGACCTCGCCGATCTGGAACAAGTTGCTGGGCGAGCGGCTGATCACCGTCCATCCGCTGGGCGGTTGCGTGATGGCCGAGGACGCCGAACGCGGCGTGGTGAACCACAAGGGCCAGGCCTTCGCGGGGACGGCGGGCAGCGCCGTGCACGAGGGTCTCTATGTGTCCGACGGCTCCGTGATACCCCGCCCTCTGGGGGTGAATCCGCTGCTCACGATCTCGGCTCTGGCCGAGCGTTGCTGCGCGCTGCTCGCCCAGGACAGAGGCTGGACCATCGACTACACACTGCCCTCGGTACCGCCCGAACCGCAGCCACCGCGAGCGCTGGGCATCCAGTTCAGCGAGACCATGACGGGCTACCTCTCCACTCAGGTCACCGATGATGACTATCAGGCTGCCGCTCGCCGTGGCAGAGCCGACGACTCGTCCTGCTCCTTCACCCTCACCGTCATCGGTGAGGACCTCGAGCGCATGCTGACCGACCCGAATCACCAGGCGCGCATGATCGGCACCGTGACAGCCCCGGCGCTCTCCCCCGATCCGATCACCGTGACCGACGGAGTGTTCAGCCTGTTCGTCGAGGATCCCGATCGGATTGACGGGCGCCAGATGCGCTACCGCATGAAGTTGACCACCGAAGGAGGTCGGTACTACTACTTCGTCGGGTTCAAGATCATCCACAACGATCGAGGCCGGGACATGTGGTCCGCCACCACGACTCTCTACGTCACGGTGCACGAGGGCGAGGACGACGCCGGGTCGGTGGCGGCCAGGGGAATCCTGACAATCCGTCCCGAGGACCTCATGAAACAACTCACCACGGTGACGGTAGGGGGCGTCACCAGCGCGCAGCAGCGGCTCGCGGCGACGGCCCGTTTCGGGGAGTTTTTTGCCGGCGCCCTGTTTGATGTCTACGGCGGTGTGGTCCGCCCGCTCAACAGGTTCAATTTGGCCGCTCCAATCCGCAAGAAGCGGCCGCTGCGGGTCGGTATCCCGGAGATCTATCCGTTCACCACCGACGACGGCGTGGCGCTCCGGTTGACCCGGTACTGGGACGGTCCGCAAAACAGCCCCAAAGGTCCGGTCATCCTGGTCCATGGCCTGGGTGTCTCCAGCCGGATCTTCTCCATAGACACGATCGAGACCAACCTGCTCGAATTCCTCTACGCGCACGGCTACGACGTCTGGCTGCTCGACTTCCGGGCCAGCATCGAGCTGCCCACGTCAGCGAGACGATTCAGCGCCGACGACATCGCGCAATACGACCACCCGGCCGCGGTCGCCAAGGTGCGTGAGGTCACGGCCAGTCCTTCGGTGCAGATGGTGGTCCACTGTTACGGGTCGACGACCTTCTTCATGGCGATGCTGGCTGGTCTGGAAGGAGTACGGTCGGTCGTCTCCTCGCAGGTCGCGACCCATATCGTATGCCCACCCATGACCCGGCTCAAGTCGGGCCTGCACCTGCCCGCGTTGCTCGACAAGCTTGGCGTCGAATCCCTCACCGCATACACCGACACCAATGCCAACTGGTTCAACCGTTTATACGACCGATTCCTCGAAGTCTTCCCCGATGACAAGGAAGAGGAATGCACTAGCGCGGTCTGCCATCGAGTCACCTTCATGTATTCCCTGCTCTACCAGCACGACCAACTCAACAGTCCCACCCACGACGCCCTGCATGAGATGTTCGGTATAGCCAACATCCATGAGATGGAGCACATGGCACTCATGGTCCGCGCCGGCGCGCTGCGGTCCGTCGACGGGCAGGACATTTACCTTCCCCACCTGGAGCGCCTCGCTGTCCCGATCACCTTCATCCATGGCGCCGAGAATTCCTGTTTCCTCCCGGAGAGCACGGAGAAGACGATGGAGCTGTTGCAGCAGCGCAACGGCTCACACCTGTACCGGCGCCACGTCGTTCCCGACTACGGCCATATCGACTGCATGTTCGGCAAGCGTGCCGCTGTTGACGTGTACCCACTCATCCTCAAGCACCTCGAAACGACTGGGTAGGGCGAAAGGAGCCAACCGTGGCGACGTCTACCTCGCTACCTGCTGATCTCGTTCAGTCTTCCCGGGAAAGCGAGGAAGGTGCTGGTTGGCGTGGCTGTGCCGGGCCAGGAACCTGGAAACAAGATGTGCCAGCGGGGACGAAGTCGATGTCGTGGCTACGACCGTCAATACTGTGGCAGTCACGTAACGACATCATCGCGAAATTTCTCTCTGATCCTACGGCTGCGGCCCGGGCGCGATGGGTCGCGCTGGCTCGCCAGCGCGCACAACAAACCGGCGCACACCCGGACTTCGTGATTTCCTGTTCTGCCGGTGACACTATTTCCATGCTGGTGATCGGGGATACCGGCGAAGGCGATAATTCCCAGTATGCGGTCGCGAGTCCGCTGGCCGATATGGCTAAGAATGCGGACTTCGCGGTCATCTGTAGTGACGTAATTTATCCTACTGGTGACCTCGACGACTACGGCCGCAAATTCCACCACCCGTACCGGAACCTCGATCTACCCATCTATGCGGTGCCGGGAAACCACGATTGGTACGACGGCCTGCATGGCTTCATGCACTACTTCTGCCGGCTGGACGATGCCGGATACCTACCTCAATTCGGCCGGGGGCTGGTGGCTCGCCTGGCCGGCCCGCTATGGCGCCGATTACCACAGACGAACCCAGCCACGACTGGCACCGTTACCGACGAACGTCGACCGCCTGACCCACTTCAGCCGGCACCGTACTTCGCGATCGACGCGGGCCCGGTACGATTCATCGGGATCGACACCGGGATCACCGGTGATATCGACGAGGATCAGTACCACTGGCTGAGCCGGGTTTCCCTGGACGCTCCGGAACGCCCAAAGATCCTACTCACCGGCAAACCGATCTACGTCGATGGCGAGCATCACCCGGGACGCGTGACAGGGAGGACCGAGACGGTCGATGGTGTCGTCACCGATCCCCGGGCGAATTACGTGATGGCAATAGGTGGCGACATCCATAACTATCAGCGTTACCCAGTCCCAGTAGCGGGCCCAGTAGCGGGTGGACGCACGATCCAGTACGTCGTCAGCGGCGGAGGCGGTGCCTACATGCACGCCACCCACCGTATTCCGTTGATAAACGTCAATGGGGTGGACGAGTCGAAATTCCGCTGTTACCCACTGCGGCGTGACTCACTGGCGCGATTCTCGCAGGTCATTGACAAAAAGCTCTTCGGTGGCAGCGGGACGATCACCATCGATGCGCCGGCGGCGGGCAGATACTACGAACAGCGAGGTGCCGCCACCGCACGATCCAATCGGCCCGTCGCGGACCGGCTTTCGCTCGGCGAGCGGATCAAAGCCGAAGTGGTGCACCGCATCCCGGCGGGCCGGTTCTTCCATCGGGTCGGTTCCGAGGTATTCGACTTCGACGACCCGCCGTTCTTCAAGCAATTTTTGCGTATCGACGTCAACAACAGGAAGATCACAGTGTCCTGTTTCGGCGTAACCGGGTGCGCAGGTACTGAGCACACACCGCCTATTGAGGATCAATTCACCATCATATTGTAGCGCGGTACTCACCCAGCACCCCGGCACTGATAGCGCAGGCCGTCGCCGTGCGGGTCGCCGCCCGCAGGTGGGTGCTGCCCTGCTCACCGGGGGGAGAGAGCTGATGATCAGGTCAGGGAAGCTCCGTCCGAAGACCCGCCGGGGCGGCACTGCTCCGCCGGGGCCAGCGCGGCGCCAGGCGCGCTGGGAGGGGATCAAAAAGGTCAGGTCAAGCTGACCGACCGCACGCTGCGCGACCTGATCCGCCACTTCAACCGCTACCGCCTGCGAGGTGCGAACTTCGAGTTCCCTGATCTGCTCGGCGCCGCGTACGAGTACCCGGCTCCCCCCGCTCGGCGCCTCGATGCGGCGCTGGCACACCAGAAGCCTGGGACGTCAAGTCGGAGTGACGCGATCGTCTCAAGCAGGCTGTTAGCTACATACTTGAGCATGCTGCTGTCAAGAAAAGTACTTGGTCGGGAACAACCTCGTCACTGTCTACGTTGGCAGTAGTGTCACTGCATCGCTACAGCAGTGCGTACCGATCGCGTCGTGACGACGCCTAGGAGGGAGAGACCACGATGCTGATGCGTACTGACCCGTTCCGGGAGCTGGACCGGCTGACCCAGGCCTTGTTCGGTCCCAACGGCACCAGGTCGCACCCGGCGATCATGCCCATGGATGCCTACCGCGAGGGCGGGCAGTTCGTCGTGCACTTCGACCTGCCGGGAGTGGATCCGGCCTCGGTTGAGCTCAATGTCGAGCGCAACGTACTCACCGTGCGGGCCGAGCGCAAGCCGACCTACGGCGAGGATGTTGAGCTGCAAGCCGCCGAGCGACCCCGCGGGGTATTCAGCCGGCAGTTGTTCCTCAGCGACACCCTCGACATGGACCGCATCGAGGCGGGCTACGACGCCGGGGTGCTGACCCTGCGCATTCCCGTCGCCGAGAGGGCCAAGCCCCGCAAGATCGAGATCACGGGAGCCGGCGCGCCCAAGGAGATCAACGTCTGACCGACCCGCAGGTCACGTTGGTGTTCTCGTGTCGGGGGTGTCCCCACGGACGTCCGTGGGGACACCCCCGACACGCTCCGCTCGGGCTCAGGTCTTATGGAGACTTGTGCACCTTTCACGGCGCGCGGACCGCGCGGACACGGTCACATGGATGCTTGTGCAGGTCGCTTCGCGCACGATTGCAGCGCCGTACGCCCGGGTAAACCTTCGACTTAGGAGAACGTTGGAGGTGCCGATGGCAGCGCGTGATCGGATTGCCGAGCCGTGGGGGACGCGTACCCCGTACGGGCCGGGGGAGAGCTGGCCAACGCGGGTCGACACCCACCTAGCCGCCGGCGTGCGCACCGAGCAGGTGGACCGCTGGGTGCAGTCCGCGTCGATTCTGCACTCCAACGGAGATGCCATGGACATCGCGGTGTCTGGTGGTCGGATCGTCGGGGTCCGTGGTCGGGAAGTCGACCGGGTCAATCACGGTCGACTCGGCCCCAAGGATCTGTTCGGCTGGCAGGCGAATGCCGCTGCGGACCGGCTGAGCGCCCCCCTGGTCCGGGAGGGCGGTCGGCTGGTGGAGACCGACTGGGATACCGCGATGGACCGGGTGGTGCACCGTATCAGGGAACTGCTCAGCGAGCAAGGCCCGAGTGCGTTGGGCTTTTACACCACCGGGCAGTTATTTCTGGAGGAGTACTACACGCTGGGTGTGATCGCGCACGGCGCGATCGGCACCAATCACGTTGACGGCAACACCCGGCTGTGCACGGCGACCGCTGCCGAAGCGTTGAAGGAGTCGTTTGGCTGCGACGGCCAACCCGGCTCTTACAGCGACATTGACCATGCCGACGTGATCGCGCTCTATGGCCACAACGTGGCCGAGACGCAGACCGTGTTGTGGATGCGCATGCTGGACCGGCTGGCTGGACCGCACCCGCCGAAGTTGATCTGCGTCGATCCGCGGGAGACGCCAGTGGCCGGGGTGGCGACAGTGCATCTTGCGCCGCTGCCGGGCACCAACGTCGCGCTGATGAACGGACTCCTGCACGAGATCATCCGCAATGACTGGGTGGACCACGGCTACCTCGCTGCTCATACGGTCGGCTACGAAGAGTTGACCAAGCAAGTCGAGGACTACCCCCCTGACCGGGTCGCGGAGATCTGCCAGGTGCCGGCGGAGCAGATCCGCGACGCTGCACACATCCTCGGCACCGCGCAGCGGCTACTGTCCACGGTGTTGCAGGGCTTTTACCAGTCCCATCAGGCCACCGCGGCGGCCGTGCAGGTTAACAACGTCAACATCGTCCTCGGTATGATCGGCAAGCCGGGCGCGGGCATCCTGCAAATGAACGGGCAACCGACCGCGGAAAACACCCGCGAGTGCGGCGCCGACGGCGACCTGCCCGGCTTCCGGAATTGGGCCAACGACTCCCACGTCGCCGAGCTGGCCCGGATCTGGAATCTCGAGCAGATGCAGATCCCCCATTATTCGCCGCCCACTCACCTGATGCAGATGATGCGGTACGTGGAACAAGGCACAATTCGGTTCCTGTGGGTGAGCGGCACCAATCCGGCGGTCTCGCTGCCGGAGCTCTACCGGATCCGCTCGATCTTGTCCCAGCAGCGACTGTTCCTGGTGGTACAGGACCTTTTCCTGACCGAAACGGCCGAGCTTGCTGACGTGGTGCTGCCCGCAGCCACCTGGGGGGAGAAGACCGGCACCTTCCAACGCCGACCGCACCGTGCACCTGTCGGAGAAGGCCGTCGAACCGCCCGGTCAGGCGCGTCCCGATCTTGACATCTTTCTTGCCTACGCGCGGCGGATGAACTTCCGCGACAAGGATGGTCAGTCGCTGCCACCGTGGCACGACGCCGAGTCGGCGTTCGAGGCCTGGAAGCAGTGCAGCGCCGGCCGTCCATGCGACTACACCGGGCTCAGTTATGCGAAGCTACGCGGTTATGCGAAGCTACGCGGTGGCAGCGGCATCCAATGGCCATGCACCGCTGAGCACCCTGACGGGACCGAACGGCTCTACCTCGACGGCCAATTCTGGAGCGCACCGGAGTACTGCGAGAGCTACGGCAAGGACCTGATCACCGGGGCGCCGCTGGAACCCACCGAGTACCGGGCCATGAACCCCACCGGCAAAGCAGTGATCAAAGCGGCCGAATACCTGCTGCCGCACGAGCCGCCCAGCGAGGAGTTCCCCTTGCACCTCATCACCGGCCGGACCTTGTTCCACTTCCACACCAGGACCAAAACCGGGCGAGCACCACAGCTGCAGGCGGCGGCGCCTGAGGTGTGGGTGGAGATGTCGGTCAAAGATGCGGACAACCAGGGCATCGGCGAGGGCGATGTGGTCGAGGTCAGTTCCGCCCGCGGCATGATCCGGGCTCAGGTGCGGATCAGCGGCATCCGAGAGGGGGTGGCATTCGTGCCGTTTCACTATGGCTACTGGGATGCCTCCGGCGCCGACCACCAGCGCGCCGCAAACGAGCTCACCATCACCGACTGGGATCCCGTGTCTAAGCAGCCCATCGTCAAGACGGCTGCCGTGCGGGTCAGCCGGGTGGGCGCGGGGGGCGGCAACGCCGCACCGGCCCCGACAAACACCGCATCGCGGCCCGTCATTGCGGCGGCCCCGGCCACCCGCGGCGGAGCCGCCGCCAACACAGACGAAAAACTGGCCCCTCCCGGAGGCGTGCGGTGAAGCTCGACCTTGCGCTGCGCGAACTGCACCGTGCGGAGAACTCCCTAGCTGGCGATCTGTTGAAGGTGGCCGATCGACACAAGGTCGATCATGAGGTGTATCACGTGGCCCGCGACCTGGCCCGCTGATCCCAGCAGCACGTGCACGGGCTCGTCGAGGTCGGCCGGCGTTATGGCCTGAACCTGAAAGATGACCCTGATGAGGACTCCGGCCTGCTGTCCACCGTGCGCGGCAAGGCCAGCGAGCTGGTTGGCCGTCGTCCGGAACCGGGGCTGGTGCTGCTCGCTGATCTGCGCCACCTGCACCGTGTCGCCGCCGGGGTCTCGCTGGACTGGGAACTACTCGCCCAGGGCGCGCAGGCAGCCAAAGACGCCGAGCTCCTCGCGCTGGCCCAGCAGTGTCACCCGCAGTCGCTGCGCCAAATGAGATGGGCCAACGCGATGCTCAAGATGCTCTCACCTCAGGTCCTGGCGAGCTGACGTCGAGCAGTGTCCGTCGGTGTTAAGTCCTTGTCCCCACGGGTATCCCGGTACCGATCGAGCCATCGTTCACGGAGGTGAGGCCGGTGCCGGCCAAGGACGAGCTACCCAGCACGTTGCAACGTTCCCCGGAGAAGGCGCAGCGGACGTGGTCGAAGGCGCACGATTCCGCCGTCGAGACGTACGGCGAAGGCGAACGGGCGCACCGCACCGCATTCGCGGCGCTGAAGCACACCCATCAGAAGGTCGGCGACCACTGGGAGCCGAAGGATGGCGCAGGCCCATCAGACGAGCGCGCGGCCGGCGGTGTCGACCCCCGGACCGGGCGCGGACCCAGCGGCAAGACCGCTGGCGGCGTCAACGCGAACGCGAGTAAGCAAGAGCTCCTCGAGCAGGCGCGCAGGCTCGGCGTGCGCGGCCGCTCCGCGATGAACAAAGGCGAACTGGTGGACGCACTGCGCAAGGCCAGCGACCGGCAGACCCGTCAGGCTCGCGAGCGCGATACAAGCTGATCACCGGCGGCGGCCCGGGGATCGCGAGTACGGCACGGAGCCGAGCTGGCTATGCCGGTGGGGGTGCGTGTTGGCGGGCTGCGGCGGCTTGTTGCTCGTAGTCCTCGTGCAGATGGTGAGCTTGGGCGTCGGTGCGGGTGACTCCGGCCGAGCTGAGGTGCCAGGGGATGTCGACGGTGACCACGTCGGGCAGGAACAGCAGCCGGGTTTTGAGCCGCAGCGCGCTTTGGTTGTGCAGGAGTTGTTCCCACCAGTGCCCGACGACGTACTCGGGGATGACCACAGTGATGATGTCGCGGGGTCCGGTGCGGGGGTAGTCCCGGACATATTTCAGGATCGGTCGGGTGATCTCCCGGTAGGGTGATTCGATGATCTTCAAGGGGAAGTCGAGGTCTGCGTCGTCCCAGTCCCGGCGCAGCTGGACGGACTCCTCGTCATCGACGGCGACGGTGATGGCTTCCAGAGTATGGGGCCGCAGGGTGCGTGCGTAGGCCAGCGCCCGCAAAGTAGGACCGCTGACTTTGGACACCAGCACCAGGACGTGGTTGCGGGACGGGCCGACGGGGCGGACGTCTTCAACAGCGATCTCTTGGGCCACCGTGGCGTAATGCCGGTTAATGCCGCGCATCAGGAGGAACAGCACCGGGATGGCGATCACGATGAGATAGGCGCCCTCGATGAACTTCGTCACCAGCACGATCACGAACACCACCCCGGTGGACACCGCCCCCAACCCGTTGATCAACTGGGCGCGGTGAATCCGGTGCCGCTGGTCGGGCGGGGCGCCTGCGGCCAATTCGGTGTGCCAGTGTTTGACCATGCCGATCTGGGACAGGGTGAAGGCGATGAACACCCCGATCACGTAAAGCTGGATCAGGGCGTTGGTATTGGCGTTGAACGCGTAGATCACCACGGCGGCGAAGGCGGCGAGCAGCACGATGCCGTTGCTGTAGACCAGCCGGTCCCCGCGGGTATGGAGCTGGCGGGGGAAATACCGGTCCCGGGCCAGGACCGACGCCAACCCCGGGAACCCATTGAACGAGGTGTTCGCCGCCAGGATCAGAATCGCCGCGGTGAACACCTGAATCGCGTAAAACCCCACTGAACCGGGTCCGAAGACCGCGGCGGCGACCTGAGCGAGCACCGTCTTGGGTGTCGCGTCAGCGGGCAGGCCCAGCTGGGTGGGGTCTTGGGCGGCGTGCACCCCGGTGAGCACCGCCAGCAGGGTGATCCCGATCCCCATCGTGACCGCGAGCACAGCGAGGTAGGCCAGCACCGTCGCAGCGTTTTTCGACTTCGGCTTCTGGAAGACCTGGACCCCGTTGCTGATTGCTTCCACCCCAGTCAACGCAGTGCAGCCCTGCGCGAACGCCCGCAAGATCAGAAACGCGGCGAGGATGCCGGTGGCGTGCTCGGTAGGTATCACCGGGTAGCCCGCGCTCTCGGCGACCAGGTGCTGCCCGGTGCCCAGCCTCACCCCCGCCCAGGCGAACATGACGAAGATGCCCACCACGAACCCATAGGTGGGGATGGCGAAGGTCTTGCCGGTCTCCCGCATCCCCCGCAGGTTGACCACCGTCAGGACCGCGACGAACCCGATGGAGATGCCCACCGCGTGGGGGGCGGCCATCGGCAACGCCGAGGTGATCGCTGACACCCCAGCCACCACCGACACCGCCACCGTCATCACGTAATCCACCAACAACGCCGAGGCGGCCACCAACCCAGCCGAACGGCCCAGGTTCTCGTGACTGACGATGTAGGACCCGCCACCGCCCGGGTAGGCGTAACAGGTCTGCCGGTAAGAGGCGGCCACGATCACGAACAGCACCGCCACCGCCACCGCCAGATTCGGCGCCACGTGGTAGAACGCCAACCCCCCCACCGACAGCGCCACCAAGATCGCCTCAGTGGCGTAGGCCACCGAGGACAGTGCGTCACTGCAAAAGATCGGTAACGCCAACCTCTTGGGCAACAACGTGTCACCCAGCTGCCGACTCGCCAACGGCCGACCCACCAACAACCGCTTTGGCAAGCTCATCCACACGACCCCCAAGCCTACGGGTCACCCACCCCACCTGGATCCTCAGCGGGACCACGCGCTCGACACCCATCCCAATCTTCCAGCGGCGGCGCACACACTGTTGCCCGGATGTGTGGACTCGGCTGTCGCGGACACGGCCGTCGTAGCCGAGGCCAGCGGTGCGGACGCCACGTCCCCAACCAGCCTGCGGACGACCCGCCGACAGGCTGTGAGCTGTGGTTGTGGCCCGACGCGGGGACCTATAGCCTCATCCTGACATGACGATCAGGGAGCACAACGGCGTGGGTAAGGTGACGTGGAAGGCCGAGCCGGATGCGCATGACTACCCCGCCGCCGCCTCCTACCTGTCGTTGATCGCGCCCGGTGCCCAGGCCGGTGACCTGGTCGGGCAGCTCCAGACGGCCTCTCTCGAGCACTACAAGGCCAAGGACATGTTGCGCGCCTCGGGGCTTCCCCTGTTACCCCCAGACAACCCGCATGTGGCAGCCGACCTGGCCAAGGTGAAGAACAACAAGGCGCTGTCCCCGGTCCTTCTCATCCGTGGTGACCTGACTCTGGGAATTGCTCTGCAGATCGCGGATGGCTACCACCGCGTGTGTGCCAGCTATCACCTCGACGAAAACACCGACATCCCTTGCCGCATCGCCGACCACCCGGGCAGCAGGGTGAGCGCGCTGGCCGCCGCGGTGGGGGGCGACCTGGTCAACGACTCCAGATGACCGGGCGGCCAGCGGCCACCGGTCGTGGTGTTGAGCTGGGGCTGCTGGTGTTTGCGGCTGGGTTGGTCACGCTGGCGTTGGTTCTGGTGGAGGCCGATCAGAAACAGCATCTATCACGGTCGCTGCTCTATCTGGGCTTGGCCTATCTAGCCATGTTCGGGGTGGCGCACACAGCGGTGCGCTGGTTAGCCCCCCACGCCGATCCGCTGATCTTGCCGTGTGTCGCCCTGCTCAACGGCCTGGGGCTGGTGATGATCCACCGGCTGGATCTGGCCGCAGCGACCCAGGCCCTCGACGCGGGCCAACCCGTTGCGACCTCGGATGCCGCCCACCAGGTGGTGTGGACCGCGGTGGCCCTGATGCTCTTCGTAGCGGTGCTGTGGCTGGTGCGCGACCACCGGACCTTGGCCTCTTATGGCTACACCTTCGGTCTGGTGGGGTTGGGGTTGCTGGCCCTGCCCGGGGTGCTGCCAGCGAGCATCTCCCAGGTCAACGGGGCCAAGCTGTGGCTGCTGCTTGGCCCGCTGTCGATTCAGCCCGGCGAGTTCGCCAAGATCTTGATCATCGTGTTCGTCGCGGTGTTCCTGGTCAACAACCGGGAGTTGTTCACTTCCGCGGGCCGCCACTTATTCGGGATGACCTTCCCCCGGCCACGCGATCTGGCGCCGCTGCTGGTCGCCTGGGGTCTCTCGATCGGCGTGTTGGCGCTGGAGAAGGAACTCGGAGCCTCACTGCTGATCTTCGGTGTGGTCCTCGCGATGCTCTACACGGCCACCGAACGAGTATCCTGGGTGCTCATTGGGCTGATGTTCTTCGCGGCCGGCAGCGTGCTCGCCTACCACCTCTTCGCCCACGTCCGGGTCCGTGTCCAGGTCTGGTCCGATCCCTTCGCCCACTATTACGAGTCGGGCTACCAAGTCGCCCAGTCATTGTTTGGCCTGGCCACCGGCGGCGTGGCCGGAACTGGCCTGGGTGGTGGCCGACCCGACCTGGTCCCGGTGGCCAACGCTGATTTCATCATGGCTGGCATCGGGGAAGAACTCGGCCTGATCGGGCTCACCGCGGTCCTGATGATCTACCTACTGCTGGTCACCCGGGGTCTGCGGGCCGCCCTGTCAGTCCGCGACACCTTCGGCACACTCCTCGCCGCCGGCCTGTCCATCACCATCGCACTCCAAGTGTTCATCGTCACCGGCGGAGTCACCAACCTCATTCCCGAAACCGGGCTCACCACTCCCTTCCTGTCCTACGGTGGCTCCTCCCTGCTCGCCAACTACATGCTGATCGCCCTGCTCATCCGCATCTCCCACGCCGCCAGACAACCTCCACCCACCACCGCACCCCGTCCACACCCGATCCCGCTGGCTTCCGCCGCCACCGAGCTCGTCACCCGCCCCCGCCCCTAGCCAGGAAAGAGCGCAATAATGGACCCCACAGCCGCTGGGCAGGCAGGCGTGCGGTGAGTACCGAGGCGTTGCGGAACAGCGGCGGGGGAGCTGGGCGGGATGACTCCTGGCCGCGTGCTGAGCAGGTGGCGTTATTTCTGGACTTCGAGAACCTGGTGCTCGGGGCCGCTAGCAGCCTGCCGGGCCGTGCCGAGCCGGTGCCGGCCGAGGCCCTGATGTGGCTATGCCGCGCCTACGGCAACGCCTCCATCCGCCGGGCCTACGCGGACTGGGCCGATGCCCAGTTCGGCCGCTACCAGCAAGCGCTGGAGCGCAATGGCATCGATCAGTTCCAGATCGGCCGGGGCCCCTCGCGGAAGAACGCTGCGGATATCCGCATGACCGTGGATGCCATGGAGACCCTGATCACCCACCCTGCCATCGGGGCTTTCGTGCTGGTAACCGGGGACAGTGATTTCTCGCCGCTGGTGTCCAAGCTGCGGGAGTTCGGCAAGCATGTCATCGGGGTCGGCGCGGAGACCGCCGTCAGCGCCCGGCTGGTGTCGGTGTGCTCGGAGTACAAGCTGTGGCGTTCCATCGTCGCCCGGGTGGAGTCCGATGCCGCGCCAGCGGCCCAACCCGACTTCCGGCTCGCCGACGCCGAGCGGCTGCTGGTCACCGCGATGGAGCAGGCGTCCACCGCCACCCCGACCGCATCCCAGGTCAAGGCGAAGATGCTGGCGTTGGATCCCTCCTTCGACGAGGCGAACTATGGCTGTCGCAGCTTCCGCGACTTCCTGTCGCGATTGGATCGTCTAGTCCGCACCGCCGGCCGCTCCGGCGGCGACATCACCCTCGCCCTCGTCGACCAGCCCACCGGCGACGTGACCGAGCCCGGCCTGTAGATCGTGCACGAGCCTCGCGCCTTACAGGCCAAGTGCGGCGCGCAGGGCCAGGTCGACCTGTTCCATGGTCGAGTCCGGGACGGTGCCGAGCAGTTTGGTGAACCGTTTCGGGTCCGCGAAGCTGATCGTGCGGCATCGCGCGTAGCCGCCCAGCTCGTCACCGAGGCGCACGGTGAGCAGCGTGGCGGCCCCTTGCGGGCTGAATGGCGTCACGTCGACCACGATCGGTGCCTCGGCGTCGTTGAGTTCGTCGCAGCTGACGACCAGCACCGGCTGGGATCGCGAGATTGCTTGGTAGCGCCAGACCTCGCCGCGTTTCAAGCCCCCGCCCCGTCGGTCTCCTCCCACCGCTCGGCGCGCCAGTCCAGGTAGTCGGGGTGTTGCTGATCGCAGGCGATCTCCGCGGCGACAGCGCGGCGCAGCAGCTCGGTGCGGACCAGCTTGGCCAGCCAGCCGGAGACGTTGTCGCCTGCGGTGGCTCGGAGCGCTTCGGCCAGCCGATCATCCATCGTGACGGTAATCCTTGCCATACCGCGAAGCATACTCGCGAGCTTACCAGCGAGCGTGGTCAAGCTGAGAGCTTGTTACTGTTGGTGAGAGTAGGGTTCCACTGATTCAGACACCCGAAACGGCACGCCGTTGCTGTCCCGACGGTACTGGCGGCGGGTGTTTTTGGCGATCTTCCGCTCGATCTCGCCGTCGAGATCGACGCCGTTCATCTCGGCCAGTGCGCACAAATAAAGTGCCACATCCGCCAGCTCCTCACCGAGATCAGGTTGGGCTCGCCGTCAGGGGCTAAAGCAGGAGCCAACCATTAGTTACGACTTCATGCGGATACGACGCAGAACACGGTAAATGATGTGGAGCGCTATGGATACTACGGCCCCGCATCCAACCGCGAGAAGGAGAGTCAACCCACGACCACCAGTCGATGGCAATGGTGCCTGTGGGAGTGCGGGCTCTTTTGTGGCGCTATGGGGTGGTGGAATGGCCGGTGGTTGCTCCAGCGTTTTGCGGTATGCCTCGTCTACAAGACGATAGAACCTGCTAGCCCGCCTATTCGGCGCTCTCTCTTTAAGGCTTGGTCCAGCGTAATGCCAAAAGTGCCGTCCAGGTGCGCTTGAGAACAGCTCGGCGGCCATAGCCAGCAGTATGGCATCAGTACACTCGTCGAGCTCGTACATTGAATACCAGTGATTGATGATCAGATTGACGTAGGCATACTGCCGTTCTCCCTCAAAACTGTCAGTGAGGTACGTACCCCAGCACTCCATATAGGCCGGATCTTCCATGGCCATCCGCAGCAGATCGACATGGAGATTTCGCAAGGCACTCGTACGCGTCGCTTTGGCCTCGCGGCTTTGAATGATCAATGAGGTGGCAACGCCGACCAAGGCGATGGCGGCGATGATGGCTGATACCGCCCCATAAGTCGAGCCGATATTGCTTAGACGATACCAGTCGGCCCGGATTATATTACCATCGAGACCGCTCAAGGCAAGTGGGGACAGTACGACCAACGCCATGACCGCGAGCATGATTAGCAGTATGGCGAAGAGAAGCAGAAATCTCGTCAGCCCACCAGTCGCTCGAACTCGAAGAATTGGACGGCGAGTGGGGGTCACGAACCTGCCGGAGGAGTGGACGAGGGTTTGACGACTTTAGGGGCTGGCAAGTGCGCAATCTCTCGATTGAAGAAGGACATGAAGTCTTCACCATTGGCGTAGAGCAGTTCGATCTCTTCGCGACATCCCTTGATGACCTCGGAATCAATGATCTTGCGGCCACCACACAGGACACTGTTCTCGTCGTAGAGGACCTCATACATCACTAATGACCCTAGGACGATCACTTCTGGCACTGGGC
>JAFAXZ010000045.1 GCA_019240665.1 Pseudonocardiales bacterium | reverse complement strand
CGCTTTTGACCTGCCCACCAGCGCCTGGGTAGTCTTGCTCACCGTGCCCGGGCTCCCCTGGGCCCTCACGCGCGCTCCAGCACGAGCAGCACGCCGGACATGCGCACGAGGTGCACGACCTCCCTGCGTGGCTCGCGACGCCACGTGACCGCGGGACGGACGACACACCCGACCGCGGGATACGGAGTGACCGGCCGCGCAGCGCCTCGGCAGCCGGTCAGCACGACGTAACGCAGCACGCAACTAGCAGCACCGACAGACCACAGGCAACGCGTCAAGACTCCAAGAAAGCTGGTCCATGCCTACCATCCAGCAGCTGGTCCGCAAGGGCCGCGAGGACAAGCTCCCGAAGACCAAGACTGCAGCGCTGAAGGGAAGCCCGCAGCGGCGCGGAGTGTGCACCCGCGTCTACACGACGACCCCGAAGAAGCCGAACTCGGCGTTGCGCAAGGTTGCTCGCGTGCGCCTGACCAGCCAGGTCGAGGTGACGGCTTACATTCCGGGTGAGGGGCACAATCTCCAGGAGCACTCCATCGTCCTCGTGCGCGGTGGGCGGGTGAAGGACCTTCCCGGTGTCCGCTACAAGATCATTCGTGGATCACTGGATACTCAGGGCGTGAAGGGTCGTAAGCAAGCCCGCAGCCGCTACGGTGCGAAGAAGGAGAGAAGCTGATGCCTCGCAAGGGTCCCGCCCCGAAGCGGCCGCTGCACTCCGACCCGGTCTACGGATCCCCGGTGGTCACTCAGCTCGTCAACAAAGTCCTCGTGCGGGGCAAGCGCTCGGTAGCCGAGAAGATCGTGTACCGAGCGTTGGAGGGCTGCCGGGACAAGACTGGTACCGACCCTGTGGTGACTCTCAAGCGCGCGCTGGATAACGTCAAGCCCGCTATCGAGGTGAAGAGCCGCCGCGTCGGTGGCGCTACCTACCAGGTCCCCGTCGAGGTGCGTCCGGTGCGCTCCACCACGCTCGCGCTTCGCTGGTTGATCACTTTTTCCCGGCAGCGGCGGGAAAAGACCATGGTCGATCGCCTGATGAACGAACTACTCGACGCCAGCAACGGCCTCGGGGCGAGCGTGAAACGCCGCGAGGACACCCACAAGATGGCCGAGTCGAACAAGGCCTTCGCGCACTATCGCTGGTGACGAACCACTCTCAAGAAGCTAGGGATGAATTCTCGTGGCACGTGAAGTGCTGACCGACCTCGCCAGGGTCCGCAACATCGGAATCATGGCGCATATCGATGCTGGCAAAACCACCACGACCGAGCGGGTCCTGTTCTACACCGGGATCAACTACAAGATCGGTGAGGTACACGACGGCGCCGCCACGATGGACTGGATGGAGGAGGAGCAAAAGCGGGGTATCACCATCACCTCCGCTGCGACCACCACCTTCTGGAACGACCACCAGATCAACATCATCGACACCCCGGGCCACGTCGACTTCACCGTCGAGGTAGAGCGCTCGCTTCGGGTGCTTGATGGCGCCGTCGCGGTCTTTGACGGCAAGGAGGGCGTCGAGCCCCAGTCCGAGACGGTGTGGCGGCAAGCCGACAAGTACGATGTCCCGCGCATCTGCTTCGTCAACAAGATGGACAAGCTGGGTGCGGACTTCTACTTCACGGTGCGGACCATCCGCGAGCGGCTCGGCGCTAACCCGCTGGTCATCCAGCTGCCGATCGGCTCCGAGGCCGACTTCCAGGGCGTTGTCGATCTGGTCGGAATGCGGGCGCTGACCTGGCGCGGGGAAGTCCAGAAGGGCGAGGACTACACGGTCGAGGCGATTCCGGCAAACCTGGTTGAGATCGCGAACGAGTACCGGGAGAAACTCCTTGAGGCCGTCGCCGAGTCCGACGACGAGCTCATGGAGCTCTACCTCGGCGGCCAGGAGCTCAGCGCCGGACAGATCAAGGCCGGCATCCGCAAGCTCACTGTGCAGAGCCAGGTTTATCCGGTGCTGTGCGGCTCGGCCTTTAAGAACAAAGGTGTGCAGCCGATGCTGGACGCAGTGATCGACTACCTGCCTTCGCCGCTGGATGTGCCGCCGGTGGTGGGTCAGCTGCCCGACGGTACGTCGGCAATCCGGAAATCCTCGATCTCCGAGCCGTTCTCCGCGCTGGCCTTCAAGATTGCTGTGCACCCCTTCTTCGGAAAACTGACCTATGTGCGGGTCTACTCTGGTCGGATCGCCGCTGGCTCGCAGGTGATCAACTCGACCAAGGAGCGCAAGGAGCGCATCGGCAAGCTTTTCCAGATGCACTCCAACAAGGAAAACCCGGTCGAGGAGGCCCGAGCTGGTCACATCTACGCGATGATCGGCTTGAAGGAGACGACCACCGGTGACACGCTGTGCGACCCGCAGGCACCGATCATCCTGGAGTCGATGACCTTTCCCGAACCGGTCATTCAGGTCGCTATCGAGCCTAAGACCAAGAGCGATCAGGAGAAGCTGGGCACGGCCATCCAGAAGTTGGCCGAGGAGGATCCCACTTTCCAGGTTAAGCTCGATGATGAAACCGGCCAGACGATCATTGCCGGGATGGGTGAGCTGCACCTCGAAGTGCTGGTGAACCGCATGCGCAGCGACTTCAGGGTCGAAGCGAATATCGGCAAGCCGCAGGTGGCCTACCGGGAGACAATCCGCAAGACGGTGGACAAGCTGGAGTACACCCACCGCAAGCAGACGGGTGGTTCCGGCCAGTTCGCCCGCGTGCTCATCAAACTGGAGCCGCTGCAGACCAGTGATGGTGCGCTCTACGAGTTCGACAACAAGGTCACCGGTGGCCGGATCCCCAAGGAGTACATCCCGTCGGTTGATGCCGGGGCGCAGGACGCCATGCAGTACGGCATCCTCGCTGGCTATCCGCTGGTCGGTCTGAAGGTCACCCTGCTGGACGGCGCGTACCACGAGGTGGACTCTTCCGAGATGGCATTCAAGATTGCCGGCTCGATGGCGTTCAAAGAGGCGGCGCGTAAGGCTGGGCCGGTGATCCTGGAGCCGATGATGTCGGTCGAAGTGACCACGCCCGAGGACTACATGGGCGACGTCATTGGTGACCTCAATTCTCGGCGGGGTCATATCCAGCACATGGAGGAACGCAGCGGTTCCCGCGTTATCAAGGCGTTGGTGCCGTTGTCGGAGATGTTCGGATACGTCGGCGACCTGCGGTCGCGGACCCAGGGCCGGGCGAACTACACCATGCAGTTCGACTCTTATGCCGAGGTTCCGGCCAACGTGTCCAAGGAGATTATCAGCAAGGCGACGGGTGAGTGATGCCGTGATTTTCTCCGGCTGCGGCTAGCCGCAGCAGCGGGCACCGGGGTCGGCCTGGAGGTCCGCGCGAGACCACCTGACAGCATGCCGCTACATCAGGACCGGCGACGGTCCCGCTGATCAAGCGGATCCAAGAGAACGAGTCCAGGAGGACGAGACCAGTGGCGAAGGCGAAGTTCCAGCGGACCAAGCCGCACGTCAACATCGGAACCATCGGTCATATCGACCACGGCAAGACTACGCTGACCGCGGCGATCACTAAGGTTCTGCACGATGCGCATCCCGACCTGAACCCTTTCACGCCTTTCGATGAGATCGACAAGGCACCGGAGGAGCGCCAGCGCGGTATCACCATCGCGATCGCGCACGTCGAATACCAGACCGAGAAGCGGCACTACGCCCACGTTGACTGTCCCGGGCACGCCGACTACATCAAGAACATGATCACCGGTGCGGCCCAGATGGACGGCGCTATCCTGGTGGTAGCCGCCACCGACGGCCCGATGCCGCAGACCAAGGAGCATGTGCTGCTGGCCCGCCAGGTCGGCGTGCCTTACATCGTCGTCGCGCTGAACAAGTCCGACATGGTTGACGACGAGGAGATCTTGGAGCTTGTCGAGCTCGAGGTCCGTGAGCTGCTCAGCCAGTATGAGTTCCCGGGCGACGATGTCCCGGTAGTGCGTGTATCCGCGCTGAAGGCCCTCGAAGGCGACGCCGAGTGGGGCGCCAAGCTCATGGAGCTGCTGGATGCCGTGGATGACAACGTTCCGGAGCCGGTGCGCGAGATCGACAAGCCGTTCCTCATGCCGATCGAGGACGTCTTCACCATCACCGGCCGCGGCACTGTGGTGACCGGCCGGGTGGAACGCGGCATCGTCAAGGTGAGCGAGGAAGTCGAGATCATCGGCATCAAGGACAAGTCGCTGAAGACCACCGTCACCGGCGTCGAGATGTTCCGCAAACTGCTGGATGAGGGTCGGGCCGGCGATAACGTGGGTCTGCTGCTTCGCGGCGTCAAGCGCGAGGATGTGGAGCGTGGACAGGTCGTCATCAAGCCTGGCACCAACACCCCGCATACTCAGTTCGAGGCTCAGGTGTACATCCTGTCCAAGGACGAAGGCGGTCGGCACACGCCGTTCTTCAACAACTACCGTCCGCAGTTCTACTTCCGTACCACCGACGTAACCGGTGTCGTGACGCTGCCCGAGGGCACTGAGATGGTCATGCCGGGTGACAACACCGAGATGTTGGTGCAGCTCATCCAGCCGATCGCGATGGACGAGAATCTGAAGTTCGCGATTCGTGAGGGTGGCCGCACCGTCGGCGCCGGTCGGGTAACCAAGATTCTCAAGTGAGCGGGGACCCGCCGGCGCCTAGCGGCTGCCGGCGGGTCCGCGGAAGTGGCATTGGCTGCTATAACGCTGTCACTCACTTCCGTGGGCGCAGCCCCGGGTTTGGTCGGCGATCACGTATCGCTTACCATGAACCGGTCGCTCGGCAGGACCGGCCGGCATGGCGGCTCCAGATTCGCTGCAATGCGCAGACCTTCTGCGGATGGCACGGCATAGCACTTCGCTGGGCCACTGACTGGGACATTGATGACGGGGACATTGATCTGGGTGCCCAACCCTGCTGGGCGTCCAGCGCGACACACCCGACCGCGGGGACCGGTGTGTGGGCGAGGCTGACACTGGCCTATACCAGGTCAGGCCCGGCCAGTACGACGAGACCAGCGGCACGAGACTGACAGGACGGCAAGCCACCATGGCGGGACAGAAGATCCGCATCCGGCTCAAAGCCTACGACCACGAGGCAATTGACGCTTCCGCACGCAAGATCGTCGAGACCGTGACGCGCACCGGCGCTCGGGTCGTCGGACCGGTGCCGCTGCCGACCGAGAAGAACGTGTACTGCGTTATCCGCTCGCCGCACAAGTACAAGGATTCGCGGGAGCACTTCGAGATGCGCACACACAAGCGGCTGATCGACATTCTCGACCCGACGCCGAAGACGGTGGACGCGCTGATGCGCATCGACCTGCCAGCCAGCGTCGACGTCAACATCCAGTAAGGCCGGGAGAATGACAGCGACTGATTCTGAGCATCAGGGCGGTAGGACCATGAGGGGAATACTGGGTACCAAGCTTGGGATGACTCAGGTCTTTGACGAGAACAACAGGATTGTCCCGATCACCGTGGTAGCGGCCGGGCCCTGTGTGGTGACTCGGATCCGTACCCCGGAGAAGGATGGCTATCCCGCCGTTCAGCTGGCCTACGGCGCCATCGACCCGCGCAAGGTGACCAAGCCGGTGGCCGGGCACTACGCCGCGGTGGGTGTCACGCCGCGACGCCACCTGGTCGAGCTGCGCACCGCCGACGCGGCGGACTACCAGATCGGCCAGGAGGTCACCGCTGAGGTGTTTCCCGCTGGGGCCGTGGTCGACGTGGTCGGCACCAGCAAGGGCAAGGGCACTGCCGGGGTGATGAAGCGGCACGGCTTCGGCGGTCTCGGCGCCAGCCACGGCACCCAGCGCAAGCACCGCTCGCCGGGCTCAATCGGCGGCTGTGCCACACCGAGTCGGATGTTCAAGGGCACCCGGATGGCCGGCCCGATGGGCAACGTCCGGGTAACCACCCAGAACCTCACCGTGCACGGGGTTGACGTGGAGTCGGGGCTGCTGCTGATCAAGGGTGCGCTGCCCGGTCCGAAGGGTGGCCTGGTGCTGGTCAAAACGGCAGCGAAGGGCGGTGCACAAGGGTGAGCCCAGAAGTGAGAACGGTCGATATCCGTACCCCGGACGGCGCCACCGCGGGCACCGCCGAGCTGCCCGCCGAGCTCTTCGACGTACCGGCGAACATCCCGTTGATGCATCAGGTGGTCCTCGCCCAGCTGGCCGCAGCAAGGCAGGGCACGCACAGCACCAAGACTCGAGGTGAGGTCAGCGGTGGGGGCAGCAAGCCTTACCGGCAGAAGGGCACCGGGCGAGCCCGGCAGGGTTCCATGCGGGCACCCCAGTTCACCGGCGGTGGCATCGTGCACGGTCCCACGCCACGCGACTACAGCCAGCGCACCCCGAAGAAGATGAAAGCGGCTGCGCTGCGCGGTGCCCTGTCGGACCGGTCCCGCGCCGGACGGGTACACGTGGTTTCCGAGCTGGTCCTGGGCGATGCGCCGTCCACCAAAGCTGCTCGCACGGTCCTCGATGCGCTGGCAGGCCCGAGCGCCAAGCTGCTGGTAGTGATCAGCCGCGCCGACGAGGTGGGCCGCCGCAGCGTGCGCAACCTCCCCTTGGTTCACGTGCTGACCCCAGACCAGCTCAACACCTACGACGTGCTGAGCAATGACGACGTGGTGTTCACCGCAGATGCCCTGCAGGCATTCCTCGCCGCGCCCAGTTCTCCCACGGTGCAGGAGGCAGCCCAATGATCCCCGATCCGCACGACGTCATCCGCAAACCGGTCATTTCGGAGAAAAGCTACGGGCTGCTGGACCAGCATAAGTACACCTTTGTGGTTGCGCCGGATGCCAACAAGACTGAGATCAAGATCGCTGTCGAGAAGATCTTCGGTGTGCAGGTGCTGAGCGTCAACACCCTCAACCGCCCGGGCAAGCGCAAACGCACCAAGTTCGGGTACGGCAAACGCAAGGACACCAAGCGAGCGATCGTGACATTGTCTGCGCAGAGCAAGCCGATCGAGATCTTCGGCGGACCGGCCGCATGAGCGAGGACGGATAGAGATGGGTATCCGCAAGTACAAGCCGACGACCTCGGGCCGTCGCGGCGCCAGCGTCTCTGACTTTGTCGAGATCACCCGGGATCACCCGGAGAAGTCGTTGGTCCGACCGCTGCACAGCAAGGGTGGCCGCAACGTCCATGGCCGGATCACCACCCGGCACCAGGGTGGCGGACACAAGCGCGCCTACCGCCTGATTGATTTCCGGCGGGCGGATAAGGACGGCGTGCCGGCCAAGGTCGCGCACATTGAGTACGACCCGAACCGCACCGCCCGGATCGCCCTGTTGCATTACGCCGACGGCGAGAAGCGCTACATCATCGCCCCCGAGAAGTTGCGTCAGGGCGATACCGTGGAAAACGGACCCAAGGCAGACATCAAGCCGGGCAACAACCTTCCGCTGCGCAACATCCCGGTCGGGACGGTGGTGCATGCGATCGAGCTCCGTCCGGGCGGTGGCGCGAAGATCGCCCGTTCGGCTGGCGCGCGGGTGCAGCTGGTAGCCAAGGACGGTCCCTACGGCCAGCTGCGGATGCCCTCAGGCGAGATCCGCAACGTTGACGTCCGGTGTCGTGCCACGGTGGGCGAGGTCGGCAACGCCGAACAAGGCAACATCAACTGGGGTAAGGCCGGCCGGATGCGCTGGAAAGGCAAGCGCCCCACGGTTCGCGGTGTCGTGATGAACCCGGTCGACCACCCGCACGGGGGCGGTGAGGGCAAGACCTCCGGTGGGCGCCACCCGGTGAACCCGGCTGGCAAGCCTGAAGGCCGCACCCGGCGCCACAAGGCCAGCGACACGCTGATCGTGCGCCGTCGCCGTACCGGTAAGAAGCGCTGAGCAGGAGGGGTGCAAGCATGCCACGCAGCCTGAAGAAGGGTCCGTTCGTCGATGACCACCTGCTCAAGAAGGTGGATGCCCACAACGACGCCGGCACCAAGCAGGTCATCAGGACCTGGTCGCGCCGCTCCACGATCATTCCCGACATGATCGGCCACACCATCGCGGTGCACGACGGGCGCAAGCACGTCCCGGTGTTCGTCACCGAGTCGATGGTCGGTCACAAGCTCGGTGAGTTCGCCCCCACCCGCACGTTTCGGGGTCACATCAAGGACGACCGGCGGGCGCGGCGGCGTTGAGCGGAATTGCTGTCCAGTGATGATCCAGCCCCATGATGATCCAAGCCCATGACGATGCAGCACAGACAAACCCGAAAGACGAAGAGGTAGCAGCGCATGGACGCCCGTAACCAGGCCGGCGCGACGGCCGCGCAGGAGCCGTCCCGCGCCGTGGCGCGGGCGCGGTATGTCCGCGTGACGCCCAGAAAGGCGCGCCGAGTGATCGAGCTCATCCGGGGCCGCAGCGCACGGGAGGCGCTCGCAGTGCTCGAGTTCGCACCGCAGGCCGCCTCCGCTCCGGTGTCAAAAGTGCTAGCCAGTGCGATGGCCAACGCGGAGAACAACCTTGAGCTGGATCCTGATTCCCTGGTGGTGTCCAGGGCGTTCGTGGATGAGGGGCCAACACTCAAGCGGTTCCGACCCCGGGCGCAGGGTCGGGCCTACCGGATTCGCAAGCGCACCAGCCACATCACGGTGGAAGTTGAGGCGGTACCGGAGCGCCGGACGCCGGCCCGGTCCCGTGGTAAGAAGGCCACCCAGACAAGGAGTACCCGCTAGTGGGTCAGAAGATCAACCCGCACGGCTTCCGGCTCGGCATCTCAACCGACTGGAAGTCCCGCTGGTACGCAGACAAGCAGTACGCGGAGTACGTCAAGGAAGACGTTGCGATCCGCAGGCTGCTGTCCAAGGGCATGGAGCGGGCGGGCATCGCCAAGGTTGAGATCGAGCGCACCCGCGACCGGGTGCGGGTGGACATCCACACCGCCCGCCCGGGCATCGTGATCGGCCGTCGCGGCGCGGAGGCCGACCGGATCCGTGGCGAGTTGGAGAAGCTGTCGGGCAAGCAGGTGCAGCTCAACATTCTCGAGGTCAAGAATCCCGAGGCGGAGGCTCAGCTCGTCGCTCAGGGAGTGGCCGAGCAGTTGTCCAACCGGGTTGCCTTCCGGCGTGCGATGCGCAAAGCCATCCAATCTGCGATGCGCTCTCCCCAGGTTAAGGGCATCCGAGTGCAGTGCTCGGGGCGTCTGGGTGGCGCCGAAATGTCCCGCTCGGAGTTCTACCGCGAGGGTCGCGTTCCCCTGCATACGCTGCGGGCCGACATCGACTACGGACTCTTCGAGGCGCGCACCACCTTTGGCCGGATCGGCGTGAAGGTCTGGATCTACCGGGGTGATGTGGTCGGCGGGCGACGCGAGCGCGACGCCGAGGGCGCCGCAGCTGCAGCGGCCGCCGCAGCCCGAGCGCCCCGGCGGGAGCGCCCTGCCCGGCGTCGTTCCGGGGCTGCCGGGACGACCGGGGCCTCGACCGAGGCGGGTCGCGCCGCGGCGGCGGAGCTTGCTGGGGCGCCAACCGAGGGCCCGCAGAGCACTCCGCGCGAGCCGATCACGAGCCCGGCAGAGTACACCGCAGGCACCGATGAGGCGGCTACCGCTGGGCATGGGGAGGGCTGAGACGTGCTCGTTCCACGCAAGATCAAGCACCGCAAGCAGCACTCGCCGGGCCGGTCGGGCATGGCCACCGGCGGCACTCAGGTCACTTTCGGGGACTTCGGGATTCAGGCGCTGGAACCGGCTTACGTGACCAACCGGCAGATCGAATCCGCCCGGATCGCGATCAATCGGCACATTCGCCGGGGCGGCAAGGTCTGGATCACCATCTTTCCGGATCGGCCGCTGACCAAGAAGCCAGCGGAAACCCGAATGGGATCCGGCAAGGGTTCGCCCGAGTACTGGGTGGCCAACGTCAAGCCGGGACGGATCATGTTCGAGATGGCCTATCCGAATGCGTCGGTGGCCCGTGAGGCGTTGCGCCGCGCGATTCACAAGCTGCCGATGAAGTGCCGGATCGTGACCCGCGAGGGGGTGGACTTCTAATGGCAGCCACCACCGCTGCGAGCGAGCTGCGCGAGCTTACCGACGACGAGCTGGTGCTGCGGCTGCGCGAGTCCAAGGAGGAGCTGTTCAACCTGCGCTTCCAAATGGCCACCGGACAGATGGACAACAACCGCCGGCTGCGCACGGTCCGGCGTGACATCGCCCGCATCTACACCGTGATGCACGAGCGTGAGTTGGGTCTGTCGGTGTCTCCGGACGCCGTTGCGGGAAGTGAGGGTGTGGCATGAGTGACACCGAACGGGAGAACGCGGCCCAGCCCGAAGGGCGAAATAAGCGGAAGGTCCGGGAGGGTTACGTTGTCTCGGACAAGATGGACAAGACGGTCGTGGTGGCGTTGGAGGATCGCAAGAAGCATGCGCTGTACGGCAAGGTGCTGCGGTCTACCACCAAGGTGAAGGCGCATGATGAGGCCAACGTCGCGGGGGTCGGCGACCGGGTGCTGTTGATGGAGACCCGTCCGCTGTCGGCGACCAAGCGCTGGCGGCTGGTCCAGATCCTCGAGAAGGCCAAGTGATCGACTGCGCGTCAGCGCCGATGAACTGCCGGGCGAACGACAGCAAGGCCTCCAGGCGCGAGAAGGAGTTGACGTGATCCACCAGGAGTCGCGACTGCGGGTCGCCGACAACACGGGTGCCAAGGAGATTCTGTGTATTCGGGTGCTCGGCGGTAGCTCGCGCCGCTACGCCGGCATTGGGGACATCATCGTGGCGACCGTCAAGGAAGCCATCCCCGGCGCCAACGTCAAGCGGGGCGATGTGGTCAAGGCCGTCATCGTGCGCACCGTGAAGGAGAAGCGCCGTCCGGACGGTTCCTACATTCGGTTTGATGAGAACGCCGCCGTCCTGATCAAGCCCGACGGCGAACCGCGCGGCACCCGGATTTTCGGTCCGGTCGGGCGGGAACTCCGCGACAAGCGGTTCATGAAAATCATCTCGCTGGCCCCGGAGGTGCTGTAGATGAAAGTCCGTAAAGGCGACACGGTTCTGGTCATCGCCGGCAAGGACAAGGGCGCCAAGGGCAAGGTGATCCAGGCCTATCCGGATACCGGCCGAGTGCTCGTGGAGGGCGTCAACCGAATTAAGAAGCACACCCGGATTAGTCGGACTCAACGCGGTGCGCAAAGTGGTGGGATTGTCACCCAGGAGGCCGCCATCGACGTCTCGAACGTCATGGTCATCGATTCCAGCGGCAAGCCGGCCAGGGTGGGTTACCGCACTGATGATGAGGGCAGGCGCGTGCGCGTGTCGCGGCGCTCCGGCGAGGACATCTGAGATGGCCATGGTAGACAGCGATCGTGTGGTGACGATGCCGAGGTTGAAGACCCGGTACCGCGAGGAGATCGTCGCGGCGTTGCGCGAACAGTTCACCTACTCCAACCCGATGCAGGTACCCGGAGTAGTCAAGGTCGTGGTGAACATGGGCGTCGGCGAGGCCGCCCGGGACGCCAAGCTGATGGACGGTGCCGTGCGGGACCTGGCGGCGATCACTGGCCAGAAGCCCCAGGTAAAGCGGGCTCGCAAGTCCGTCGCGCAGTTCAAGTTACGTGAGGGGATGCCGATCGGCGCCAAGGTAACCCTGCGCGGCGACCGGATGTGGGAGTTTCTGGACCGGTTATTGACGATCGCTCTGCCCCGTATCCGTGACTTCCGTGGTCTGTCGGCGACCCAGTTTGACGGTCACGGTAACTACACTTTCGGGCTCACTGAGCAGTCGATGTTTCATGAGATCAATCCAGATACCATCGACCGCCAGCGTGGCATGGATATCACCGTGGTCACCTCCGCGACCACCAACGAGGAGGGCCGGGCGCTGCTGCGTCGTCTGGGCTTCCCCTTCAAGGAGAGCTGATGGCGAAGAAGGCGCTGATCATCAAGGCCGCGCGCAAGCCCAAGTTCGGGGTGCGGGGCTACACCCGTTGCCAGCGCTGCGGGCGGCCCAAGGCGGTCTACCGGAAGTTCGGGCTGTGCCGGATCTGCCTGCGCCAGATGGCTCACCGTGGCGAGCTGCCGGGCGTGAGCAAGTCCTCATGGTAAGGCGAGGGGTGCCCCACCACGGCGCAGCCAACAGTCGCCGTAGGCCCGCGAGGGAACCACGGCGGGAAGGGATCACGAGGTCACCATGACGATGACCGACCCGATCGCAGACATGCTGACCCGTCTGCGGAACGCGAACTCGGCCTATCACGACCGGGTCGTGATGCCGCACTCCAAAATCAAAGCGAATATCGCGGAGATCCTCCAACGGGAGGGCTATATCTCGGGCTTCCACGCAGAGGATGCGGCCGTGGGTAAGTCCCTGGTGGTGGAACTGAAGTTTGGCCCCAACCGGGAGCGCAGCATTGCTGGCTTGCGCCGGGTGTCCAAGCCCGGCCTGCGGGTCTACGCCAAGTCGACCTCGCTGCCGAAGGTGCTCGGCGGCTTGGGCGTGGCGATCATCTCCACGTCCACTGGACTGCTCACCGACCGGCAGGCCGCCAAGAAGGGCGTAGGCGGGGAAGTCCTCGCCTTCGTCTGGTGAGAGGAGAGCAGACGAGATGTCGCGCATCGGGAAGCAGCCGATCACCGTGCCGGCCGGCGTCGATGTGGTCATCGACGGGCGCACCGTGACGGTGCAGGGGCCCAAGGGTGTCCTGTCACACACCGTGCCCGAGCCGATCACCGTGCATCGAGCGCAGGACGGTACCCTGCTGATCCAGCGGCCGGATGATGAGCGGCGCAGCAAGTCGCTGCACGGGTTGTCCCGGACCCTGGTGAACAACATGGTCCTCGGGGTCAGCCAAGGCTACGAGAAGCGGATGGAGATTCACGGCGTCGGTTACCGGGTGGTGGCCAAGGGCGCGGATCTGGAGTTCTCGTTGGGCTTTAGCCATCCGGTGCCGGTCAAGGCGCCGGATGGCATCAGCTTCACGGTGGAGAGCCCGACACGTTTCTCCGTGGCCGGCATCAACAAGCAGATGGTCGGCGAGGTCGCGGCGATCATCCGTAAATTGCGGCGTCCTGACCCTTACAAGGGCAAGGGCGTGCGCTACGCAGGCGAGAAGATCCGGCGCAAGGTCGGGAAGACAGGTAAGTGATCATGGCTGAGGCAGCGATTAATCCGTCGGCGGCTGATTCGACGGCTCAGCCGTCGGTAGCTGATTTGACGGCTCAGCCGTCGGTGACGAAGCGGTCGCGGGTAGGCACAGACGTGTCGACCCGACGCCGGCTGGCCCGGTCGCGGCGGCACTTCCGGCTACGCAAAAGGGTCAGCGGTTCGCCGGAGCGCCCGCGCCTGGTAGTCAACCGCTCGTCTCGACACATCGCCGTACAGTTGGTGGACGACCTGGCCGGGCACACTCTGGCGGCGGCGTCGAGTATCGAGCCGGACGTCCGCGCCATCAACGGGGACAAGAAGGCCAAGGCGGTCAGGATCGGCGAGTTGATCGCCGCTCGAGCCAAGGCGGTGGGCGTGGACCGGGTGGTCTTCGACCGCGGCGGTTACGACTACCACGGTCGGATTGCGGCACTGGCCGACGCCGCCCGCAAATCCGGCCTGGAATTCTGACTGATGATGAACACAAGACAACAACAGCAGCGGCACGCGAGCAACGGAAGGAACGCCTGATGCCTGGACGCATGCGGCGGGAAGGCGGAGGCGAGCGTAGCGATCGTCGGGACCGCCGCGACGGTGGCCGCGGCGGGGCGGCCCAGCAGGAGAAGAGCCCACACCTGGAGCGGGTGGTCGCGATCAACCGGGTGGCCAAGGTGGTCAAGGGCGGCCGGCGCTTCAGTTTCACCGCGTTGGTCGTCGTGGGCGACGGCGACGGGATGGTCGGCGTCGGTTACGGAAAAGCCAAGGAGGTGCCGGCGGCGATCCAGAAAGGCGTG
>JAFAXZ010000001.1 GCA_019240665.1 Pseudonocardiales bacterium | reverse complement strand
GCCTTCGGACAACGCGATCTCGGCGTGGGAACAGACGTCGGCCAGCGCGTATACCTGCTCGCCTTGGCGGACCAGCACCACCGGCACAGTGTCGACCTCGAAGCCAGCGGGCACATCGTCCTTGAGATCGGTCAGACTGCACACTCGGACTGCGGTCATACCCCCACCGCCTCCAGCTCAGCCTCGATTGCCACCGCCAGCCTCTCGCGTACCTGCGTGACGGTGATCTTCTGCAAGATCTCGCCGAAGAAGCCCCGCACGACCAGCCGGCGGGCCTGCTCGGTGGGGATGCCCCGGGAGGTCAGGTAGAACAGCTGCTCGTCGTCGAAGCGACCAGTGGTGCTGGCGTGCCCGGCGCCGACAATTTCTCCGGTCTCGATCTCCAGGTTGGGCACCGAGTCGGCCCGGGCGCCGTCGGTGAGCACCAGGTTGCGATTGACTTCGAAGGTCTCGGTGCCCTCGGCTGCGGCCTGGATGAGGACATCGCCGATCCACACGGTGCGCGCGTCTGGTTTCCCAGGGCTGCCCTGCAGCGCGCCCTTATAGGCGACGTTGGACCGGCAGTGCGGGACAGCGTGGTCCACCAGCAAGCGGTGCTCCAGATGTTGCCCAGCATCGGCGAAGTACAGCCCGAGCAACTCGACGTCGCCGCCGGGTTGGGTGAACGTCACTGTCGGGGATTGCCGGACCAGGTCGCCACCCAGACTCACCGTGGTGGCTCGCAGTACCGCGTCGCGGCCCAACCGGGTGTGCTGCGCGGCGACGTGCACCGCCTCGTCGGCCCAGTCCTGCACGCTGACCAGGGTCAGCCGGGCACCGTCGGCGAGGATCAGCTCGACGTTCTCCGCGTAGGTGCCGCTGCCACGGTAGTCAAGCACCACCACGGCCTCGGCGAACGCCTCGAGGCGCACCTGCAGGTGCCCGTAGGCGAGCACTCCGACGCCCGGCCCGGTGACGGTGATCATCACCGGGTCCTCGATCCTGGTCTGCGCTGGCATAGTCACCACGGTGGCCTGCGCCGCGGAGCTCCAGGCCTGCGCGGCAACCCGGTCGGCGGGGACGCCACCATCACCCAGGCGCGGATCGGATCGGTCCACGTCTTCGACGGTGACCCCGCCAGCTGCCTGCACGCTGGTGTGCGCGGTACCGGTGGCCGCGACCCCCTGGTGCAGCCCGCGCAACCGCCGCAGCGGGGTGAACCGCCACTCCTCCTCGCGCCCCGTGGGCACCTCGAAGGCGTCCACGTCGTAGGAGGTGAACCGCTGTCCCCGGGAAACCATCGGCCCACTGTGTTGCGCCGTTGTGGCGCCGTGCGGATGCCCGACCAGACCGTACTCGGCCGGCCGACCGGTGGTGGCCGTCATATCAGCCGACGGCTCCTTCCATCTGCAATTCGATCAGGCGGTTCAGCTCCAAGGCGTACTCCATAGGGAGCTCGCGGGCGATGGGCTCGATGAACCCCCGCACGATCATGGCCATCGCCTCGTCCTCGGTTAGTCCCCGGCTCATCAGGTAGAACAGCTGATCATCACTGACCTTGGAGACGGTGGCCTCATGGCCCATCGACACGTCGTCTTCGCGGATATCAACGTAGGGATAGGTGTCCGAGCGGCTGATCTGGTCTACCAGCAGGGCGTCGCACTTCACCGTGGAGCGGGAGTGGTGGCTGCCCTCGTTGACTTGCACCAGCCCGCGGTAAGAGGTGCGGCCGCCGCCGCGGGCCACCGATTTGGACACGATCGTGCTTGACGTGTGCGGTGCGGCGTGCACCATCTTCGCCCCGGCGTCCTGGTGCTGGCCCTCGCCCGCGCAGGCTACCGAGAGCACCTCGCCCTTGGCGTGCGCGCCGATCAGCCAGACCGACGGGTACTTCATGGTGACCTTAGAGCCGAGGTTGCCGTCGATCCACTCCATGGTCGCGCCCTCGGCGGCAGTGGCCCGTTTCGTGACCAGGTTGTAGACGTTGTTCGACCAGTTCTGGATCGTGGTGTAGCGGCAGCGTCCGCCCTTCTTGACGACGATCTCGACGACCGCCGAGTGCAACGAGTCGGACTTGTAGATCGGCGCTGTACAACCCTCGACGTAGTGCACGTACGCACCCTCATCGACGATGATCAGCGTCCGCTCGAACTGGCCCATGTTCTCGGTATTGATCCGGAAGTAGGCCTGCAACGGGATGTCAACGTGCACGCCGGGCGGCACGTAGATGAACGATCCACCCGACCACACCGCGGTGTTCAACGCGGCAAACTTGTTGTCACCGGCTGGGATCACACTGGCGAAGTACTGCTGAAAGATCTCCGGCTGCTCGCGCAGTCCAGTGTCGGTGTCCAGGAACAGGACACCCTGCTCTTCGAGGTCCTCACGAATCTTGTGGTAGACGACCTCCGACTCGTACTGGGCAGCCACGCCAGCCACCAGTCGAGCCTTCTCCGCCTCGGGGATGCCCAGCCGGTCGTAGGTGGCCCTGATGTCCTGGGGCAGGTCATCCCAGGAGGTGGCCTGCTTCTCGGTCGAGCGGACGAAGTACTTGATGTTGTCGAAGTCGATGCCGGACAGGTCGGCACCCCACTGCGGCATCGGCTTGCGCTGAAACAGCCGCAACGCCTTCAGCCGAGCGTCCAGCATCCACTCCGGTTCATTCTTCTTGGCCGAAATGTCGCGTACCACCGCTTCGGATAGGCCACGCTGCGCGCTGGCACCAGCAAGGTCGGAGTCGGCCCAGCCGTACTCGTAGCGGCCCAGGCTGGCAAGCGTCTCCTCCTGAGTGAGCGGTGCAGCCACGGCGTTCTGTGCTCGCACATCCTGTTCAGGGGCAGTCGTCATGCTTCAGACGCCTCCATCCGGTTCGGTGATGGGAGTGAGGGAAACAACACTGGGAACAGTCCTCCGGGCCCCGTGCGGCACCCGAGCCTGGGGAACGTGAGTCGTACATACCGCGTCGCCACGGGCGATGGTGGCCAGCCGCTGCACGTGAACACCGAGCAGGTCAGCGAAAGCCGCAGTCTCGGCCTCGCACAGTTGCGGAAACTCCGCGGCAACGTGCGAGACCGGGCAATGGTGCTGGCATAACTGAGCACCGGCACCGACGTGCTCAGCTGACGCGGCGTAACCCTCCGTGCTCAGAGCGGCCGCCAATAACTGCGCACGCGTGACGGGGTCGGGGGCAGCGGCCACCGTGGCCCGGTGCCGATCGACCAGATCTGTCACCCGGCGCTCGGCGAACGAGCGGACCGCCTGTTCACCGTCGCGCTCGGACAGGAAGCGCAGAGCGGCCACCGCCAGATCGTCGTAGGTATGCTCGAACCGCGCCCGGCCGGTGGCGGTGAGCAGGAACAGCTTGGCTGGGCGACCACGGCCACGGGGACCTCGGCGCGGTGCCGTGCGATAGCTGGCCTCCCCGTCAGCTAGCAGAGTGTCCAGGTGCCGGCGCACTGCAGCGGAGCTCAGCCCCAAAGAGTCCGCGACCTGCGCGGCTGTCACCGGCCCGTGTTCCAGCAACATCCGCGCCACCGACTCGCGGGTCCGACCCTCGCCGCTGGCGGTCCCGTCGTTTTTCACAACGTCTATGTTACGTATTTCAGCGGGTGGGTGCAAAGCACGTCGCGGGAAGGCCCTGTACAAGCTGCTGTTCTCGATCTTGTTCCGGCGAGTCCTCGCGGAGACCGCGGCCTACTGAGCCGAGGCGCCTCCAGGCACTGCGGGAGACTGCGACCGGTGGCCCGAACGACGGCGGTGAGGGCGTCCAGGTGGGTGCCATGCTCGATGTGGTTAGCGTGGTACGCCTGAGCCGTGCAGGGTGGTGAATCCGGGTTCGGTGCTGGGACCGGGGACCCAGCTGATGATACGACTGTTGCCGTGAATTCGTACGGCCCGGGTTGCCCAGTCCTGGGCTTCGGTCTCGTCAGCTGACAGTGACGGGTCTGTGCTGGCCAGCAGTTCCCCTACGGCGGCGTGGTGGGTGCCCCAGTGGAGCAGGTCGGCGCTCAATAAGCTCGGCGCGGCGGTCTCCTGGAATGGGCTCAGGGCTTCGGTGCCGGCCAGGGCGACCCAACCCATCGGCGCTTGGACGAGAGGGCGGGCCTGATCGTCGAGACCACTCAGCGCTTCGACCGTGATCTGCGCAAGCTCACCGGCGACCAGCGACAACAGTTCCGCGATGTGCTCGCAGCCGAGTTCATTCCCGGGCTGAAGGCGCAGCCGTTCCATCTTGACGCCGGGTCAGTCCCGACCGGGTAGCCGCAGCACCTCATCAAGCTGTTCTTGAGTGAAGACCATGATGTTTCGCTGGGTCAGCGCGTGCACCAGATCACGGCGGCCGGCGAAGTCGTCGATGTCGACCGAGAACGATCCGTCGTCCACGATCACCACAGCCGGAACGTCCGTACCAAGGTTAGATCCGCATGACTGGCAGTTACCCAACCAGAGGTTTCGAGACAGCTCTTCCAGCCTGCGAGGACCAAGCTCCGAGCGGGTGAACGAATCTGCGCGCGAACTCTTCAGTGCCATGGGGCGATCATCCCGGTGAATACGGAAACGCCGGTGACTACCACGCTGCTCGGCCGGCCGCTGAGTCCCATCGCTGGCGGATGCCGCGGTGTGGACTCCTGCGGTATCCGCGGGACGGGAGTCGCCGCAGGTGAAGACCTGCTTCGCGGAACAGAATCACCGGATCCCGGGTGCGCCGGAGCCGGCGCAGCAGGGGCGATGCGTCACCTCGGCTACCCTTCGCGGCGTGGTGGCCGGGAAGGTGCGTGGTGTGGGTGCCCGTTTCTGGGCACCCACACCCGCGCCGCAAGCGCTGGTCAGCATAACGTCTGTGGACACCGGCCTGAGTCTGACCGAGACCCGCCAGCTCGACACGGTGCGCCGGTTCGGTACCGTCGGCGCCCTGCTCATGGGCCTGGGTTCACTCGGTGCGGGGACGGCTCCGGTGCTGAGCAATCCGGTAGTCGGCCGCCCTGTGCTGGGCCTATTCACCCGGATGCCCATCGCGTCGCTGGCGGTCACCTATACCGGCATTGCCATGGTGGTGTTGGCCTGGTTGTGGCTCGGCGCTCTGGCCGTTCCCGGCCGGGAACGGCTGATCTCCCGGGCCCAGCTGGACCGCACGATGCTGATGTGGGCAATGCCGCTCTTGGTCGCCCCGCCGATGTTCAGCCGGGACGTCTACAGCTACCTGGCGCAGAGCGCGATGATCAACCGCGGGCTGGACCCCTATGTGCTCGGTCCGGCCGACGCCCTGGGCGTGGACCATCCCCTGGTGCGCGGGATCCCCACGATCTGGCGCAACACGCCGGCGCCCTACGGGCCGTTGTTCCTCACCCTGGGCCGGCCAATCGACTGGATCGCCGGCGACGACGTCGTGCTCGGCGCGCTGCTTCACCGTACCCTCGCGGTGACCGGTGTGGTGATGATCATCTGGGCGTTGCCGAAGCTGGCCCGCCGGGTAGGCGTCTCGCCGGTGTTCGCGCTGTGGCTCGGCGCCGCCAACCCATTGGTGTTGTTTCACTTGGTCAGCGGAGTGCACAACGAGGCGCTGATGATTGGCCTGATGCTGGTCGGCCTGGAGCTGGCGCTGCGCCGGCCCGAGATAGGACCATCCCTGCTCGGCGGCACAGCGCTCATCGCGGCCGCGGCCCAGGTGAAGCTTCCCGCCGCGCTCGCGCTCGGTTTCGTCCTGATGTGGCATGCCCGGCACCGGAGTGGTCGGCGGCACGAGGTGGTGTGGGCGGCGGCGGCGGTCGGTGGGGTCGCCGTAGCCACCACCGTGGCGATCGGGCTGGGCACCGGGCTCGGCTTTGGCTGGGCTGGTGCGCTCGGCACACCCAACGCGGTGCGCAGCTGGATGTCGGTGATGACCGAACTCGGCCTGCTGGCCGGGTGGATCGGCAGCCTCCTTGGGTTGGGCGATCACACCACCTCGGTGCTCATGCTCGCCCGGCTCACCGGACTGGCCGCCGCTGGTGGAGTCTGCCTGCTGCTGTTGTGGCGTTGCGGAAAGGGACGGGTCGAACCCCTGGCTGGGCTCGGGGTCGGGCTGGGTGCTGTGGTGCTGCTGGGGCCGGTGGTGCATCCGTGGTACCTGCTGTGGGCCGCGATTCCGTTGGCAGCGTCTGCCACCCACCCGGCCTTTCGCACCACCGCTACCGTGGCCTCAGCGGTGCTCGCGGTGGTGGTGGCACCCACCGGGTCGGACTTCCTGTTCCGGGCTTGGGTGCTGCCCTCGGCGATCGCGGCGGCGGCCGTCACCCTGGTGGTGCCGATGCTGGTGGTTCGTGGGCGCACTCCCCCGCTGTCAGGGGCATTCTCCGGGGCCCTTGCGGCCAGTGGGTCACTGTCGGAGGCGCTGCGGGCCAGTGCGCCCCACGCCGGGGGCGCGACCTAGGCTCTGTGAACATGACCCCGCCTGCGCCATCGGCTGCTGTCGAGGTCCGTGGCCTGATTCGGAGTTTCGGCGCGGTCCGGGCCGTGGACGGTCTCGACCTGCGGATACAGCCGGCCACGGTGCTGGCCTTGCTGGGGCCCAACGGTGCCGGCAAGACCACCACGGTCGAGGTGTGCGAGGGATTCCAGCGCCCGGATGCCGGGGTGGTCCGCGTGCTGGGGCTGGACCCGATCGCCGACGGTGCCGCGCTGCGCCCCCGAATCGGGGTGATGCCCCAGGGCGGCGGGGCCTACCCGGGCGTGCGGGCCGCTGAGATGCTCGGTCTGGTCGCGGTATGCGCGGCGCGGCCGCTGGACGTCGGATGGCTGCTCGACGTGCTCGGGCTCACCGGAGTGGCGCGGGTGCCCTACAAGCGACTGTCCGGCGGCCAACAGCAGCGACTTGCGCTGGCCTGCGCCCTGGTAGGGCGGCCGGAGGTGGTATTCCTCGACGAGCCTACCGCTGGCATGGACCCGCAGGCCCGACGGCTGGTCTGGGATATCATCAGGGGGCTGTGCGCGGACGGCGTCAGCGTGCTGTTCACCACGCACCTGATGGAGGAGGCCGAGGCGCTAGCCGATCAGGTGGTGATCATCGACCATGGCCGGGTGGTGGCCCGGGGCAGCCCCGCTGAGCTGACCTCAGCTGGTACGGAGCGGCAACTTCGGTTCGGGGCCCGGCCTGGCCTGGAACTCGGCCCGCTGTGTACCGCACTGCCCGAGGGGTGCCGGGCCAGCGAACCGCGCCCCGGTGGGTACCTGGTCGAGGGCCTGATCGACCCGCAGGTGATGGCCACTGTGACGGCGTGGTGCGCCCAGCAGGGGGTGTTCGCCGAGGATCTGCGGGTGTCCAGGCGCAGCCTGGAGGACGTGTTCCTCGAGCTCACCGGACGGGAGCTGCGGCCGTGACCAACTTCCCCCCCGGCACCTTCGCGCCCGCACCAGGCCAGGGACGGCTGTCGCGGATGCTGCTCACCCAGGCTCGCACGGAATTCGTCCTCACCCTACGCAACGGGGAACAGGTACTACTCACCCTGCTCATTCCCCTGGGCATGCTCGTCGGACTCACCATGCTGAACGTGGTACCGGTACCCAGCCCACGGGTGAACAACATCACGCCGCGCATTCTGGCGCTGGCCGTGATGTCCACCGCGTTCACCGGGCAAGCCATCGCGCTGGGCTTCGACCGCCGCTACGGGGTGCTCAAACGGTTGGCCGCCACCGCGTTGCCGCGCTGGTCCCTGGTTGTCGGCCGGATGCTCGCGGTGCTCGGGGTGGTGCTGGTGCGGTTGGTGGTGCTCGGCGCGGTGGCCCTCCTCCTGGGCTGGCATCCAGAACCGGCAGGTGTGGCCCCCGCCGCGCTGCTGATCCTCGCCGGCACCGCAGCGTTCGGCGCACTCGGGGTGCTGCTCGGGGGAACACTGCGGGCCGAAGTGGTGCTCGCGGTGGCGAACACGGTCTGGTTGGTGCTTGTCGTGGCGGGTGGCATCGTGCTGTCCGTGCACGCCTTGCCCGGACCGTTCGCCGCGATCGTCACCGCGCTGCCCTCCGGGGCACTGGCCGAGGGGCTGAACACCACGCTGGTCACCAGCGTCACCCCATGGGACACGCTGGGGGTGCTGCTGGCGTGGGCCGCAGGCGCCGCCGTACTCGCCGCCCGCACCCTGCGCCTGTCCTGAGCCCACCCGTGAATTCCGCGGACTTACAAGTCCCTACGGCACGCGAACCGAGTAGTTGACTCCCTTCACCCCCCTGCACGCTGACCTGGCCTCCGGGCCGCTGGTGCGGTTCACCGTGGGCGGGGACGGGACCGCGATCGGGCGAGTCGCCCCGACCCGGGTGGGGTTCATGGAATTGCGCGCGCACCGCACGCCCTCCCGGCGGCTGCGGTGGGACGATCCGGCCGCCGATCTCACCCACAGCGACTTGCAACCCTGGACAGCGCTGCTGACCGAAGCTCCCCGATGGGCCATCGCGGTAGCAGTCCCCCAGTGCAAATTCGACGTCTGGAAACGCACAGCCGAG
>JAFAXZ010000334.1 GCA_019240665.1 Pseudonocardiales bacterium | reverse complement strand
GGGTTGCCGCCCTCCTTGACCCCCACCAGATCCCCTACGTTCAGCACCAACCGCGCCGGTGCCGGGTTCGCGTCGACCAGCTTGGCGGCCCACGGGTCGTAACCGATCCCGTTCTCGATCACGTACTGCGCGGTCGCCAAGGCTCGGCCGTCGGCCGGGGTCGGCTCATAGCTGTGCGGGTCGGTGTCCGGATTGGTGATGATGCTGTTCACGGTGACGTGTTCACCACCCACCTGCGTGGCGATGCTGCCCCAGAAGTTCTCTGCCGCCACCACCGCAATCTTTGTGTTGCCGCTCGACCCGCTCGGCTGGCCCGCCGGACCGCTCCCGGCCGGCGCCCCGGTGGCACAGCCCGCTAGCAGACCGACGATCATAACCGCTGCTGCTTCGACCACCCACATGGGCGATAAAATCTGACACATCATCCTGGCTCCGCTCACGCTCCGGCTCCTCACCTGGACGATCTGTCACTCACACAGGTGGTGACATGAAGCAGAGTAAACGAAATCGATAATCATTCCAAGACCTGGAACGGTCAACTGCCACCCGGCTGTTCCCAGCATCTGGCTCGCCCGGATGGCGAATGCCGCGCCTGCTCGGGTGAGCCGGCAGAACCTGCCCCATCATCTGGCGTGCCTGCGAGGGTGCGTCGGGTGCGCAGCCAAGGAAGGGCGCGACTCTTGGCGCGGCCTCCCTTGGCTGCTGATCCCCTCAGGTGCTGATTCAGCGTCAGGCGGTCGCGGCGAGCACCACAGCGAACCGGTCGTCAGGATCGGTCCACCAGGTCTGCTCGGCGAATCCGGCGTCGACCAGTTCTGCCCCGAGTCCCTCGCGCCGGAACTTGCCCGAGACCTCGGTGCGCATCTCCTCGCCTTTGGCATAGCGCACTGTCATGCCCACTGCGGATAATCGCACGGTCATCGCGCGGCGCGCCCGCAGGCGCATCTCGATCCACTCGTGCGTGGCATCCCACACCGCGACATGATCGAAGGCACCAACCTCGAAATCGGCGCCGAGCTCGCGATTGAGTACACATAGCACATTGCGGTTGAACTCGGCAGTCACTCCGGCGGCGTCGTCGTAGGCGGGTACCATCACCGCCGGGTCGGTGACCAGCCCGGCGCCGAGCAGCAGGAGCTCACCGGGATTCAGTGCGGCGCGGAGCGCGGTGAAAAAAACGGCCCGCTCGTCCGGTAGCAGATTGCCGATTGTGCCGCCCAGGAAAGCCACCAGGCGGCGCCTATCCTGACCGGCCGGCAGCAGCTCCAGATGCTGGGTGAAGTCGCCGACCACGCCGTGCACCGCGAGCTCTGGATACTCCCGTGCCACCGCCGCCATCGCGCCACGCAACGCCGGCTCCGATACGTCCAGCGGCATGAAGCGCTGCAGCGATCCGTTCGCGGTGAGCGCGTCGAGCAGCAACCGGGTCTTCCCCGAGGAGCCCGAACCGAGCTCGACGAGGGTGTCGACGGTTGCCCGTGCCGCGATCTTCCCCACACTGCGCCGCAACAACTCCCGCTCGGTGCGGGTGGGGTAGTACTCGGGCAGCGTGGTGATCTGCTCGAACAGCTCGCTGCCGCGGGCATCGTAAAACCACTTGGACGGCAGCCACTTGGGATCGGCGGACAGCCCAACCCGCGCGTCGTGATGCAGTGCGTCGGCGGCATCAGAGTCGGATAGGTGGATCTCCAACACAGGTGCGGTCATGGCTCCTCGGCAGTGGTCGCAGGGATCGGCACGACATCCACGGTGGATGATGTCGCGGTGAGTAGATGACAGTCAGGGACCGATTCCCAGCCGGAAGACTGGTCGGTGGGCTCGGAGCAGACCAGCACTTCCCCGTCGCCGACTCGCACTGCCAACGCGTGGTGTACAGCAGTCGCAGCGAGCTCGGTGCCATCGGTGATCAGCAGGTTCAGCCGTGAGCCCGGGGCGCAGGCATGCACTTGCGCAGTGACTGCGCCCAGCGCGTAGTGGGGCGAAGCGCCGGCTGCCAGCCGGTGGTGGACCAGCGCCCACAGCAGCGCGGAATCGGTAGGTGCTTCGAGGGTGAGCAGTTCAGTCACTGGCAAGCGGCTGGCCAGCGCTGCCACGCTGTCCGGCCACCCGGCAACCACCCCGTTGTGGCTGAACAGCCAGCGACCGGCGGCAAACGGGGCACAGGCGGTTTCCACCACCGGCATCCCGACCGTGGCCGATCGCACCGCGGCGAGCACCGCGCCGCTGCGCACCTCGCGGGCCAGCGCGGCGAACGCCGAGTCGGTCCAGATCGGGACCGCCCGCCGGTACCGGATCGGCGTCGTCGCACCGTCGGGGTACCAGCCTGCACCGAACCCGTCGGCATTGATCGTGCCACCGCCGCGCATGTCGACCGGCGCATAGCTCTGCCGCAGCAGCGAGTGTGGCGGGTCCAGCAGCAGCGTCGCGAGGTCGCGCAGCGGTCCAAGATAGGCCAGGTGTCGGCACACGTGGTTCAGCCGAGGCCAGTGTTCTGTTCCGGGTGATCCGCGGCGGTGCGGTCTTCGGGGTTGACGTCCCGTGCGCAGCGGAAACCGGTGAAGATCTGCCGTCGCACTGGGTGATCCCAGTTGCGGAAGGTTCCCCGGCAGGCCGCTGCATCGGTGCCGAACGAGCCGCCGCGCAGCGTCCGGTAGTCCCCGCTAAAGAATACCTCGGAGTACTCCCGGTACGGGAACGGCGCGAAACCGGGGTAACCGGAGAACTCCGAGGACGTCCACTCCCACACGTCGCCGATCAGCTGGTGCACGCCCAGCGGTGACGCGCCAGCCGGGTAGCTGCCCGCGGGAGCGGGCTGCAGGTGCCGCTGCCCCAGATTGGCGTGCGCAGAGGTGGGATTCCCATCGCCCCAGGGAAAGCGGCGGGAGCGCCCAGTGATGGGGTCGAACCGGGCGGCCTTTTCCCACTCCACCTCAGTGGGCAGGCGCTTGCCCGCCCACGCCGCATAGGCCTGCGCCTCGAAGAAGCTGACGTGCACGACGGGCTCATCGGGTGGAACCGGCTCAATGATGCCGAACCGGGTGCGCCACCAGGACCCACCGTCGAGGTGCCAGAACTGCGGAGCCACCAGACCTGCAACGCAGCGGTGCGCCCAGCCCCGCTCGCTCCACCACCGCGGGTCGTGGTAGCCATCGTCAGCCAGGAATCGCTGGTAGTCGCAGTTGGTCACCGGGGTGGTGTCCAACCAGTACGCGCCGGTGCAGGCCCGATGCGCTGGGCGCTCATTGTCCAGAGCCCACGGCTCGGTAGACGTGCCCATGGTAAACTCGCCGGCGGGCACCAACACCTCGGCGGGTAGGTCCGTGGAGCGCTCCGGCTGGGGGGCGGGGGCGTGCAACGCCGCTGGGCCGACCCGAAGCTGGTGGGTAGCCAGCATGGTCTCGTCGTGCTGCTGCTCGTGTTGCACGATCATGCCGAAGGCGAATCCGTGCTCGACCAGCTTGCGACCCTTGAGCGGGGCGCGGTCCAGCACGTCGAGGACCTTGCTGCGGACCTCGCCCAGATACTGGCGGGTCTTGGCCGGGTCGAGCAGTGGCAGTGCGGGCCGATTCCGCCGAGGGTGCTTGAACGCGTCGTAGAGGTGGTCGATGTCGGCCCGGACGGGGTCGCGCCCGCCCACGTCGCGGACCAGCCAGAGCTCCTCCTGGTTGCCGATGTGAGCGAAGTCCCAGACCAACGGGGACATGATGCTGGAGTGTTGCTGGACCAGCTCACCGTCGTCGACTGCATCGGTCAGCGCCGCGCTGCGGACGCGGGTGCGCCCGAGCTCGGCGGCAAGATGGTCGCGCAGGGCGGCGGTGCCCAGCTCGGTGATCGGCATGCTCACAGCGTCTGTCCTCCGTTACAGTGCGGCCAGTCAAGTTCCGTTACGGCGGGTTCCGCCAGCCGAGCCGGCAAGCCGGCTGCTGCCCTTGTGGCGATACCACCGGCCATGGCACTGGTGAGATCGTCTGCTGGGCAACGACCGCGCCGGACCCGGTGCTCGGTGATCTCCTCCACGAGTACCTGCACCTCGGCTGGGGCATCCAGCGCAGGCAGGGCGTGGCAAGCCAGCTCGAACACCGCGATTGCGGCTGCGGCGAGCGCGTCGTCGCGCAGGCCACGTTGGGCTGCTTGCAACCACCGCCCGACGGTTGGCGCGCAGGCATCCCGGGCGGCGGCGGTGACCGCGGGATCGGCAAGCAGGGCGGCCAGCACCGCCACCGGCACCAACCATTGCCCCACCGGCTGGGTATCCAGGTAGCGAACCTCGAGGTAGCCCTGCGGCCGGACTGGTGGGAACAGCGTGGTCAAGTGGTAGTCCAGATCGGCGGTACTGGGGCGACCGGGCAGCGCCCCGGACAGCCAGTCGGCAAAGGTGACCCCGCTTGGCACGTCCCAACGGCCCCAGGGACGGCGCTGGCACAGCAATGGGGTGTCCAGCGCCCGGCGGGCCCAGTCCGCCGCTGGATCCCAGTCCGCAGCCAGATCCCCGTGCACCCGGCTGGGCCTGGTGCGTGCCGGATCCAGCGCGAACCAGGCCTGCATCCGGGAAGATGCCCAGCCCGTGCGCAGACCACCCATCCAGGGCGAGTTGGCGAACGCGGCCAGCAGCACCGGCCCAAGATCGTTTAGCGCCGCCCAGCGCAGTGCCACCTCGGCGGGGGTGCCGGCGTCCAGGCATACCTGCACTGCGGCGGTGGAACACATCATCGCCCGACCCATCGGACCGATCCGGTCGAAAGCGGTCTCCATTGCGGCGTAGCGGGGAATGTCAACCAGCCGGCGGGAGGGGCGATGCGGATCGGAACCCGAACCGGTAAGGACCAGGCCAGCAGGATCAAGCAAATCTGTCAGCGCGGCGGTATCGCCTTCCACGGTGACGATGAGCTCGGTCAGCGAGGTGCAGGGCGGGCTGGAGATCTCGAGTTGACCACCAGGTTCAACCGTGACGATGGAGCCGTATGGAAGAGGGGTCTGTGGGCTGTCGGGGACGAGGGAATTCGGGACGTGCACGCCGAGCGTGTCAGCGAGGTGGCGGGCCTGCAACGGGCGATGGGGGTTCCCGGAGTGCTGCACCACCCACTCGAGCTCGGCGCCGAGCAGCTTGGGCGGCCCGTGCTTGAAGCAGACCGAGGCGACGTACACCTCGGCCTCTACCCGACTGCGCAGTACCGTCGGCGGTGCGGCCGCTGGTGACACCCAGGGCAGCGGTACCTCTGGCGTCACGCCCCACCTTCCGCGAATTGACGAGATGAGCCCACGCCACGCTACCTAGTTACCCTGACGCCCGCACTGTTACGCAGTCCGTAAATAAGTACGCGGTGAGCTTCCCCCATAGCACGGACGCCCCTGAGGTAGCTGCGGCCATCAGCAAGGATGTTCTACTTGGTGTGGCACGCCTTGTGCCCCTGGGCGTTGTGCCCCTGGGCGCCGAAGTCTGACTCAGGCCGCAGCGGAGCCGCGGGCGGTCGCGGCGTCCAGCGTCGGCAGGTAGCCGTCGAGATAGCCCGCCTGGTTGGGGTGGTACGGGCCGACGAGCGTGGGCACGCTTGGACCGTGGATCCACGGGTCGGCCGAGCACACTCCGTGGCTGGTGAACCGGTCCCGTACGTCGATGTAGCTGAACCCGGACTGCCGGCTGGCGCTCTGGCGGATGACGTCGTTGAGCACATCGGCGCCATGGTTGAGTTTCCTGCGGCGAGTCAGATTCGGCACGTGTGGGTCGGTGCAGTCCGGCGCGAGGTCGAACAGCCGCGGATAACCTAGCACGATCACCCGGGCGTTTGGCGCGGCGCGGCGGATCGCGGTGTAGGTGCGGGTCAGCCGGCCCGGCAGCACGGTCCGCTCGAAGGCTTCTGCGGCGTCGACCGCGGCGGCGCAGGTGCGGTCGCTCGTTGCGACTGTGCAGGTCTGTAGCACGGGCCCGAATCCCGCGTCGTTGCCGCCGATGGTGATCGTCACCAGGTCGGTGTTGCGCTGCAAGGCCGAGATCTGCGTGGCGAGCACGTCGGCGGTCTTAGCCCCGGAGCAGGCCGCAAATGTGAAGCTGGCGGGGTGATGCTCCGTGGTCCACAGCGGTGGATAGCTCCGCGAGCTGCGCTGGCAGGCCGTGTCGAGGTCGTAAGGCGGCGCGCCGACTCCAGAGGAATAAGAGTCGCCCAAGGCGACGTAGCCTGCCGGGTAGGCGAGCGGCACCTCGTGGGAGCGCTCGTTGCTGCCCCCCGAGATTGCGATCTGGTTTGCAGCCGCCGTCGAAGCGGCGGTTGTCAGCACCGTAGCCACCATGCCAACGAGAGCTACTACGCACAGTGACAGACGACGCGTTCTGTTCCCCTTGCTACCCAGCAAAGTGCGTGGCAGCGCGTTCCAGACCACCCGCGTGAGCAGCGCCACCCCCCGATCGACCCACCACCGCCGGCCCATGCGCCTGCCCGGCACGCCCCGACCGGCATGCTGCCCTGCCCCCGCCCCGTCCACTTCGATCATGGGCTCGTACCTCTCGGTCTCATCGTCGATGGTCGCGGGCCTATGGCGGCCGGACGCGCCGCAAGCTTCACGCTCACGGCATTCGGTGATGTCCCCCTGGCAGGCCGTGCTGTGGACTTGCGGTGGGGCGGACCACTCCGACAAGGAATCGCCGGACGGGCACGGACTGTTACTTCGTTGTGGGGCGTGCGACCAGCGAGCTGTCCGGGCCACCAGCACCGCCCAGCGCCGGGCTGCCGCGCAGGTCCCCCTGCGCGGTCACGACAGCGCCAAGGGGTCCTCGACGCTCTCGAGGCCCGGCGGGGCGCCGTCTTAAAGCAGCGGTCGATCCCCTCATCGACCCAGGCACCTCAGATGCGGGACCAACTCGGGCTCGTCAACGCTTAAGCGACTTTCACCGTCTTAGCCGTCCCGCAACTCCACTTCGCCCATGCCGAGAGCGACCAGGACGTGATCGACCGCGCGCTCCACACCCGCAGCAGCAACCTCTAGATGATGACGCTCAGCGGGTCACTTCTTCTTCGTGCGGGTGGCCCCGCCGCGGCCACGCAGTGTCACGCCGGACTCCGACAGCACCCGGTGCACGAAGCCGTACGACCGCCCGGTCGACTCCGCGAGTGCCCGAATGCTGGCGCCCTTCTCGTACTTCTTCTTCAGCTCCGATGCGAGCTTGTCCCGGGCAACGCCGGTGATCCGGCTGCCCTTCTTCAAGTCGGCCACCTTGAACGCCTTCCTTCTGACGCTAGAAGAGCCGGTCACGGCCCTTGCGGCAATGATCGACCAGGTTAGCGATCTCCGCTAGACGATCTCCGGGTGGATCTGTGAGCGGTATCTGCGGTGGGACCAGGTGCACAATGCGGGGCAGCGCCGATGTGATCAAGCAGTTGTGGCCCGAGTACTCCTCGGGAGAAGGCCGTTGCCGGTCAGGCGAGCTGCACCAAATCAAGGTAATCCGCGCTCCAGTGATCCTCGGTGCCATCCGGCAACAGGATCACCCGCTCGGGCCGGAGCGCCTGCACAGCTCCAGGATCATGGGTCACCAACACCACCGCACCAGAGTAGTGGTGCAGCGCATCGAGCACCCGCTCCCGGGACACCGGGTCAAGGTTGTTGGTCGGCTCGTCGAGCAGCAGCACATTGGCCGCAGAGGACACCAGCGCAGCCAGCGCCAGCCGGGTCTTCTCACCACCGGACAAGGTGCCTGCCAGCTGGTCCAGCTGCTCACCACGGAACAGGAAGGCACCTAGCAGGGTCCGCAACTGCTGCTCGGCGGCGTCCGGCGCGGCGTGTCGGAGATTTTCCCACACCGTGGCATCGGGGTCCAGCGTGTCGTGCTCCTGGGCGAAGTACCCTACTCGCAATCCGTGTCCGGCTTCGACTTGACCGGCATCGGGGGTCTCCATCCCGCCGAGCAGCCGTAGCAGGGTGGTTTTCCCAGCGCCGTTGAGACCGAGGATCACCACCCGGCTGCTTCGGTCGACGGCGAGATCCACCCCGCTGAAGACCTCCAACGAGCCATAGGATTTGCCCAACCCGCTCGCGGTCAGCGGGGTTCGCCCGCAGGCGGCAGGCTGGGGAAAGCGGATCCGGGCCACCCGCTCAGCACGTTGCTCGGTCTCCGTGCCGGCCAGCAACCTGGCGGCTCGCCGCTCCATGTTGTGCGCGGCGACGGCCTTGGTGGCCTTGGCCCGCATCCGGTCGGCCTGGGCTATCAGGGCAGTGGCCTTCTTCTCCGCATTGGCGCGTTCCCGGCGCCGCCGCTTCTCGTCGTCGGCGCGGGCGTCCAGGTAGCGCTGCCAGCCCAGGTTGTAGATATCGGCCTCGCCGCGTATCGCGTCGAGGAACCAGACCTTATTCACCACGGCGGCGAGCAGATCGGTGTCATGGCTGATCACGACAAGACCGCCCTCGTGCGCAGTCAAGAAATCACGCAACCAGGTGATCGAATCGGCGTCAAGGTGGTTGGTCGGCTCGTCAAGCAGCAGCGTGGTGGGTGAGCGTCCGCCCGAGCCGTCCGAGGCGCCAAACAGGATCCGGGCCAGCTCGACCCTGCGCCGCTGGCCGCCGGACAGCGTGCGCAACGGTTGGACCAGCACCCGGTCGGGCAATCCGAGGTTGGCGCAGATCCGGGCCGCCTCGCTCTCGGCGGCGTAGCCGCCCAGCGCGGAGAACCTGTCCTCCAGATGGCTGTAGCGGCGCACCGCCCGACTCTGCTCGTCACGGTCGGCCAGCTCCGCCATCTCCGACTGAGATTTCTCCATCTCATGCAGCAGCTCGTCGAGTCCGCGAGCGGAGAGCACCCGGTCCCTGGCCGAAACCGACAGGTCACCCTCGCGGGGATCCTGCGGCAGGTAGCCCATCTCCCCGGTGTGGCGGATCTGGCCCGCATAGGGCGGGCACTGGCCAGCTAGCGCCCGCAGCGTGGTGGTTTTGCCGGCGCCGTTGCGGCCAACTAGACCGATCCGGTCGCCGGGCTGCACCCGCAGGGTGGCTCCGGACAGCAGAGTCCGGGATCCAGCGCGCAGTTCAAGGTCGGTAGCTGTGATCACGTGAAGTGACTCCAAAGGTGGTCGCCAGCAGGGTCAATTCCCCACGCACCGCAGCGCGCGGGGCCAGCAGCGCATCAGCTTGTCGCGACCACGGGTTCATAGTACCGGTGACTGCACCCGGATTACGGTGCCGCCATGACCCTCGATGGCATGAGCACTCTCAATCTCACCGACCGCGTTGCTCTGGTGTCCGGCGCCAGCCGCGGCATCGGGTACGCCATCGCCGCCACGCTGCTCGCTCACGGCGCCGCCGTCACGATCACCGCGCGCAAGCCCGACGAACTAGCTGCCGCTGCCGACGAACTCGCCAGCACCATCGAGGCTGGCACCGATCGGGTACTCGCCGTGCCCGGAAACGCTGGTAATGCCGCTGCGCGAGCCACGGCGGTGGACCGCACAGTCGAGCGCTTCGGATCGCTGGACGTGCTGGTGAACAACACCGGGATCAACCCGGTGTACGGGCCGTTGATGCAGGCCGATCTCGGTGCGGTGCGCAAGATCTTCGATGTCAATGTGGTGGCTGCCTTGGGCTTCGTGCAGCAGGCGCACCGCGCGTGGATGGGCGAGCACGGCGGTGCGGTGGTCAACATGGCGTCGGTCGCCGGGCTGCGCTCCACCGGAGCGATCGCGGCCTATGGGATGTCGAAGGCGGCGATGATCCGGCTCACCGAGGAGCTGGCCTGGGAACTCGGCCCGTCGATCCGGGTGAACGCCGTGGCCCCGGCGGTGGTCAAGACGGCGTTCTCGACTGCTCTGTACGCACACGGCGAGGAGCAGACCGCGCAGGCCTACCCGATGGGCCGGCTGGGCACACCCCCGGATGTGGCAGCCGTCGTTGCCTTTCTGGTTTCCGACGCCGCCTGCTGGATCACCGGCGAGACGGTGCGGGTCGACGGCGGACTGCTGGCCACGGGTCCCCTTCAGTGACGTCGCCCACAGGGGCACACAAGGGCGCGCTGCAGCTGTTGGCTCCATATCAGCCCACTGGCGGCGTCACCAGTCGGCCCTCCGGCGACGTGTACATGCACGACCACTTGCCGTAGTGGCTTGTCTTCCCACGGTCGTCGCAGCACCACGGCGATGTCATCGACACCCGGGCTGATGGCGCGCAGGTGCACACGGCGGACGGTGCTACCGCCGTGGCGATCGCCCTCATCGTCGACTGCTTCGGTGACCTCTTCGACCACTTCAAGCGATGAAAACTGGATACGGTGCAGCGTCCAGACGTAGCCATTCGAGGAGCGCTCCGGGAGGCGCAGCACAATCTCGTCACTGACGCGAACGGGGAGGTCTCGCTCGGTGTCGGTCTCGCGCACGAGCCACACATCGGCGCGGGTGTCCTGTGGGCGGCGCCCGGCAGCCAGAATTGTCGTGATTTCGATGGGGGGAAGGCGCAATTTGTGGGTTTCAGCCCAGTTGATCTTCTCCAGCACGGCGAGTTGCGTGACGGTGGCCTGGTAGCTGGTACCGAATTCCAGGGAGAGTTCATAGACGTCGACAGGACTGAGTTGGGGATGATCGCGGTCGAACCCACGCGCGAGCAGGACACGGTTGACGACTTGGATCGGCATCAAGAAATGTCCAGCGAAAGCCTGGGCTGCCGCCTCGTGCCGGGGATCCCCACCCTCCGCCGGCAACCTGACTGCCAGAGCCTCTTCAAACTCGCAGGTCTCATTGATACCACGCGCCCCGTCGATGTTGCGAATCTCATCGAGGCTGAACCCGTGTCCTAGAACGTGGTGACCGTACTCGTGGGCAGCGGTATAGCGTTGCAGGGACGGCGGGTGGTTGGCATTGATCACGATGCCTGCCACTCCGCTGAGACGACGGTAGAACCCGAACAGATTCCGCAGCGGCTGGAACATCAGCCATATGCCTTCGGACTCGATCACCGAGAACACGTCCACTCGTCGCTCAAGCGACAGACCGAGCCGACGGCGGGCCCGCTGCGCAGCGAGCGACCCCTCGCACGCGGCTGCTTGCATTTGGGGCCACGGTGCCATCGCTAGCTCGTCCCCCTCGGCGCAGGACCACTGTGCCGGAGGAACTCCGCGAACTGAAGCACCTGCTGGCGGTCCGAGTCGCTCAGCTGGCGCGTCGCCCGGAATAGCGCGGTGCTCACCTCGTCAGCCTCCAACACCGGATCCATCTCCTCACCGAGGAAGAACGCTACCGGTTTGCCGTAGAGGCGAGCGAGCTTCTTCAGCTCCACACTGGACACCTTGCGGGTCCCGCGTTCCATCGCAGAAATTGCCGGCCGGGACACACCCAGATGCTGGGCAACCAGATCCTGGGACAGACCCAGGTAGTCACGAGCAGCGCGCAAGCGGGCGCCGAGCTTTTCATGTTCAGATGAGGCCCCGACTCGTCCCTGCGCGTCCGCCATCGTCCATGTGCTCCTGTCACTCGCTCGATATCGCCAACGCCACCGCGACAGCACAGTCGCCCTCTCGGCTCATGCTGACTCGCACCTCACCCACCTCTCTCGCCGATGCAGCAACGGCAGCGGCCCCCGCCAACGCCACCCTGGGCCGGCCATCCGGGTCGGACACGATCTCGACGCAACGGACGCTCACCCCGGCCCGGAATCCCGTCCCCAACGCTTTGACTACCGCTTCCTTGGCGGCGAACCGGGTGCCAAGCCGCTCGGGTTGGCACCCAGCGGCGGCAAGCTCGGCCTCGGTGAACAGCTTGCGCAACCCGCGGGGACCGCCGACCCGCAGATTGTGTTCGAACTCCACGAGATCGACCACGTCGACCCCCACTCCGACCACCCCTGGGACCAGATGGCTGAAGTCGGCTGCGACGGTGACAAGATCACGAACCTGGCCGGTCCGCAGCGCGGCGGATGGCCGGCGATCATGCGGCACGGTCCACCTCCCGAAGCCCGCCGGTGGAGCCCGCCGCCGCCCAGCAATCAGCGACCAGGAGTTCCAACGCTCGCTGGCCTGCCACATTTCGCTCCACATTGGCGTGCGAAGCGACGCAAACGATCTCGCCTACCCCCACTCCCACCTCCCGGGCGAAGAACCGTGCCAGGCGCGCCAGACCGACGTAGTTGCCGTAAGCCTTCCGGAAAAATCCCTGGTTTCGGTACAACGCCGTCAGGTGGATCGCGTTGGTGTGCAAGGTCAAGCTGATATGGCTGAGGCAAGGGAAGCTCATCATCCGTCTGTCCTTGCCCGGTCGCTGGATCCGAAGATCGCCGGGTTCGCTCACACCGATCTCGTACGCGCTACTCTTCGGCCCCGCATGACGCAGCCCACGCTGCAGGCGCAGTACCTGTTCTTCGAGCTGGTTGACCGGGTCGCTCTTGGTGCCCGGATAGGCCACCAGCCGGTCGAAGTAGGTCTCGACTTCGTGTGGACCGCTGATCCGGTGATGCACCCTGGCGGCTCGTTCACGGCACCAGTACAGGTGCGCGCGAGGCTCCGCAGCCCGCTCGGGCACATACCAACATTCAGGAAACAGCGTGCTGGCGACCGTCTCGATCGACGACACGTTCTTGGTGTCAAGGAAACTGTCGAGCACCGCCCGAATGCCAGAATCCTCGGTGATGGTCGAGAACCCAACCACCACGTTGACGTCCTTACCCTTCGGGACCCCAAGTAGATGCTCGACCGCCCGCAGCCATCCGACGCTGAACGTGGTTTCCTCGATCGCCTTCACGTGCCCGCCCCTTCCTGCACCTCAACCCACCGTTGCCACAACAGGTCCGCCAGTGCTCGCAAGCTCGTCTTTTCCCTGTGTCCGAGGTGGGACTGGTCCGCCAACTCGACCCCGCCGAAGACGCGCTCCTCGACCAGGCTGATGATCGGCTCCGCCTCTTTGGACTTGATCACCAGGTCACCACCATGGGCCACGGCCTCCGCCAGAACTTCTGCCTCACTCAGCACTCGTACCTCGCCCAGACCGCGGACTGTTGCTAGCCACACGTCGTGGAACGAGACACCGGCCACGGCCACGGTGGACTCTGTTGTGGTTGCCATGATCTGGCTCACCTCATAGTTCTAGAAACTGACAACACTCCGAGCGTACGTCTCCTTTTCGTTCATCAACCTACGCTTGTCTTGTACGAAAATCAACCAGGAAGAGCGGTCTGTGGTGAAGAACCTGACAGGCTAGAACGGCCCAGTCGTCAAGCCGATCACTGTGCGCCCGCGGCACTACCAGCTGGGCCGTGACTTGCACGCTCGGCAGTGCAAGTTGTGTGCCCACCGCGACTACCGCAATTCGGGCAACTGCCTCACCGAGGGCATTAACCTCAAGATCGGAAACACCAGGAGGGGCACTCGCGGCTGGCGCAACGTCGACCACCACCGGCTACGACCGTTATGCGACAACAGCCGCATTCGTCGAGATCATCCGTTGACGCGGCTCAGCGCACTTCGCCCCAAGTCCGCTGCACAAGCTATCAATGGCCAAACCAATGCAGTGTAGCAATTACCATAGTAATGCATTCTGTGTACTGCTGATCGGAATCGACGATTCACCAAGCACTGCAGCTTTCGGCAGTTTGTCGTTGATTTTCCATTTCGGCGGGAAGAACAGTTGAATCGGCTCGGAGGTAACCGAAAACCGCGCTTTGATTCGTTTACGCGTGCTGGCCAGTTCGGGCGCTGCCTCGTGACAGTATTTGTCGGTCTCACAGAACAGCCCTTGACAATCGATAGCGTGGAGCGGCCTACCCCATAGCCCGTTGAACGACAAGCCTAACCGAGCGAATTCCCGCTCCTGATGCTCGACCATCCACATGACAATTTCAGTTGGTGTGTAGCCCCCTAAGTTTTCAAAACACTTTCGAATGTCACGCAAAGCCCCAGGCCCAGGTCGGGTGAACTCGTTCTCGCTGAAGTCGATGAGGTCTGAGTAATTGAGGTCAACAGCAGTTTGATACGACATAAAGTCGCCCATCAGAGGATACTCGTGCAACAGCTCGTAGACTTCCTGAAGCAGCTTCGCCTCAAGCAGTCGCTTGCCAAGTGCGTCGTGGAGAAACATGTGACGGAACAGCTCGACATGATTAAGGTGCTTGTACAACTGACCATAGGCATCAGCGGCGCAGAGGATAAACGCGCCCGTGTAGAGTCTGCCGTTCTTTTGCTTGGCATGATCGAGCGCTTTAGTGAAACCGCCATCACCGAGGTCGTCAAGCGTCGGATAACGACCAAGGAAAGCGCGTATTGATCGCCATGTTTCAATTTTACTGAACGTGCGGAAGGCTACGATTTGAAACAGTCGGTCCTCGGGCGCGCAAGGCTCGCCGTGGTAGCAGACTTCACTGATCATATACTGCGATACCCGATCAGCGCACGGTAGACATTACAGAATTTGTACGTTTGCAGGATTGGATCATCCGTCCACGGGCAGGACTGTCCGGCGACGCGGCGCTCAAAGGCTCGCTGCCGCTCGGAGGCGAAGTACCAGTACAGCTCGTAAGCGCCCTGACGTGGGACGGGTGAGCACTTCATCGATGCCTAGCCCCTTTCTGGCTCGCTCAGCTTGCCTGCGTCAATCAACTACAACAGCGTGTTAACGACGACTGGGGCATGATAGAAACGCTGTACCTTAGAAGAGGTCAGAGTCACGCCGGCACCGAGGAGGTACTCTCAGGAGTTGACGAAGCGCGGGCAAGGACGGCGACAATGCGCCAGACAGAGATCGGCGCCGGTCGAGGGCCAGGACGATAAGTAGTGATGCGGTGCGGGCCGCGGAGCTGGAGCGGGAGCGAGTTCGTCCCATACGGCACGGTCCGGGGAGTTCAGCTCATCTGGATTTCATCTCAAAGCTGCCGATAGAAGACGCCGGTATCGTGCAGGTGAAAATAGCGCGGGTCGTCAAGAAGGACACGGCCCGCGATGCGCTCACCAAGCGTGTAACGGAAACGGTCACCTCCCGTGAAGTGGTCGAAAACGATTGTGCCACCGACGACCGTCCGCTCTCCAACGAGCTCCAGCGCAGCCTTGGCCGAACTGTAGTTGTCGGTATCAATAAAGCTCAGAACGAGGTCTTCTTCTTTCAGCCGCTCACAGGTCTCGATGATGTCCCCGACCACAATCTTGACATTGTAGCCATCCAGATAGCGGAGCACGGCTGGCAGGTCAGTAAACACGCAGTCCGGGTGGTCGTACATGTCGAGCGGGCTGCGGCGTGGCGGGAACCCACCGAAGGTGTCAAAACCAATCACACGCCAGTCCTGGCCAAGCCGCTCGATGACACGCGCGAGGAACATGGTGGTGCCGCCCTTGAACATGCCGAATTCGACCACCACCCCGCGCAGGTTCAGGCGTGCGGCGTTGGCAAGGCACTGGTACAGATGTGTGAGCGTGTTCGGGTAGCCGTTGGCCACGCTGGGCGCCAGGAGTTGCGCCAGCTCCTCGGTGAAGGCAGGATCACGAAACGCCAGGTGCCGGTAGCCAGCTACGATCACTTTAGGCGTTCCCTGGATGAACGGCAGGGCGGCCAGAAGTAAGTCTTCCTTGTCATCGTCGGCCGCAACCACGAGCACGTCGGGGTGCGCCTCGGCGAGCGCTTTGAATGGCCGCAGGGGCACACTCAGCGGTGGGCTGGTCATTCCGCCGTGGTCTGCCTCTGGTATGTACACGGCTTCCACGGCCGCCAGGAGGCCGCACGGTGCCAAACTGGCCAGAAGACGAAGCGCCGTGCTGGTAAAGCCGAGGATGCCAACAGAGCGCGCGCCACTGGTCAGCTCCTGTTTCAGATCTTCAATGAGCTTGGCGTAGTCCTCGTCGCGCATCAGCCAGTCTCCTTGAGGGAGGTCGCGAGAAAGTCACGGTAACGCTCGGGAAGCTGGCGCCTGAGCGCCCCCAGCAGTGCCGTGGCCGCGCGTGTCAACGCAAGAACTCGTTCGACGCGGCGGTCGATTGGCGCTGGTGTGCCCGGGAAACAGGCTTCGAGGTCAGCGAATGCAGCCAGGACGCACTGAGTGGCCTGGGGTACGTCCGGCCCCTCTATCTGATCAAGCGGCGTTACATCGAGCCGTGACAACGCCACCTCAAAGCCGCCCGGCCCATCACTGAACGGCGGGGTCGTGCCGTTCCCATCAAACAACATAGCAGCAACAGTGGCGTGTTGGTCGGCCAGGTAGGTCTGGTATTTGAGGCTGTAGACGAGCAGGTCAACAGCGGTGTCAAGCAGCGATTCATCCTGCGCGACCGGCGCGCCATCGGCGGTGTACTCCAGCCGATCTACCTTGCGTGCGATATTGGCCATGATACTCATGACTTCGCCACGTTTCTTCCAGGCGTCGCGGTAGGCAGCATCTTTCGTGCGATGTAGCAGCCGAACGACTCCTCTAAATTCCTCGCTTGTCAACCCTGTCATGAGAACACCTTTTCGTAGGTCAGCGTCCGCGCGTCAAGGTCAGCAATGAGGTAACCGCCGCTATTCTCGGCAAGCTGATGCATGGCCCGAAAACCTTGGCAAATAGCACTGCGCCACAGCCATGCGGGAAGTGGCTCAACTTCCAAGTCGACGGCTGTAGCCTTGGCCACCTCGATGACTTCACCCTCAATGCTCGTCTCGCTCAAGAAACCAGTTCTGCGTTTAGCAAGCCGTGACAGCACAACGGCAAGCCCTTCTTCGGCGAAGATTGCCCGCGCCCCATCTTCGCACTCGTCAGTTTCGGGGTTTGACTTGCGCTTGAGTCGCAGCAAAGAACGCAGCGTGGGCGACCAATTGAGTACGGCCAGGAATCCTAAGTGGATGGCGTCGTGGAAACGATAAGCGTCCACGCGCCTGGAGTTATCGGTCAGCGGATCGCCCAGCTCGGCACCGACCTGAAAACCGATCTTCTTGCCGCTCGCCGTAGCATTTCTGCTATTGAGAAAGATATTTGGTTCAGCGCTGACCAGGGTCAGTGTGGCGGCCGCACGGCCGGAGGGCAACGTATGCTCAGCAAAGGCCACAACCAGGCGACGCGGGAAACGTTCGTGTGGTGGGTAGCCAGTGTCGAAGACGGGCAGCTCGTCACGTTGACGCGGCGGATGCTCAGTCGGGTACCGGTCGCGAGTGCGCTGAAGGTTGGCGGTGGCGATCTCCTCCAGGTCGAGGCCGAAAGCTGTGGCCACGGCCGCGACGTACCACAGGAGGTCGCCCAGCTCCTCGCGTAAGAATTCTCGGTTGGCGGCCAGGTCGATGCCATCAAGCAGGTACTTCTTGTAGACGTTAAGAATCGATCCAGTCTCACTGGCCAAGCCGAGCATGGGCGCGATGGCACCTTGCGGACCACCGAGCCGGAGCTGGCTCGTCTGGCGAGCCGCACGCTGATACGTAGAGAACTCCATGGTCCCTCCACAGTGGGGGCTGGGGGCGACGAAATGGTCACGACGATCTCAACACCCAACGGGATGGTAAACGCCGATGTTCCGCGGGACCGTGACAGCAGGTCGCTTCGAGCCCAAGATCGTGCCTAACTAATCTGGACCTTCGCGCAACGAACTCGCCGGGCCGCCGCCTCGAGCACTGCACGGCGCGGTTCGGCAACATCGAGAACGCGGGGCTCGGCTCGCTCAAACAGTGCGGTCAGCCGCGGATCGGCGGCCAGGGTGCGTAGCGCCGCGGTATCCCCACCGAGGACGACAGCGTCCAACTCCGCAACGCGAGGCAGCAGCACCCGTGCCGCAATGTCGGCCGCAGCACGCAGCGCCACTCGGGCTTGGCCCTCCCGTCGCCGAGTGAAACGCCGCTGAGATTGCCCACCCGCCGCAGAACGACCGTGCACCGGCCGGCTACCGGTGCTGGAAGCGAGCACCACCCCGGCGCGGGCGATTCCGACGCTGTATCCGCCCAGGCGCACCAGCAGCAGCCCGATCGTGCGGGGTGCCATGAGGTGGTCGAGCAGGTCATCCACCGCGAGGCCACCGCGTTGCCCGGTGGGTACCGCCAGCGGAGGAAAGGGCACCGGAATTGACGCCCTCGCGCCGTCACCGGCCACCACCTCCACCAGGTGCGGCGCCACGGAAGTGGTCAGCGCCCCGCCGTGCCTGGCGGCGAATCGCGCCAGAAAGCCCGCTAGTCGCTCGGGCTCCACTTCCACCGCGCGCATAACGGCACGCTAGCGTGCATCCGTGCTCGACGTGCTGGTGGCCGGGGGCGGTCCGGCGGGGTGGGCGGTGGCGGCGGCGTGCGCGCGGCTGGGGCTGGACACCGAGCTGGTGGACCCCGCGCCGGACCGGCCGTGGCGGGCCACCTACGGCGCCTGGCGGGCAGAACTGCCCGTCGAGGCCCAGACAGCGGTGGCGGCCAGTGGCCGTGGCGAGGCGATCGGCACCATCGCCCACCAGCTGGGCTGGGAGTACGCGGTGCTGGACAACGCCGCGTTGCGGGACGGATTGGCCGCCGCTCCGGTCACCGTGCTGAAGGGTCTGGCGCGGGAGGCTCATCCGGACCCGGAGGGGGTCACGGTGGACCTGGGCGGCAGCGGGCGGCGGACAGCCGTCCTGTTCGATGCCACCGGTGCGGCACGCTCGGTACTCGGTGCTATTCCCCGTCGCAGCGCCGCTGAACAGACCGCGGTGGGTGTACTGGTTGACGCCGACGCCGCACGGGATCTGGTGACTCCGGGCAGCGCGTTGTTCATGGACTGGCGGCCACACCACGGCGAGACGGGATGGCCCACGTTTCTCTATGCGGTGCCGGTGACGTCGGATCGAGTACTGCTCGAGGAGACTTCGCTGGCCCGCCGCCCAGGGCTCGGGCTGCCCGTGCTGCGTCGCCGGCTGCACGCCCGCTTGGCCCACCACCGCATCGCCGTGCCACCGGGCACCGAGGAGCGGGTGCGCTTCCCGGTGGACCAACCGCTACCGGCGCCCGGGAACTGGCGCGGACCAGTGGTGCCGTTCGGGGCGGCGAGCCCGCTAGTGCACCCGGCTACCGGCTACAGCGTCGCCACGGCGCTGCGGTTGGCCCCCCGGGTGGCCACCGCTGTGCACGACGCGCTGAGCCGCGGCGGTGCCGCAGCCGCCGGAACCGCCGCGTGGCAGACGGTGTGGAGCCCGGCTGCACTGGCGGTGCACGCCCTGCGGCGGCGCAGTCTCGAGTCGCTACTGCGCTTCCCCCCGAAGCGTGTCCCAGATTTTTTCGACGTGTTCTTCGCGCTGCCCAGGCGACACCGTTGGGCCTACCTGACCGGTCGCGAGGACGTCCAGGGCAGCGCTGCGGCGATGGGTGCACTGTTCGCCGCCGCTCCGTGGTGGCTTCGCCGACGACTGGTCTTCGGTGCACTCGATCCGCGCAGACGACCTGGCCTCGGTGAGGACATGACCGCATGAACGCAGCCTGGAGCCGTTCCTCGTCGTCGGCCCCTGGGCTGCCGCTTCCCTGCCCGCTGAGCACGGCAGAACTTGCCTCGTCTTCAAGAAGACTACAGCTAGTTCATTGCAAATAGCACGATAGTGCAGTTAACTATCACCCGTTAGAGGTGCCAGCCGACATCGTGCTTGAACTAAGCGTGAGGCGAGTCATGAGTACTGCCACCGTTGAGGTCTCCTCCCCGTGGGACCGCTTCCGCACCGCGCTCACCCCCCGGGAGTGGTCGGGCATCGCCGGCATGGTGGGGTTCATTCTGTTACTCAACGTGGTCGGCTGGGGGGTGCTGGCCGCGTTCGTCGCGCCGCACCGCTACGACTTGGGTGCCTCGGGGGTATTCGGGATCGGCCTCGGCTTCACGGCATACGCCTTCGGGATGCGGCACGCCTTCGATGCCGACCACATCGCCGCGATCGACAACACTACCCGCAAGCTGATGGCTGAGGGCAAGCGCCCGCTGTCGGTGGGGTTCTGGTTCTCCCTGGGCCACTCCACCATCGTCTTCCTGTTGAGCTTGCTGCTGTCGCTGGGCGTACGCGCGCTGGCCGCGCCGGTGGAGAACGGCTCGTCAACCCTGCATAAGGCTACCGGGGTGATCGGCACCTCGGTATCCGGAGTATTTCTCTACATCATTGGAATCATCAACCTGGTGGTACTGGTGGGGATTATCAAGGTGTTCCGGCGGATGCGGCAGGGCAGCTTCGACGAGGTTGAGCTGGAGAACCAACTCAACAACCGCGGGTTCATGAACCGCTTCCTCAACAGGGCCACCAGGGCGGTCCGCAAGCCCAGGCACATGTACCCGGTCGGGGTGCTGTTCGGCCTGGGGTTCGACACTGCCACCGAGGTCGGGCTGCTGGTGCTGGCTGCCGGCGCTGCCGCGTTCGCGCTGCCCTGGTACGCCATCCTGGTGCTGCCGATCCTGTTCGCCGCCGGGATGAGCATGTTCGACACCGCCGATGGCTGCTTCATGAACTTCGCCTACGGTTGGGCCTTCGCCAAACCGGTCCGCAAAGTGTTCTACAACATGACCGTCACCGCGTTGTCGGTCGCCGTGGCGCTGATCATCGGTACCATCGAGCTGGTCTCCATCCTGACCGAGCAGTTGGGCATCGACACCGGCCCGCTGGCCGCGATTGGCAACCTTGACCTCAACAACGTCGGGTTCGCCATCGTCGGCCTGTTCGTCGTCACCTGGATTCTCGCCCTGGCGGTGTGGCGGTTCGCCCGCATCGAGGACAGGTGGATCGCGCAGCTCAAGGCCCCACCGAACCATCGCGTTGCGCCTATTGACAGCGAGCAGGACGCGATAAGTTCCGGGGACCAGCGAGCATTGCCAGCAGCGAGACCTTGTTGGGGGTGGGGCGTGCATGAGATCACCGGGTTGCGGGAGCCAGCGAACTGGATCAGTGGCCGATTCGACGACACCGCGGAGCGTCGGTTAGCCAATCGGGCGGTCGGGGTCAGCGCGGTGGGTCTGGCCGTCACCGGGCTGCTTGAGCTAGTCGTCGCGCTGATCACCGGATCGGTCGGACTGCTCGGCGACGCGCTGCACAATCTGTCCGACGTCTCAACCAGCGCAGTGGTCTTCCTCGGCTTCCGGATCAGCAAGCGCACTCCCACCGAGCGTTACCCGTATGGTTGGGAGCGTGCTGAGGACCTCGCCGGTCTTGGCGTCGCGTTGGTGATCTGGGCCAGCGCGGTGTTCGCCGGGGTGGAGAGCGTGCGCAAGCTGCTAGCCAACGAGGGCACCAGCCACGTCGGCGCGGGCATCGCCGCAGCCGTGCTGGGCATCGTGGGCAACCAGCTCGTCGCGCACTACAAGCTGCGGGTCGGCCGGCGCATTCAATCCGCCACCCTCGTCAGCGACGCCAAACACTCCTGGCTGGACGCGTTGTCGTCGGCCGGCGCGCTAGCCGGGCTCAGCGCCGTTGCGTTCGGGCAACGCTGGGGCGACCCGGTCGCCGGCCTGGCGGTCACCCTGTTCATCTGCCACGTTGGCTACGAAGTGACCAGGGACATCGGCCGACGCCTGCTCGATGGCGTTGACGCTGGCGTGCTGGTCGCCGCCGAGCACGCCGCTGCCGTTGAGGGTGTCGATCACATCCACGCCCGCGCCCGATGGACCGGGCGCACCCTGCGTATCGAGATCGAAGGCTGGGTCGACCCCGCTCTCGCGGTGCGCGACGCCGACCACCTCGGCCGCCACGTCGCCGACGCCGTACACGCCGCGGTCCCTGAAGCTCGCGTGATCACCTTCATCCCACAAGCCACGTCCCTGCCAGCCGCGTCCGTCAGGGATGCGGGACGCTGATGTTCACCTCTACTTCGGGCTTGACCTTGAGGGCGCCAAGCATGGCGGAAAATGGCTTGATGCCAAACTTACGCTGATCAAGAAAGATCGTGGCGTTCCACCGTGCGCCATCGTCACGCGCCTCGACGGAGATCGGACTCGTCGCGCCGTGCAGCGTGAGGTCTCCCTCAATGCGCGCCCGATCGCCGTCGCGTACCACTGACATTGAGCGAAACTGGATCTTCGGATACTTCTGCGGCTCGAGTACCTTCTCGGCATTTTTCTCGATGTCCTGCCGATCAGACGCCAAGATATCAGTCGTCACCCGCAGCGAACCTGGGTCGAACTCAGCTGTGATCTGGTCGTCGTCCCCTACGTCCAGGGACAAGTTCGTCACCTGCAGGGTCACGTCGTGGCCGAATGAGGTCAGCAGCCCCTCACGAAAGACTGATACCCGGCAGTCCACTGCTGCAGCGTCGAAAGTTGGCACCCGGTCAGGGTAGCCGGATAGGACACAAAGAGTCACCGGCATTCACCCGAAGTGGCGCCGGCCGCCCGACCCATCACCTCATGAGACTCCTCACTCGATCAGACTGTCCAGCGCAACCGCCGAGGGCTCGATCGCCTCGGCGAGCCGCTGCACGTCAGGCAGGCCTTCCCGATCGGCGTGCAGGGCGATGTATGCGCTGTCCTGGTACCAGGACAGCCCGACAACCAGGGCTTGGCCGGCCGCCAGCGGCGCCAGCGGGAAAACCTCCTCCAGCTCGGCGCCGTCCAGTGTGAACGGCAGGCTCGGCACCGGGATGCTGGTCACCATGAGGTCGAATAGCAACGAGGCGCCCTGACCAGCCACCGGGGTCGCTATCCGGTGCACCGCAGGTGGTAACCGGTCGGCCAGCACCGGTATCGCACCAGCGCCACGGCTGGTCCTGCCAGCCTTGCTGTGCTCCATCGCGCGCCGGATCGTGAGCAACCGCCTGCCGGGATCGGGCTCTCCGACCGGCAGCTTGCAGAGATAGCCGGACAGCCGATTTCCCCCCATGCGACTGCCCGACCTCGCCCGCCGACTGACCGGGATGAACGCTCGAAGGATCAATCCCGCAACGGGATTGCCGCGGGCTACGAGCCACTCCCGCAACGCCCCGGTCACTACCGCCAGCAGGACGTCGTTCACTGTGCCGCCGTAGTGCGCCCGGATCCGGCGTATCTGCCGAAGATCGAGTTGGGCCGTCGCCAAAGTCCGCCGGCCTGAGGAAGAGATCACCAGCGGGGAGCCCGGTGCCGGTAATCGAACGCTGCGAAGCACCGAAGCGGCGATGCCGGTCGCGTCGCTCACGTGCTCTACCACGTTCCCGACCGCATCGCGCATGTCACCGGGCACACGCCACAGACGCGAGCACGCACTCGGTTCCGGCGAGGGTGACGAGCGGTTGTCGGCGGCGCCCCGATTCCTGCCACCACCTCGCAGCCTGAACTCGTCCAGCACCCGGACCCCGATCTCCAACGCGTTCAGCCCATCGCCGAGTGCGTGATGCATCTTGAACAGCACGGCGAAACGGCCTCCAGCGAGGCCGGAGATCACATGGAACTCCCACAGCGGACGGCTTCGCTGCAGCGGCCGGATCATCAGCTCAGCGGCCAATTCGGCCGCCCTGGTGCGACAGCTGTCACAGACGTAGCTGCCGTGACAATCAAGGTGATGCAGCTGGATGTGGTCTTTGGCGCAGAATCCCGGATCGTCGGCCCACGCCGCGGCGGCTAGCGGAAACCCGGCTGGTTGCACTCGCTGACGTAATTGGGGAAGACGCTCGGCCCGCTCTGCCAGCACAGCGGCCACCCGCCCGGGATCACCTCGATGGACCGGCCGGAAGATCACCAACGCGCCGAGGTGCATCGGTGACACATCACGATTCAGGCAAAGGAAGGCTGTGTCCAGTCCGGTGAGCCGCACCGGAAAAGCTTCGCATAACTGATTGTGCGTGGCGTGGAAATCTGCCCAACCTGACGGGTGCATGATCGTACCGTGCAGGTACTGGTCGACGCAGACAACCTCGACGTGCCGCGGCTGCGTCTGCTCGTCGTGGCACTGGACAGAGCACCCTCCGCCGACGTCGTGGTGGCCGGGGCGCCGACGGTGTTGGAAGCGCTCGACTGGCCCCCGCAGGCTCAGGTTCTGCCGGCCAGCGGTTGGCAGGGCGCGGACCTGCTGCTGGCCCGCGCCTATCACGCCGATGACCAGCCGCTGCTGCTGGCCACCGGCGACGGGGACTTCGCGCAACTGGCACGACGCCACCCCGGCCAGGTGTTGCTGGTCAGCGGGACGTCAAGCCGCTCCCGGGCGTTCACTGGTCCCCGGATCGCCATGACCGATCCAGCCGCAGACGGTGGCGCACGGCTGCGCTCCTGGCTGGAACGCTCCCCCGCGCCGTGATCTTCCGGCCGTTACGTACCTTCGCCGTGAGTTAGTGCAGTCTGTCCCCCAGAACGCGGTCATGACGTCCTGGCCCGCGATACACCGGAGGAGAATCGTGTCGACGCTGTTCAGCCGCATCATCGAGGGTAGAATCCCAGGTCGGTTCGTCTGGCGTGACGAACGTTGCGTTGCGTTTCTCACCATCGCTCCGCTGCGGCCTGGGCACACCCTGGTTGTCCCCCGGGCCGAAGTCGACGAGTGGACCGATGCGGATGACGAGCTGATGACCCATCTTATGGTGGTGGCCAGGCACATCGGCGCGGCACAGAAAACAGGCTTCGACGCGCCGCGGGCTGGCCTCATAGTCGCCGGGTTCGAGGTGCCGCACCTGCACGTGCATGTGTTTCCCGCGTGGGCCATCGACGACTTCGACTTCGGCGGCGCCAACCGTGATCCAGACCCCGCCGAACTCGATGCTGCTGCGGACACCCTGCGCCAGGCCCTGCGAAAGGCCGGGCACGGCGATCTCGTACCCAGCTGATCGTTTGGAGGCGCCGCGTCACGGCGCCGAGGGCGTCAGCGGGCCGAAACCGCGCAGCCGCAGGCTGTTGGACACCACGAACACCGAGGAGAATGCCATAGCCGCTCCGGCGATCATGGGGTTGAGCAGGCCTGCCGCCGCCAGCGGGAGCGCGGCCACGTTGTAGCCGAAAGCCCAGAACAGGTTGCCTTTGATCGTGCGCAAGGTGCGCCGAGACAGCCGGATCGCATCAGCGACTACCCGCAAGTCACCGCGGATCAGCGTAAGGTCGCTGGCCTCGATGGCGGCGTCGGTGCCGGTGCCCATGGCCAGCCCCAGGTCGGCCTGAGCCAGCGCCGCAGCGTCGTTGATCCCATCGCCGACCATCGCCACGACCCGACCTGCCTGCTGGAGCCGACGCACTTCCTCGACCTTCCCTTCGGGCAGCACCCCGGCGATCACCGTGTCGATGCCGACCTCAGCGGCCACTGAGCCGGCAACGGCCTCGTTGTCGCCGGTCAGCAGCACCGGGGTCAGCCCTAGCGCGCGCAGCAGGCGCACCGCCTCGGCGCTGCTCGACTTCACCGTGTCGACCACCGAGAGCAGGCCCCGCAGCCGGCCGTCCCAGGCCACCGCGACCACAGTGCGGCCGCAGGCCTCTGCCTGCAACTGCGCTGTAACCAGTTGGGGAGGCATTGACAGCGACCACTGCTCGACCAACCAGGCCGGCCGGCCCACCAGCACCACGACGCCGTGCACCTCACCCTGCACGCCCAGCCCCCGCGCCGAGCGGAAGCCGACCACCGCTGGCAGCTTCCCCAGCCGCTGCCGGCCCCCGGTGGCGATTGCGGTGGCGACGGGGTGCTCGGAGGCGCTCTCCACGGCGGCGGCCCGGCACAGCACCTCGTCGGCGCTTTCGCCAGCTGCGGGCAGCACGTCGACCAGGGTCATCGTGCCGGTGGTGACCGTGCCGGTCTTGTCCAGCAGCACGGTATCCACCCGCCGGGTGGACTCCAGCACCTCGGGTCCCTTGATGAGGATGCCCAGCTGTGCACCGCGACCGGTGCCGACCAGCAGCGCGGTGGGTGTGGCCAGTCCGAGGGCGCACGGACAGGCGATGATCAGCACGGCGACCGCGGCGGCGAATGCGGTGCCAACGGCGGCACCGATGGCTAGCCAGACGCACAGGGTGGCCACCGCCAGCACGATCACAATCGGCACGAACACAGCCGAGACCCGGTCGGCCAGCCGCTGCACCTTGGCCTTGCCGCTCTGCGCGTCCTCTACCAGCCGCGCCATCTGCGCGAGGCGAGTGTGCGCACCGATCCGACAGGCCCGCACCCGCAGCCGACCGGAGGCGTTCACCGTCCCGCCGGTGACCAGCGAGCCCGGGTTGACCTCGAGCGGTACCGACTCGCCGGTCAGCATGCTCTCGTCAACGGCGGAAGACCCTTCGACCACCTCTCCGTCAGTAGCGATCTTTTCCCCCGGGCGGACCACGAACTCATCGCCGACCATGAGCGCCTCGATGGGGATGCGCATCTCCTGCCCGCCCCGCAGCACTGCGACGTCCGAGGCACCAAGATCCAGCAACGCCCGCAGCGCCGCACTCGCGCGCCGTTTGGAGCGCGCCTCGAAGTAGCGACCGGCCAGCAGGAACACCGTGACACCGGCGGCAACCTCAAAGTAGACCTGACTATGGGCGTGGTACTCCGATGGAACGACCTCATGCAGGGTGATGACGCCGCCGCTACCGACGAACCACGCGTAGCAGCTCCACAGGAACGCGGCCAACACACCCATCGAGATCAGCGTGTCCATGGTGGCCGCGCCGTGTCGCAGGTTCCGCCAAGCAGCCCGGTGGAAGGGCCATGCCCCCCACGCCACAACTGGGGCGGTAAGGAAAAGCGACAGCGACTCGAAGTTGTGCGGCACCCGCAGGCCCGGCACCATCGCCACCATCGACATCGCAATCACCTGGACGGCCAGCACGGCACTGCCCACCAGCCGTTCCCGCAACACGCGGAGATCGGCGCCGTCGGTACCAGTGTCGGTACCAGTGTCCTGAAATAGCTCGGCGGTGTAGCCGGTACGAGCCACAGTCGCCACGAGATCCTCAGGCGTGACACCGTCGGCGTAGCTGACTCGCGCCTTCTCGGTGGCGTAGTTGACGCTGGCGTTGACTCCCCTGAGCCGGTTGAGCTTCTTTTCAATGCGCATTGCACAGGACGCACATGTCATACCACCGATCGCCAGCTCGACCTGGTGGTTCAGTTCGCCGGGTCCGGTCGCGGTGCCGGGGCTGCGGTCATGGATGGTCGCCACGCCTCACCTCGCCAGCGCGGTGAACTCGACGGTCCGCACCTGGCCGTGATGCTGGAAGTCCAGAAACATCCGGTAGTAACCGGCAGTCGGCACGTCGGCGTCAAAGTCGATCGCCGTGTCCTGGCGGGGACCCGCGACAGGATGCACATGCAGGTAGGCGAGGTCGCCCTCGCGCAGGATGACCATATGCCCAGCGCCACCGAGAAAGGGATCAAGATCAGTGACTGGCACGTTGTCGCGCATCACATGCATCCATATCCGCGACACCGACCCAGAGACCAGATCTCCGGTCCAGATCACCGTATAACCCTCGACCTCGGCGATCGTGGAGACCTTCGAGATGGGCGCGGGCTCGACCAGTCCCGGTGCCTCGAGATCCACGCCAAGCGTTACCGGTGTCGCGGCGGTCCCGGGCAGGAACTCAGCGATCGCCCGGTAGCTGCCCGGCTCGGCAAGTTGCAGCGGCACGGTCCAGGTGCCG
>JAFAXZ010000277.1 GCA_019240665.1 Pseudonocardiales bacterium | reverse complement strand
CCGCTTGGACCACCCAGGTCTCACCGGCACGTCCCCAGCCGCGCTCGGCGTCGATCCCGCCGCCGAGGGTGTACATGCAGGTGTCCAGATCCGGGCAGATCCGCAGCCCGTGCAACCAGATGTCGTCCCCGGTGTTGACCACCGCGGTGATCTCGTGCCCGCTCGAGGCGGGGTCCTCACCGGCGCCGACGGCCGGTAAGCCGAGCGCGGCTTTCACCCCGAGCAGGAACCGGGCGCCACCGACGCCACCGACCAGCACCACGACCTTCACGACCGTGATCAGGGTTTGTCGTTCGCCGCGGGCTGGTGGTCGAACGTGGTCTGCACCTGCTGGGAGGGTTTGAAGCGCTCGGAGTCCACGTAGGAACGGTACGAGGCCCGGTCCGCGGCGGTGAGCTCGATGTCGTTGCTGAAAGGGGTGAGCAGGTTGCGGGGCCATAGCCGGCGCGCCCGCACTACGTTGATCTCCGCGCAGAACACCACGATGACCGCTTGCAGGTACAGGTAAGCCAGCAACCCGAGCACCAGCCCGAAGACGCCGTAGATCTGCGAGGCACCACTGAGTACATGACTGACGAACAACGCGCCCCCGGTCTGCAGCACCTGCACCGCGACCCCGGCGCCGATCGCACCGGGCATCAGCACAGCCAGCGGAACGTCCCGGGCGGTCAATACCCGAAACCCGACCAGGAACGCGCCCACGTTGACGATCATTGCGACGGCGATCGCCGCGATACGCACTCCGGCGTCCCAGCCGTAGCCGGCGGCCACCGGGCCGACTGCGGCCAGCCCGGTGGTCATCAGAACGACTGCCCCGAGCAGGACGAACAAGACCATACCGCGTAGCCGGGACACCACTGGGTCAGGACGGGCATAGCGGGGCACGGCCCAGACCCGATTCAACGCCGTCTGGATGGCCACCGAGACACCCAGCCCTCCGTAGACCGCACCGAGGATGCCCAGGATCACGCCCAGGCCGCTACCGTGGATCGAGCCGACGTTCTGCTGCAGTTGCGGCCCGATGACGGGGAATTGCTGGAGCGCCGAGCCGAGCAGTGCCTGCTGCAAGGCAAGGTTGCTCTGCAGCGTGTAGCCCAGCACACTGATCAGCAAGAGCAGCCCGGGAAACAGCGAGACGAAACCGTAGTAGGTGATCAAAGCGGCGAGGTAACCGCCCTGATCGTCGACGAACTTATAGATCACCGCCAACGGGAAGCCCACCCAGGTGTGACGCCGCTGGAAGCCGTCCAGTCGAGCCGTTACATCCATCCCACGTCCTTGCAGCGCCCCGGGAGTGCCCCTGGATGTCGACGTTAACCCGGCACCGAATAGGCAGCGACTTGAATGGCTGCCGATAACTCCTCAGCGCCAGAACAGGAGCTCCTGGAAGCCGGCGATCGCGGCCTCCCGGTCGCCACCGAGGGCGGCGAAGACCGCGAAGCTGGCGCCGAACAGGGCATTCCCCACGGCGGGCACGCCGATGATCAGTACGAAGAGCAGCAAGGGGGCGTACCAGCCGAAAGTGCCGGCAAACCGGCGAGCCTGTGCGGGTAGGTAGGGCTCCAGTACGCCGAACCCGTCCAATCCCGGCACCGGCAGGATGTTGAGCACAAATGCGAATACCTGTACCAGAGCCAAGCAGGACAGGCCGGCGGCGAGCCCCTCTGGGAGCCTACTGGTGCCGACCACAGCGGTGAGTGCCGCCCCCAGCGCCAGATTGGTCAGGGGACCGGCCAGCGACACCGCCGAAGCGACCGCTCGCGAACGCAGCGCGGCCCGGTTGATCCACACCGCGCCGCCCGGGAGCGGGATTCCACCCAGGGCCAGCAGCGCCAGTGGCAGCAGCAGCGACATCACCGGGTCGGTGTAGCGCCGGATGTCGAGGGTGAGATACCCCTTGGCGCGCACCGAACGGTCGCCGCCCCGGTAAGCCGTCAGGGCGTGCCCGAACTCATGCAGGCACAGCGCGACCGCCCACCCGCCGAGGATCAGGAGCACGATGCCGGCAGTGCGGGCCGCGCCGATGGCCAGTGCGGCGAGTGCACCGCTGGCCACGGTGGCCGCGACCAGTATCAGGAATAGTGGGCTCGGGGCCAGACCGGTGGCACGCACAGGTTTCCTCTCGCTCAGCGTGATCCGAACTGCAGTGAAGTAGTGAGGGGACGTCGTCAAGGTCGGGGCCGGCAAACGGGCGGTGCGCGGTGCGGTCGCGGAGTATTCCGGTAGGCCGACCGCAACGGGCGCGTGCGGCCGCCCGTCGCCGATGGTCAATCCGCAGCTACGCACCAGTCCAGCGTGTCACGCCGGCACGGGGCCTGTTGTGATCACTCCTCTTGTTGTCGAACTCGGCGACAAGAGCTCTCACGAGCTGGGTTGCTAGGCGCCGCGGCGTGTCAACGGCGACACGCTAGGTAGGCGCTCGGGATGGACCCCAAGACTTGCGTCCCCGATGACAGAGGTGTAATCACAAGGTTGTTATTCTCCGGTTCACAGCCCGGGGAGGCGCGAACCGGGGAGGAACTCTATGGCGAGGAGGGCGGACCGCCATGGATGAGGTGGACACCAGCTGGTCAGCGGAGAGGGGGGGCGAGCAGCAGAGCAACTGGGCCCTGTTCGACGGGCTCGACCAGCAGGACTGGCAGGAGCGGGCGCTGTGCGCCCAGACCGATCCGGAAGCGTTTTTCCCTGAGAAGGGCGGGTCAACCAGGGAAGCGAAGCGGATTTGCGCGGGCTGCGAAGTCCGGGCCGAGTGTCTGGAGTACGCGCTGGCGTTCGACGAGCGGTTCGGGATCTGGGGCGGACTGTCAGAGCGGGAGCGCCGCCGACTCAAACGCGGCGCGGTCTGAGACGGGCCGCTCCCCGGAGGCCACGCCGGTCACCCGGGGACGTTACCGTGTGCCCCCACCAACGGGGATGGACAGGGAGGAGTTGGCGTGTCGCGCACTGCTGGGACACCTGCCGGTGACGACAATGCCCACCCTGCGGCCTGCTCGCGCAGGTCCAGCACCATCACGACACCGGTAGCGCCCAGCGTCCCAGCGGAGGAGGAACCAGCGGCGGACGGCGCAGCTGAGCATGGTGCATCCGAGGCCAGCACGCGAACTCGGCCTCGGCCCTCGCCGCTGCCCAGGCATTCTGATAGCGAGAAGCCGCAGACGGCTACCGACAGTAGCGACTCGGTCGCGCTGATGGCGGACGACGTCGGAGTCGGCGCCCGCGTCCGGAAGTTCTTGCTTTCTCCACCCACGTTGCTGACCGCGGCGATGACCGTGCTCGCCGTGTTGCTGAACCGCCACCGGATGGCGCTGGACTTAGCTGGTGGCCGGCTGTTCCCGGTGGAGAGTCTCGGCCAAACCTGGTCGTCCTACCTGGCTTCCTGGCATCCGGTCGGCGGCGGAAGCGCGGCTCCTCCGCCGGCTGCGCTAGCCGTGCTCGGCATGCTCGGCACGCCGGTGGGGTCGCCCGCTGCTGCGGTGTCGCTGCTGCTGCTGGCCGCGCTGCCGCTGGCCGCCCTGTCCGCCTACCGGGCCACCCGCGCCCTACCTGTCAGCCGCGAGCGTCGTGCACTGGCCGCCGCGGGGTACGCGTTGCTCCCCCCGGCCATCGCTGGACTGGTGCAGGGCCGTCTGGATGTCGTGGTGGCCTACCTGCTGCTGCCGCTCGTGCTGGCTGGTGTCGCTTCGGTGTTGCACGGTGGGGCGGGCAGGCGATCCACCGGCGGGCTGTCCACCGCAGCCGCCACCGCGCTCGGGATTGCTGTCCTTGGCGCGTTCGCCCCCCTGTTGCACCTGATGGTGCTGACTGTGGCGCTTATTGGCTTTGTGGTAGTGCCGGCCCCCCGGGTGACGACGCTGCGCCGCGCGAGCGGGCTATTCGCGGTGGTGCTCCTGCCGCTAGGGTTGCTCGTGCCGTGGCCGGCGGTGGTCATTCAACGCCCTGCGGTGCTGCTGCACGGGGTGGGCGCAGTGGTTCCCGAGCAGGTGCCCGGCTGGTTGCGGCTGATCTCGCTGGACCCCGGTGGTGCAGGCGTCGTGCCGTGGGTGGGTGTGGTCGTGGTGGCAGCGGCAGTGATCGCGCTCGCCATCCGGCCCTCCCGGGCGATGCTGCCGGGTCTGGGATTGGCACTGCTGGGTGCCGTCGCGGTGGTGCTGCTGATCCGGCTGCCGATGCGCCCGCTGGCCGGTGGTGACCCACGGCCGGGTTTCACCGGGGGCGCGCTGCTGTTCGCTGGCTGCGGGTTGCTGTGGATCGTGTTGCTGGCTGGCCGCACTGCGCTAGCTGGCCGCACTGCGGAGCCCACTCGGCGGTGGCTCGGGAACCACCAGTGGGGTAAAGCGTTGTCGGTGACGCCGTGGATTGGGGTGGCGGCGCTGTCGGCCGCGGCCGTTGCGTTGGGCGCCAGCGGTCCCCTCACCGCCGGTCCGCCAGCGGGTTTGCCGGTGCTGGCCCCCTCGCTGGCCGCAGAGCTGGCCCGAGCTGACACGTCCGTTCTGGTCGTCGGTGCCCCGGGTGAGCCGGTACGGCTGACCAGGTCGCGGACCGCGCGCTTTGGTGACGATGACATTGCCCCGCTGCGCGCCACCGGGTCCCGGTTGCAGCGGGTGGCCGCTGCGCTGCGGGGTGGGCAACCGGGCGAGACCTCTGCCGCGATCGCCGACGTGGCCGCCACCGGGGTGCAATTCGTGGTGCTGCCGACCGCAGCGCAGGGCGCCCGAGCCCTCGCCGCAGCCGGACCGTTGGCCCGATCCGCGCCCCGAACCGCGGACGGCAGACCGGTGCTGCGGGTGGTGCGACCAGTCCCGGGCGCGGAACTGCTGGGTCCCGCGCTGGCCGAGCAGGCGCGTAGCGGCGCGGCCCCGCCCATCGAGCCTGGGGTCAGCGGTGTCCTGGTGCCGGCCCAGCCGCCACGGGTGGCAGTGCGAGTCGCGCCCGGCGCGGAAGGACGGTTGCTCGTGGTCGCGGCCAACGACGAACCAGGCTGGCAGGCCAGCGTGGATGGCCGGCCAGTACCGGTGGTACGAGGGTGGGGGCACCAGGTCGCGATCCCGGTGCGGGGTACGTCGGCCGAGGTTCGGGTGATCCGCTCGGACGTCGCGCGGACAGCGCTTCTGCTCCTCGAGGGCGCGTTGTTCCTCCTGGTTGCCGGCACCGCGCTACCGTCCCGGCGCCGCCCGAACCGGTAGCCCGTCGTGAGTGGTCAGCCCGCTTCTGCAGGTCCGTCGATGGCGTCCGGATCGAGGCCGAGATAGTTCGCCACCTGCTCGACCAGCACCTCATGCACGAGGTCGGAGAGGTCATCGCCGTCCTGCGCCCGGGTCTCCAGCGGGCGTCGGTAGAGCACGATCCGGGCTCGGGTAGGCAAGCCAGCGCGGTCCACCCCAGCCGGAACCAGGCGGGCAAGCGGGATGTTACCGTCTTCCACCACGTCGCTGCCCCAGGTGACCGTGGTCGGATCGCAGTCAGTAACCTCTGGCACCTCATCAACGGCGACGTCGAGCCTGTCAAGCTCGGCGTGCCAGCGCTCGTCGATCGGTTCGAGGACGTCCAGCACGATCGCGTCGAACCGCTCCGAGCGGCTGCGCGCTGCGGGCAGCGTGGCAGGGAACAGTAGTCCCCGGACGCCGCGGCCGCGCCGGTCCCGGCGGCTGCGCAGGCGCGAGCGGGCTGACCGGGTCACCGTCATCCATCGAGACTACGCCGGGAGCGCCCTGGCCAGACGGGGCCCGGAGCGCATTGGCCAGCGTGGTGCTCCGCGCGCCTGCCGCACTCGGCGGGACCTGCGCGCTATGGTCCCGGCCGTGCGTAGTGTGCGGCGGTGCTCAAGGACCGGGTGCACAAACCCGGCGGTTGCCACGCTCACCTTTGTCTATGCCGACTCCACTGCTGTGGTGGGTCCGCTCGCCACCTACAGCGAGCCACACTCCTACGACTTGTGCGAGCGGCACGCGTTACGGTTGACCGCGCCACGGGGCTGGGACGTCGTGCGTCACGATGGTGAGTTCGTCGAGCCGGAACCCTCGGCGGACGATCTGACCGCGCTTGCCGAGGCGGTACGTGAGGCCGGCCGGGTGGTCCCCTCGGTGGAGGCCGTTCCGGCCGGTCCGGTGAACGGTAGCGGGCGCCGCAGTCACCTGAGGGTGCTGCCCGACCCGGTCGGCGACTGAGCCCACACCCCTAGTCGATTCAGCGCACTCGTCGCTTGCGTTCCGAGCGCCATGCGCGGATAGGCTCGATGGAGACGTCCGTTGGGCTCGGCAGGACCAGACGCGACGAAGGGAGAGCAGTGCCCGACCTGTCTGCGATAGTCAAGGCCTACGACATCCGGGGTATCGTCGGGGAGCAGCTGGACTCTGAGGTGGTGCGCGATATCGGCGCGGCCTTCGCCGACTTTGTCGGGCGCTCGGACGAGAGTGCGGAGGGTTCAACCGGTCCGCACGCAGTGATCACCGGACACGACATGCGGGACTCCTCACCCGCTCTGGCGGCCGCCTTCGCGCACGGCGTGACCAACCGCGGTCTTGACGTCATCTCAGTCGGCCTGGCCAGCACCGATATGATCTACTTCGCCTCCGGGTGGCTCGGGTTGCCGGGTGCGATGTTCACCGCAAGCCACAATCCGGCCCGCTACAACGGCATCAAACTCTGCCAGGCCGGTGCCGCGCCGGTCGGTCAGGACAGCGGGCTGAACGAGATCCGAGTCGCGGTCGAGCGTGGCATCCAGCCGGGACCGGGCGGCGGCGTCGTCACCGAGCGGGACATGCTCGCCGACTACGCGCGCTACCTGCGCTCGCTGGTGAACTTGTCCGGGATCCGGCCGCTGCGAGTCGTGGTGGACGCCGGTAACGGGATGGGTGGCTACACCGTGCCCGCGGTTGTCGAGGGACTGCCGCTGCACGTCATTCCGCTGTACTTCGAGTTGGACGGCGGTTTCCCCCATCATGAGGCCAACCCGCTGGATCCGGCGAACCTGGTGGATCTGCAGGCGGCCGTGCGCGAGCATGGCGCCGATCTGGGCTTGGCCTTCGATGGCGACGCTGACCGCTGTTTCGTGATCGACGAGCGTGGCGAGCCAGTGAGCCCCAGCGCTATCACCGCTTTGGTCGCCACCCGGGAGTTGGCCACCGAGCCCGGTGCTGCAGTGATCTACAACTTGATCACTTCGCAGGCCGTGCCGGAGATCGTCGCCGAGCACGGTGGGCGACCGGTGCGCACCCGCGTCGGCCACTCGTTCATCAAACAGCGGATGGCGGAAACCGGGGCAATTTTCGGAGGCGAGCATTCCGCGCATTACTATTTCCGCAGTTTCTGGCGCGCTGACTCCGGGATGCTCGCCGCGCTGCACGTGCTTGCCGCGCTCGGTCAGCAGCAGCGCCCGGCCTCGGCGCTGATGGCTGAGTTCAGTCGCTACGCCGCATCCGGTGAGATCAACTCCACGGTGGACGACCAGCGGGGCAGGATGGAGGCCGTGCGGAAGTGGTTCGCTGCGCGGGAAGCCGTCGAGCTCGACGAGCTCGACGGCCTCACCGTACGGTGCCCCAACGGGTCGTGGTTCAACCTGCGTCCGTCGAACACCGAGCCGCTGCTGCGCCTGAACGTCGAGGCTCGCGACACCGCAGCGGTCGAGGCGTTGCGTGATGAGGTGCTGGCACTGGTGCGCGGCAACTGAGGAGGACAACGATGGCCGTGGACTTGGATGCTGCGCTGATGGAGATCTTGGCGTGCCCGTGCCCGGCGCACGCCGAGCTGCGTCGCGGCACCGCTGTTGATCCCGAAGCTGATGCGTTGACCTGCACCGCGTGCGGGCGCAGCTTCCCGGTGATCGACGGCATCCCGGTGCTGCTGCTGGACGAGACGTTGCCCGGGACCGGCCCAGGCGCCGATGACGGCGGCGGTAGCGGGCTGGGCTTAGGGTGATGCACCTCGACCGTGGCCCCTCCCACTCCAGTCGCGGTGACGACGACTTACTCGATGACCCTGAGCGCCTGGAAGCCACTGACACCGGTGGGTTGCTCCGCGCCGCGGCTACGGCGGGTGCCCAAGTGCGTTCCACGGTCGCCGCGGCCGAGGAGGCGGGTCTGCGGCGGCTGGTGGGGGAACGTCCACGGGCGCTGGTGCTGCTGACCCGGCCGGGTGCGGCCCCAGCTGCCGCACCGTTGCTGCTTGCGCTGCTGGGATCGTCCTGCCCGGTGCCGGTGGTGACGACGCGGTCGGTCCCGATGTGGGTGGGTGCACTGGACGTCGTGCTGGCCAACACCACTGATCCCGGCGATCGAGAGCTGGCGGAGGGCCTCGACCGTGCGGTCCGCCGGGGAGCCCAGGTGGTGCTCACCGCACCCGCCGAGGGCCCGGTGGCGGCCGCGGCCGCGGGGCGATCGATGCTGGTGGTGCCTCGGATTGACATACCACCGGGGCTGGCGCTGCCGCGCACCCTGACCGCCGGCCTGGTGCTGCTGGACACCTTGGGCTTGCTAGCGACCGACTCCGAGGCGCTGGCTGGCGAGCTAGACCGCGAAGCTGAGCGTGATCACGTCGCCCATGAGTCGTTGGTCAACCCGGCCAAGTCCCTGGCGTTGCTGCTGACGGCGCGAACCCCGTTGCTGTGGGGTACCGATCCCGTGGCCACCGCGGTGGCTGGGCACTGCGCCGGGGCTCTCGCCGCGCACGCGGGGGTGGTGGCGCATGCTGCGGGATTCCATGAGGCAGCAGCGCTGCCGGTGCT